>JBEKXO010000001.1:0-92414 GCA_049511995.1 Terriglobales bacterium
GCGCACACACAAGAAACCTTGACCAGCATCGGCGTGGCGCATCTCGGAGCGGGGTTCGGGACGGTGCTGATGCGCGCGATTTTCGCGGGCTGGCTGATCGCATTAATGGTGTGGCTGCTGCCCGGTGCCGAATCCTCCCGCATCGCCATCATCATCATCATCACGTATCTGGTCGGAATCAGCGGATTCAATCATGTGATCGCCGGCTCGACCACCATGTTTTTTCTGATCGCGACAAAAGTCATCACCTGGAAAATCTACTTAGCGCAATTCCTGCTTCCGACGTTGCTGGGAAATGTGATCGGAGGATTCGCGCTGGTGGCCGCGCTTGGGCATGCACAGGTGGTGGGCGGAAAAGAATAAATGCGGGAATGAAGGGTTAGAAGAAGTTCCGAGGTGAAGTCGCAACCGAAGTCTCGCGACTACGACCCGCTAATCAACCGTACCACCACGGGAGACGCGCCGTTGCCGACGATCGGAGTCCCGCTGGCGACGGATCCGCAACCAGCCAGGTTGATGACGGTGGTCTTCACCTGTCCCACATGCAATCCTCCATTGGGAGTCCGGAGCCCTTCTGGATTCAGGAACAATTGCGCGAACCCTATGATCGTGACGGGATTGGTCGGCGCCGTGATGCTGGTACTCTTGAACACGGGCACGGTAACCAGCGAGTCACTCACCATTACGGTGCTCCCGGCGAGGGCAGAAATCGGATTATCGTCACCGGCGACAAACTGGAAGGGCGCGGTCGGCGGATTCCCGGTGGAAGCAGCTGTATCGCCTTTGTTGGTTGTCGCGTGGGTCAGGCAATTCACCGCTTCGGACGTCTCGGAATTTCGGGTGGTGTAAGCGCTGGTGTCGATTGCGACCTGGCTGTTGCACGCAATTGGCGTCTGGATACAACCGGCAATACTTTCCTGATACGGAGTAGGCACCGGTATCAGGCTACACGAGGCCAGCGCGTTCGTCGGAGCAGGGAAAGAGGTCGGGTCCCCAGGATAGTATTGCCATGCTACCGGAATCGGCAGTGGTGCTCCGCTACAATCGCCGCCGGGACAGACAACGCTCATTCGGGTGGCAGGGGCGTTGGTGGATGTCCAGCCCAGCAAATTTGTATCGAAGATGGCTCCTGTCACAGGATCGAAAATCTGGGGATTGGCGGGCGCAGGCTCTGGAGGTATATTCGGCAGCAGCCACGGTTTTACACAAAGGGGCGCGACCAGCGGCCTCGTCGCGCCCGTTGACACGGGCCCTGTTGCCGACGGATTGTAAACCTCTGCTGTGGCCGACGCAGCCACGGTTACCTGAGTGCTTCCCCATATTCGCGCAAAAAATGTGGGCAGATTGCTCTGTACCTTTACGTTTACCGTGGGGTTAGTAACGGTCCCACCGAAGGTAATCGTTATTTGGCCGGAGGTTAGGTTTGTGCCTCCTACCTGATTTTGCTCTGCGACCTGGTAAGCGACCGCCGGGGCGAGACCGGAGGAAGACTCAACACTTGCGAGCAGCGCGCCGGTCCCATCCGAGGTCGCCCCGGAGTTTGCGAGCACACGTGCGCCCGCCAAGGCTGCGCTATCGGCTGCCAGTTGCGCCTCGCTGCGCGCAGTGTAGATCGTTACCACGTCAATTGAGAGCGCGGCCATCGCTCCTACAACAAACAGCATGAACACCGCGACCAACGTAATGATGACGCCCTGCTCGTCTTCTCGATTTCCGGTTCGCAAGTTAGTTCGAAGTCGTAACAAGCATCCTCACAACTGGTTGTGGACCGTGGAACTCTCGGTCAACTGGGTTATGGCCGCATAGGTTGCGCCCGGGATTAGCAATTGAATCACACTATTGAACCTCCAATGGTATGGATAAGTGACGGTAACGCTGCTGCCAACCGCCACGGGCGGCCCCGAGGCACAGGGTGGCGTGGCGGTACAGGCCGGTCCAGCGGCACACACGCATCCGCGGTTAATGGTGATGACCAGATTGTCGGAAGGATAAGCGCTGTTACATCCCGAGATTGGGTAACTCCAGGTCAAGCCAGACTGGGTTGGCGCCGGATAGGGAAGAGTGCAAGGAGCACCGGGCAGCACTCCACTGGCGCCCAGCGAGTTGACAACAGCGGTCACCACAGCCTGTAAAGAGGCGGGGTTGCCATTGCTCGATTGAATATCGCTTGTCGGTTGCGCGCCGGCAAGGATGGCGCCTTCCTGGGCGGCCTGCTCGATCTTCTGCTTCTGATTAAAGGCGCCACTGAAATCGTAGATGCCCACGACGAACACCACGAGCAGCGGCAGTGCGATGGCAAATTCCAGCAGCGCCGAACCACGTTCGTCGGCAAATCGTCCGCCGGCAAATCGTTCGTCGGCAAATCGCTTGTGGGCAAACAGATTGACCAAGCCGGCCGCCGCGCGCCACGCGCATTTCGAGAGGTGAGGCCACTCGCGGTGCCGTATGATGCGCAGGTCAGGCATCTAGTTCTCCATCCTGCTTTGCGCCTGCGCTGACATCACTACCGACTGCAAGTTGAGAGAGGTGAATGGCAGGTAGAAGCTAAATGGATATTGAAAACTCACAATGACTCCACATTGTGGCGGCTGGGTCGAGGAAGACGGGGAATTCAGCAGCACCTGCTGGCAGAGGGTAATATTGTTGACGCTTTTCGCACACGTTACCGTCACACTAGGGTTCACACAGGAGAGCGGGGCAGGCGAGGTCGCCTGAATCTGACTCGGATCGAGATTGGACGCCTGCATCACCGCGGTGACCGTTTTATCGACAGAAACGGGAAAGGTGCCTCCGCAGGTGGCGCACTTCGTTGCCCGCGCCGCCGTGGTCGCTCCTTGCTGCGCAGCCTGCTGAATGGTCGAGTAGATATTGAAGGCCCGTCCAAACCAGACGATACCTAAGAGCAGCATGAATACCACTGGCAGCACCACCGCCGCTTCGGCAATCTCCGCGCCTTCGGCGCTTCTTAGTTGACGCGCGAGGCTTCGGATTACGACTTGGATTTGAATTCTGATTTTCGGCAAACTGCAAATCCCTCGCTTGGCGCAGGCTGAGAACTCATAAAAATATATATCCCAGATTATAATTTTCCCATCGTTCTACCAATCCCGTAAAACAAAACTGCCAGCGCCATGGCTACACCGAATGGGATCTTGGTGGACTGCGGATCGTCGAGTGATACCTCGGCGCCGGGCATTTGCAGGCTGAACAATGCGGCCAGCAGATGCGCCATGTTCCGGAGCGTCCGTTTCAGGCGCCCCTTCCATATAACCAGCCCGAGGGCCATGATTCCCGCGAGTAGAATCGTGCCTACCAAGACGGACAGCAGTTGCCGCGGGCCAAGGCATGCCCCCAAAGCGCCGGCCAGCTTCCAATCGCCGGCTCCGAGGCTGCGGATCAGCACTAAGGGCAGCAACAATCCAAGGCCGAGCAATGCCCCCAATAGCGCAGCTTTCAACCCTACCCACCGGCAGGAAATTGTATTGATCACCAGCCCGGCCGCGAAGCCTGACACGGTCAGCCAGTTCGGAATCCGCCGGTAGCGCCAATCGAGGACACCGGCAACAATCGCAATCGCAATCGCCAGAATCCATGGTCCGAACTGCGTCATTGGCAGCGACGGGCCGGACTGAAGCACGATTGCCGCTGGCAGACAGGCGCCTCCGCGTTTATCTTAGTGTACTTTAGGGCTTTCGGACGAGACACTCAAGAGGGAAGTTCTCAGGGCAGTTGCCGGTGACGTTCGATAGGGACTTTGTTTTTCTGAGAACTGAGAACTCAATTCACCGAACGCCGCGAAAAACCGGATTGGTCTTTAGATGTTCGGGAAAGTGTTCTTCGTAGTCCGCCAGCGTCGGGCAGATAAGGTGATGGGTTTCGGTGAAGCCAAATTTCCGCATCTCGCGCATCGCCTCGTCTGCCGTCCAGTCTTCATCGGCCATGCGATAGGCGGCAATCATCATGCCGGTGCGGTCGTCTCCCAAGCGGCAATGCACAAATACCTTGGCGTCTGGATTTTCCCGCATCAGCCTCAAGAACTTCGCAAAGGTTTCGTCACGCGGAAAAGGACAGTGCCACGGAATCGCGACGTAGCGCATGCCCAGGCGGCGGACCTCTTTGCCTTCGGTCTTGCTGCGGTTGCCGCGCGTGTCGACGACGATGCCAATACCCATTTTTGCCAGCGCCCTGAATCCCGCGTGGTTGGGCTGGCCTCCGCGAAAAAGCCTGGGGGTCACTTCGCCGAAGTCGCTAATGCCCCTGACCGTGCGCCTCTCGCCGTAAGTGCGCCCGGAATGCCCGGCGGAGTTGACCAATTGTGGCTGCTGCGTCGCGCCAGACAAGGCAATTGACAGCAGCAGCGGTAGGGCTCGCAGGCGCCGAAGGCTTCGGGTCATAGAAGAACGTTAAGATGCGGTTTTCGATGTAAAAGGTGAACAGGGTAGGTGCAAAACAGTGAAAACAAAATAAAAAGGCCAGGATCCCCGGGCCTTTAATGGAAAGAGATTTGTTGCTTATCGCGGAACCGGCGTAGCTGAATTTCGTTCCGCAACGACCTTCTTGGCGTTGTCGGCAAGCGCACGCGCTTGTGGCATCAGCTCCAGTGCCTTGATCACGTCCGGGTCAGTCTCGGCGCGAACCTTCAGACCCTCTTCCTGGCCGAAAGCGTCGACGAACAGCTCGCTCTTAAGATTAGAGCGCAGCCACTCGTTGCTCTCGATCATTTCGGCTTCGGTATAAGGAATTTTTTCGTCATCGAGAAATTTGCGGAAATCCTGTAGGACCGCGTCGTCCAGTTCGAAGCCCTGCGTGATCTTGTGGGTCAGCGCGTAGTGCTTCGCGAAGTTAAACAGAGCATAGTGTTGCAACAGGGAATCCTGAAACTTGTTCGATTTATAAGGCGCTAATTTCACGTCGGGAGTAATGCCGCCGCCGCCATAGACCGTGCGCCCGCCATCGGTGAGCTTCACTTCGTGATTCGCGTTATTCTCTTCGCTTTCGCGGTTGTAGTAATAGTCGTAAAGCGAGAGGTTGGAGTAATCGCGCTGAATCAGGCGTCCGCTGGGCGTGTAGTACTTCGCGGTGGTCAGGGCCAAGCCGGTATTTTCGGCGAGAGGATAAACGGTCTGGACCAATCCCTTGCCGAAGGTTACTTCGCCGACGATCAGCCCGCGATCGTGATCTTGGATCGCTCCGGCGACAATCTCTGCCGCCGATGCCGTGCCCCGATTAACCAGGACAACTAACGGATAATCTTTTCCACCGTTTCCGTGGGCCGCTACGTAGCGCTTTTCCGGTGAAGAGCGGCCGTGATGCGAGACGATCAACTGTCCCTTCTTGAGGAATTTATCAGCGACGCCGACGCCTTCGCTCAACAGGCCACCAGGATTCTGACGGAGATCGAGAACAAGGCCTTTCAGATCGCCCATCTGATCAAGCGCTTCGGCTACTTCATGTTCGGTGGTTTCCTGGAAACCGGAGACGTGCATGTATCCGATGCCGGGCTTGATCATGAAGTGCAGGTCAACGCTGTACCGCGGAATCTCATCGCGAACGACGGCAAACTCTAGCGGATGGTCGGAACCTTCGCGCAACATGGTGATGCGGACGGTGGTTCCTTTCGGTCCCTTGAGCAGATCGGCAACATCCGACGTGCTCATGTTATCGGTGGGCTTGCCATCGATAGCGGCGATGATGTCGCCGGGGCGTATGCCAGCGCGATAGGCCGGGGTGCCGACAAAGGGCGCGATAACGATAACTTTGTTATTGCGTGGGCCGACCGTCATGCCGACGCCGTAATACTTTCCGCGCTGTTCTTCGCGTAGCGCGGAGTAAGACTTCGGATCGAAAAAGTTGGAGTGCGGATCGAGCTGGTGCAACATGCTGGGAATCGCGCCGTTATAAATCGCCTTGTCGGGATTCACCGGGTCGGCATAGTTTTGCTCGATGGTTTCGTACACCTCGGTAAATTGCTTGAGGCTGTCACGAACGTCGGAGTCGCTGCTGGGCGTCGAGGCCGGGCTAATTCGCTGCGCGAACAGCATGCCGAGCAGACCGAATAGAGCCAGGACAAAAATAATTAGAAAGAGAGAACGAAAGCGCGAACGAGAACCAGCCATGTGTCGAAATCCTTAGGGCAGGAACTTGGAGGGATCCAGCCACCCCGTATCAGCGCAGTATACCATGCAAAAGCGCCTGTTTAGTTGGATGCTGAAACCGGCTGGAGGTTACTGCCGGGAATCGGTCTACGGTACCCGAGCGGCGTCCGCGCTCGCCGGTTCTGAGGCCGGCGGGGGTGAATTTGCCGGTTTTGACCGTAATGTTTGCGGAAATGGAAAGAGTCATTCTGGCTCTGCCCGAGAGCCTGGGGAATAGCTCTGGCAATCAGGCTCGGGTTAGCTTTGTGATGACATCGCGGTGGCGCGGATAACGCTCCACTAGTTTTTCCCGTGCTGCCAGTTCAAAGTCGTCAAAGTCAAAGCCAGGGGCAACCGTGCATCCGACCAGCGCAAACGACCGCTCGTCTGTTATTTGTCGGGCAATCTGCGAAGCAAACCAGCATCCCGCCTCAACCACAGCCTGCAATACCTCGCTGCCTTCAGGATCGCTGCCGAGCCGAATCTCCGAATAGCGGCCGTCCGGATCGATGACATGTACGATCACCGGGGCTCCAAGGTGGAAGTGCCAAAGCTCATCGGATCGCAGCCGATGAAACGCGGAGAAATCATTTCCGTCTAGTAAGAAATAGATCGCGGTCGAGGCCGGGCGCGGACCCGTAAACTGGCGGGGCAAACCGTCTTTCGCCAAAACCAGCGCGGACCGGTAGGTCTGCCGGTAATAGCCACCTTCGGGATGCGGCTCCAGCCCTAGCTTCTGAATCCAATACGCAGCGTCTTTGGTCATTGGATTTCAGCTAAGAATCTCAAATAACGTGCCAGACGTAGTGGGCAAAGAGAAGTGCCATGAGCACACCCGCAATACCAATAACCCAGAAAAGAAAATGCTCGGTCAACTTCGGCGAGTTAATTTCCTTTTTATCCATGATTGAAGAATACTCGCTAAACTTGTTTGCGGTAAATCAGCGGACAATCGCAAACGCGATCGAACCGCCAATTATATGCACCGCAGAAAATTCCTTTCCCTCGTCGGAACAACAGCTTGCGTCGAGTTGGCGCGGCGCATGGGTCTCGAAGCGGCCACTGGCAACTCCAAGGCCGACGTAACGATTCGCATCTCGGACGTCGAGATTGAGGTCGCGCCGAAGAAAGTGATCAAGACCATCGGATACAACGGCTCGGCCCCTGGCCCCATCCTGCGTCTGCGCGAGGGTCAGCCCGTCACGGTCGAGGTAATCAACGACACCAAAACCGCTGAACTGGTTCATTGGCACGGCCTGTTCGTTCCTTCCGAGGTGGATGGCTCCGAGGAAGAAGGAACGCCAGCGGCGCCCGCCGGTGGCGTGCGACGATATTCGTTTGTCCCTCGTCCGTCGGGGACGCGCTGGTATCACAGCCACGTTCATGCCGGCCGCGACCTGAAGCGCTCCACTTATACCGGGCAGTTTGGATTCCTCTACATTGAGCCAAAAGAAGACCCCGGCCAGTACGATGCGGAGGTATTTCTCGCGCTGCATGGCTGGGATCCCTATCTGAGCAGCCAAGGCGGAGATGGCAGTCTGGAAGCGACCTATCCCGTCTATTCCGTAAATAGTCACGCGCTAGGATCAGGCGATCCAGTGCGCGTCAAAGAAGGTCAGAAAGTTCTGTTTCGCATTCTTAACGCCAACGCCACCGAGCAGCACCGCATCGCCTTGCCCGGCCACAAGTTCAAAGTCGTGAGCCTCGACGGGAATGCTGTGCCAGTTCCGCGCGAGGTGGACGTGATTGATATGGGTCCTGCGGAGCGTGTAGACGCCGTCGTCACGATGAACAATCCGGGTAGATGGGTTCTCGGTGAGGCGAACGATCAGACGCGGAATGCAGGCCTCGGCATCGTCGTGGAATATGCCAATCGCAGCGCGGCGCCGCAGTGGATCGCACCCGCGAATTCTCCGTGGGACTACACAATCTTCGGCCGCGAGGCAGAAACCCCCGAGCCCGCGGGCGGAGTTGTCCCCTTAGTCTTCCGCAAGAAATTTGCCGGCAATCGCTGGGTTGATAACTGGACCATTAACGGCAAATCGTTTCCGAAGACCTCTCCCATCCGCGTCCGCGCCAACACGAGATACCGCCTTCGCTTCGATAACCAAAGCGATGAACCGCACCCGGTTCACCTGCACCGGCATTTGTTCGAGGTAACAAGATTCGCGGGCAAAATTACCGCTGGCGTAAAGAAGGATGTAATCGTCGTGCCGGCCAGGAAGCAAGTTGAAGTTGATTTTACGGCAGACAATCCCGGCCCAACACTTTTCCACTGCCACCAACAACTGCACATGGACTATGGCTTCATGACGATGATCCAATACACGGGCTGACAGTTCACGAGTTGCACTTCGATTGCGACGGCCTTAGAAGAACCGCGTGATCCCCTCTTCAAGCACCACGACTTTATCTTTCACCCCGGCCTTCGCCGCTTCGCGCTCCAACAACTGCAGCGGCTCATCAATCGGCTCGTGCGAAAGCCGGAAGGTTCCATAATGCATCGGGACCATCCACCGCGCATGCAGATCAAGGAAGGCTCTTGTGGCGTCGGCAGGGCTGGTATGCACATTACGAAATTGCGGGGGGTTGTAAGCGCCGATCGGCAGCAGCGCCAGCTCCGGCGAAAGCCGCTGCCCAATCTCGCGAAAGCCCGCAAAATACGCCGTGTCGCCAGCGTGATAGACAGAATGTTTGCCGCTGCGCAGCACATAGCCGCCATAACCGCGATGTGAATCTTTCAGGATGCGCGCTCCCCAGTGCCGAGAGGGCACGTGAGTGATGTCGACCGCGCCGTGGCGGTAGGTGTTCCACCATTCCAGCTCGACGATCTGTTGGTATCCCAGATCGCTGACCAGATCAAAAAGATGATGAGGAACAACCAAAGTCGGCGCCGTCCCCCTCGCGCGGCGCGTTTGCCTGGCGATGGTGCGCAGAGACTGGCGATGCAGATGATCGAAGTGCGCGTGTGTCACCAGCACGACATCGGTTGGCGGCAGGTCGCGCAGATTCAATCCCGGCTGACGGAGGCGCTTGAGAATGAACAGCCAGCGCGCAAAGTTGGGATCGATGACGACGTTCAGGCCACCGATTTGCAGGAAAAAGCTGGAGTGTCCGATGAAGGTCACGCCGAGTTGTCCGTTCGAAACCAGCTTCGGCTTATGCGTCTCGCCGGTACGCGGAGTCACGGCCGAATGCCGCACCAGTTGCGTGAACTGCCCCGCCCGCTTGCGCAGCGCCCGATTTTTCAATGAGGACTTCAACATTCTTTTGAACGCTAATCCGCCGCCGCTGGCTTAGAAAGATTCCGTAAACACATTATCGGCTTTCGCGGCTCAACTCTCTAGTCCAATTTGATGCTCCAGAGAACGACAGCGACACGAGGGATTTTTGCAAAGTGTCCCGAACGATCGTCCCGCTGGCGGAGTTCCCAGACTAGCGGTTCATCGCTTGTCTATGACACGATAGGCTGGCAGGACAGGCTGGCAAGATGAGCCCAACTCTGCCGTCCGGATTTTCCAACGACTGGGAGACCGCCAATGCCGACCAGCAACTTGTGGAATGCTCCAGATCTAGTCCCATCGATCGAATATGCGGATTTGCCGCGCGCTGTCGAATGGTTTGAACTCGTGTTTGGCTTCCACGAGCGCCGCGACGCGCGCTTGACCTGGCCTGGCGGCGGCATGACGTGGATTGAGGCCGGCAGCGCACTATTCAACATCACCGCGGCGGATGATGCGGGCGCTAAGACCGGCAACGATTCGAGCTCCGTCGTGTCCGGCGTGAAGATGAAGGTCTACGTCGACAATGTCGACCAACATTTTGCGCGCGCCAAGGCCGAGGGCGCGACGATCATTTCCGAGCTTCTGGATGGATTCTGGGGTGGCAGAATTTATCGCGCGCTCGATCGCGAAGGCCATCAATGGGAAATTTCTCAGCGTGGCCGCGACTTGGCTGCGGATCGCTGGGAACTGCCTCCAGGTCTGACGCGCGGTGTGCCGAAGTAACCGAACCCCCGGAAATTTGTAGAAACTGCACGTGACTCTTTTTCCTGTTTTGCTTGACCGCTGCTTTGCCGGTCATATTTAATCCAAAGTTAATCTAAAGTCGGGAATTTTCATCTAAGAGTTCAGATAAAAGTTCAGAGTTCGCATAAATTGCTTTCCGCCGGCACTGAGTTCGAATCACCGAGCGCGAAGAAATATTTCTCAAAGGAGTCACTCCGATGCGCGTCGCTTTCTTAGGTTTAGGAATTATGGGGCGGTCGATGGCCGCCAATCTGGTCAAGGCCGGCCACGAGGTCTCCGTCTGGAATCGAACCGTCGGCCAAGACGTAGAAGGCGCGCGCACCGCGTCTTCTCCCGCCGACGCCGCGAAGGGCGTCGAAGTCGTCTGGATGTGCGTCTCTGACACCAAAGCCGCCGAATCCGTATTGTTCGGTCCGAATGGCGTCAGTGATTCGCTCGCCGACGGCATGATCATTGCTGATTCGAGCACGATCTCTCCCACCGCCACCGTGCGCTTCGCCGGACGCGTCAAAGCGAGCGGCGCCGATTATGTCGACGCTCCCATGACCGGCTCCAAAATCGCCGCCGCCGGCGGCAGCCTCATCTTCATGGCCGGAGGCACCGACCTCGCGCTCGCCCGCCTTCAGCCGCTCTTTCAATCCATGGGCAAACAAGTCTTCCACATGGGCGAAACCGGCAAAGGACAGGCCACGAAGATCGCCATGAATCTGCAGATCGCGATGATCTTCGAAGGCTTCGCCGAGGCGCTCACGCTGGCGTCCAAGCTCGGAGTCGACATAGAAAAAATGCTGCCGCTGATTCAGGCCTCGATGGTGCGCTCGGGAGTGGTCGAATACAAAGCTCCGTTTATTTTGCAGCGCGACTTCTCGCCAAATTTTCCGCTGCGGCTGATGCTGAAAGATATTCACCTCGCGCTCGAGGCCGCAAAAGAATCGCGCGTCCGCCTGCCCGGCCTCGAAGCTGTAGAAGAGGTCTACGACGTAGCCGCCGAGGAGGGCCAGGGAGATCTCGACTACGCCGCAACACTGACGCTGCTCGAAAAATGGGCTGGCGTAGAGGTGAAGGCCACGGCTAAAGCCAGCTAATCACTCCAAGCCCGCCAGTTCCCCACACGACTTTCGCAGGAGGCAACCCTACTGTAGCGGGGTGACGCTGCCGTCGCAGGTGTTGATGGCGGATACGGCGCTTCGCACTACGGCGTCGGCGAAGGAACAGAAATAGCGCGTTCCTGTTTGGTTGGGCACCGATGGTGCGGCGATCACGTTGTAGGTTGAGGCGGGAGTGCCGTTGATTCCGGATAGAGTGTAGATGTAGCCGTTCTTCGTGCCCGAGGCGAGTTGGCTATCGATCAGGCAAGCCCCTGCCGAGGTTGGCGGATTGCAGGCGGTCCCGCCGAGAGCGGCGAGCGTGGCCGCATAGCCTACGGTCGGATAGGCGGAGTCGTAGGATATCTGGGCGGTGTTGATGGTGCGCACGGCGCCGACGGCCGAGGCTTCGTTGGCCGACATGCGGGCGCGCAGCAGGTTCGGGATCGCTATCGAGGCGATGATGAGGATGATGGCCACTACGATTAGTAGTTCGATCAGGGAAAAACCTTTTTGTCTTTTTTGTTTCGTCATGAGGTTAACTCGCTTTGTCCGCGCGGGAAAAACTTTCGCGCCTGCGGCGTAAAACGCCCAGCTGTCGCCGCTTTCGGGCGCACTCAGTCTACACCTATTGTGTTAGATGCACCCAGCAATCTTCGGCGATCCGCTGGTTGTTTGCAGTTTTGTGTCTAACTTTTGCGCTCATGCGCGGTGATCAAACGAGGACTGCCGAGCTTGGCTCGGCTGGGCAGGTGAGCGCACGTGCCCCCACCGTGATTTCGGCTGCTCCTATGCTTAGGGTTGCGAGGGCAACGATTTCAGATAGGCTACAACGGCTTCGGCGTCGCTGCGCTCCATACGAAATTGCGGCATCGGGAAGCGCAGACGAGTTCCGTTGGTCCAGATGCCGGTGGTGAGCAACTTGACCATGTCGGCGTCGTCGGCGGGCGGAGTTCCTCCGATGCGGGGAGCGCGGATCGGCCAGTCGGAATCAGGCTGCGCGGGCATGAACGGCAGCGCCGAGCCTTGCAACCAGTGGCTGCGGTCGGGATTGCCCTGGCTGTCGCGCGGCGTGTGGCATTGTCCGCACATAGCGACACCTTCGACAAGATATTTTCCGCGGGCCACGCCAGACGCGGCTCCGGCTTTTTCGGTGGCACGTTGCGAGTTCGGACCCTGCGGCTTGCTGTTCTGGGCTGACGCGGACGGCTGCGCGAGTACGGCGAGAGAGAAGGTTGCGGCCAGCGCTAAGAAGGCAGGACGCGGGAAGACGGAGATTGAGGACATTGATCGAGGGAATCGAGAGAACATTGTTCTAGATAACATTGCTTGTAACCTTCTGAAGGCTGCGGTTCCAAACGCTGCCATCGTACTCGGTCGATATTGTACGCTTCGAGCAAGGGCTAGAGTTTTACTTCCCAGATTATCTCGCTTGCGCATGGCGATTGACTAGTTAAGGTCGTCCATACGCGCTTATGCGCGTTAGCGGACAGGAGTGTACGCTCCACACGCACACGGGCTAGTCGCAGACGCTTTGGCCAGCGGGTTGGAAACGATCCATCTGAGCCTCGCGCTGGGTGGTGAAATGGCCATCGACGGTCTTGCCGAATTGCTCTTCGCCGGGACAGTAGTAGAGAGCGGAGTGAGTGTCGATCCAGACCTGCGTTCCGGGGTCTCCTTGAAGATGGACTACGGGGGGCGCGGGAGCTTCGGCGACTCCGAGGGTGACGAGCAGGCGCTCCCAGGGGCCGAGCGCGGCGCGGCGCGGCGAGGCAGCGGTCGGCCACAAGAGAGCCAGCGCGGCGACGAAGACGGCGATTCCGAGATAGAGATCGGCGCGATGAAAGCGCACCGTGACGCTGAGTTCGGCGAGGCGCTGCATGGGAGACCTCGGCGCGGCCTCGCTCGCCTTGAGATCGGCAACCGGATCGCCTGCGACCGGATCAAGGGTAGGGTCGCTCAACGTGTCTGAGGGCGCGGCGTTGAAGGGCGCGACTTCGGCTGGTAAGAAATCGTCAAGCGCAGATGAGCCGAAGACCTGTGGCGCTCGGCTGATCGATTCAGATGTTATCTCTCCGCGGGAGCTTGGATGGTTAAGGGCGGATGCGAATGCGGGATGGCCAGTGGGTTCGTGGCCGTTGGCTCGCCCGAGGACCAGTCTGGCGTCGGCGTGCGTGTCTGGAACGTGCGCCGAGGGAAGGCGCGGAGGGCGATTGGCTGCGAGTGGCGGCGCGACGGGAGTGGTCGTTCCGGGCCGAACCTTCGGCTGGGATTCATCCGCCTCAGGAGAGCGTTCGGGCCACAGGCCTTGTTGCTGGCTCCGCAGCCACATCGAGGCCCAGTTACGCTGCAAGCGTTCTCCGGGGCGAAACTGGCCGAGGCCACACTCTTTGCAGGTTGAGCCGTCGGACGGTTTCTGAGCGCCGCAATGAGGGCAGACAGCGCTTAGTTCGGTTTCGGGCGGAGAGGCGGCTGGCGCTTCGGCGTCCGCATGGGCTGGTTCCTCGGTGCGCTTCATCTGCTGCGGCTGCGTCTGGCGCTGCGGCTCGTTTTGTTCTGCTAGTTCTACCTGGAAATCATGGGGTTCGTCCGGAGGATAAACCTGCAGCGTTTGTTCCTGGTAGGACCGGTCGTTGTGTTCCTGCTGTCTTAGTTCCTGTTCCTGATGTCGCCGATCGTTGTGTTCCTGAATGGTAAAGGCGGCGGAAAGCAGACCTTGAAAGGACTGCTCATCGAGGGTCAAGTGAAGCGGCGTCGGGCTCGACCGGGATGTAGACATGATGATATTGCGGGGAGAGGAACAGTTCAGACTGGAACCATTGTAGAGCAAGTCGGGAGCGTATGAAACGAAAGAAAACGGGAGCATTTTGGGAGGCATTCCCATTTGGGATTACCAGAGTGGAAGGGAGAGATGAAAACCAGTTAAGAAACAGAGAAGAAATGTCGAAGGTAAAGAGGTAAGAGCATGGATTTAAACGGAATTGCGGTGGAGCGAAGATTTGGCGAAGAATGTGCTGGTGGTTGAGTGTGGGTCGCGACCCCAAGACTGAACTGAAGGAGCAGACGAAACGCCAATGATCAACCTCAATAACATTAAGATAACGCCACGTGACCAAGAGGTGCTCCATCTGCTGGTGCAGGGATGCAGCAACAAAGAAATCGCGAGCCACCTGAACATCAGCCCGCGAACAGTAAAACAGCATCTGCGCACGCTATTTCTGCGGGCGGGGATTAAAGAAGGCCGGAAGCGGGTGAAACTCGCGACCGCCATGTTCATCAAGGAGCAGGTGCCGCCATGCAACCCCGTGATCGGTTGACCGCAAAGGAAGTGCAAGTGGCGACCCTGGTCTGGCAGGGTCTGACCAATAAAGACATCGCCGGAGTGTTACGAACCAGCGAGCAGGTAGTGAAGAATTATCTGCGGACTGCCTTTGACAAACTGGGAGTATGGACCCGGCTCGAACTGGCGCTTTATGTGGCTGGGCATGGGGGAGCGAACTGGCATATGCAAGTGGGCAACGGGCTGCTGCCGGTGGAAGAAGACTGGAGGACAGTTGCAGGCGAGGAGCCGCAGCTTTCGCGGCGTAATGATTCGCGGGGCGATGAAAAGCCCTCTGCTGGTGGAGCGCTCTTGTAAGAACTATCTCGGCGTTTTGGTAGAAACTCGCACGCGGCGGGCGCTCTGTCTTGACGCGTGCGAGTTTCGAGATCGA
Source organism: Terriglobales bacterium (assembly GCA_049511995.1). GTDB lineage: Bacteria > Acidobacteriota > Terriglobia > Terriglobales > Acidobacteriaceae > Acidiflorens. The sequence goes on from JBEKXO010000001.1 coordinate 14,961, forward strand.
AGACACGACCCCAGGGGATTGACGCAAGACGGTCCCGGCGCGAAAGAGTTCTGTCTCTGTTTTCCACGAAGGCGCTGACGCGCGGCGTATTAACCCAGAAATCTCCAGGAGCGAAAGAGATTTCACAGTCTTGTCTGACGGAGATTCTTGACCACCTTCGAACTGGCCTGGCCGTTCCGGCCACGACAGAGCTAACCTGCATCTTTTCAAAGAAATAAGCTACAAGGCCGGTCCCGAGCCAGGAATCGGAACACGCGTGCGGGTCGTTCTAATCCCGGTAATCAAATTGCTCAGTTACCGGGGACGTGTGTGCGCCTTGGACTGTGTGAACTTTCAGGTTCTGTACAGTTAGTTCGCTAACGGATTCATCGCCGCGGCTCGACTGAGGTAGAGATGTCTTACAAAGATATTTTCTGGATGGCCTGCGATTCAACCGAGCAGTTGCGGGCGGAATACGGGCCGTTCCACACGCGCGACGAGGCGGAGATTGAGGCGCGCAAACTAGGCTTTGGCTACCTGCTGCGGTACGAGCACATCCTCGGGCCTGACGAAGAGATTGAAGAAGTGCGCTGCGTATTTCTCGAACTGCCAGAGCTGCAGACTCCGAACCGGCCGGGCGTTACGTTTCACACACGCTGCGCGAGTTGTGGCGAGGCCGCGACGCACGAGAAAGCGTGGCAGGCTGAGGTCTGGGCGGACATCCACGAATTCGAACATACCCGCCATAAAGTCAGATTGTTCGAACACGCTCGCGGAGAAGGCTTGAAAGAGATTGGCGACTGGCGCGGCCACGCAGCCTAGCGACTCGGAAGTTTTGGTGTCAGCTTCCGGATGACAAATTCCTGAAACAGATTGCCGATCGCGGTCGCCCCGATCCCGATGGCCGCGTTCTCGAAGGTTAATCCCGCTCCGTTACGATCTTGCGCTGGGTAGTAGAGATTGGAGATACCGCCCGCCGCCACGCTTCCGAGCATGTTCGAGTAATTAACCTGCCAGCGACCATTATCGCCCTTGCAGATGAAGGAATTCGCTACAGCGTAGAGAAAACGGGAAGACGTACTGCCGGTTCCTTTGTAGAAATAACGCGGATCCTGTTTCAGAAGAGATGGCAGTAGAGCGGCTCCGATCAAGGTGCCGGAGACGGCGTCGCCGTAGTTGGCGCCGAAGCGTTTTCCATAACCTTGGGCGCCTTGGCCATATCCGGCGAAATGATTCTGCGCCTGCTCGATGCCGGCGGCCCCGCCGACCATAAGGAACGTGAAGGGATCCGTTATCGTCTTCCAGGCGAGATTGAATTTCTGTTTCGCGGTCAGGGGTACCGCAGCGGGATCGTAGCTGACATAGAAGTTGGGCAGGATACCGAGCACGCGCTGTTTTTCTTCGGCTTTGATCTGCTCTTCCGCGACCTCGGTTTGCGAGAGTCTGACCTCCACAGCGGCTGCGTTGGCGGCCACGGGCAGGGCCGTTTCGGGGACGATGTCGATTTCGCCCGGATGCAGGAGGCCGGAAGAGGTTTGGGTCGCGAATCCCGATGAGGTAATCGTGAGCTGGAAGGGGCCGGGAGCGATGTTGGCAAAGGTAAATTGCCCGTCGCCGTCGGACAGAACTTGTTGGCTCGAGGATTGATCGCCGCCGGGGCGGGTAAGCCTTACCTGGGCACCGGCGATGAGCGCTCCGCTTTGATCGGCAACGGTTCCGGTGATGCTACCGGGCAATGGCGGAACTGAGGTAGGCGCAGGCTGAGAAACCTGTGAGAGGCAGAACGAACTCCAACCCAAAATGAGCGATGCAAGAATCAGAGGTGCAGGTCTGGATTGAAAAAACATGAATAATTTAACTTTATCCTTTCCTGCAGTTGAGCTCCAAATTACCGAGGTGATGCGAGGCTCGGCGCGGACTTTCCCGGATGTAACAGGTTGAGTGCCATGGCCGCTAGAAGTTCTCTCTAAACGACGTTCTATAACCTTTGATGCTGGATTAGCCGTTCAGCCCCAGTTAAGAAGAGCTGTGAGATTTGTCAATAGGAAACCTGTCTGGTGATTGGAGCCAGGTTGTTAGGCTACTGTACCAGCTGCGCAACGGAAGGAACGGAGCGACATCGAATGAAGAGGCCCGACAGTGGCCGAGAGTGATACCTTAGTCGGGCCGGGCATATATACTTTAGATATCCTTAAATTAATCATGCACAGACAGATGATCCCGACCGAACCTATTGGGAGCATTCCGAGGCCACTGAAATTGATTGAGGCGATTGCCGCAGCCGGCGATTTTGAAGACCCGGAGTTAGATCCTCTTTACGAAGCCGCGATCCGGGACACTATCCAACAATTTGAAGCGACGGGTTCTCCGGTAATTACGGATGGGGAGCAGCGCAAATACCACAATTTTTGGACGTATGCCGTGCACGGATTGCGCAACACGGCGCCCGAGGGTTTCAAGATTCCTTTTTCAGCGGGTCATGTGCGGCGCATGCCGCGGCTGACGGCGGGACCATTTCGCTACAGAGTTCATGCAGACCGCTACATTGAGATGGCGAAGCGCTATGCGCATGTGCCCCTGAAGCAGGCGGTCATCTCGCCTTCTGCGCTCAGCTTGATGTATCCGGCAGAGGATATTCCAGGCTATTCGCGTCAGGAATTCATCGACGATTTGCTGCGCGAGCACGAAACGGAAATTCGGCGGTGTTTCGAAAAGGGTGCAGATAAGGTCCAGATTGACTTCACGGAAGGACGATTGGCGGTCAAACTCGATCCATCTGGCGAACTGCTGAGCAGCTTCATCGGCTTAAATAATCTGGCGTTGTCGCGATTTTCGGCTGCGGAGCGGCAACGGCTGGGCGTGCACACTTGCCCGGGCGGCGATCGCGATTCTACCCATAGCGCCGACGTCGATTATGAGCAGTTATTGCCCAGCCTGTTTGAATTGCGAGTGGGAAATTTCTATATCGCACTGGCTGGGGAGAAGGATCGCGAGCGCGTGCTGAAGACGATTCGCCAGTATCTCAAGCCGGAGCAGCGCGCGTTTGTGGGCGTGGTTTCACCGATCGATCCGCGAGTGGACACGCCGGAAGAGGTTCGCGATCGTGTGCTCGAAGCCGCCAAATATATTCCGGTCGAACAGCTGGGAACGACCGATGATTGCGGATTCTCGCCGTTCAGCGATGACACATCGACCACCCGCGAGACCGCGTTTGCGAAGATTCGCGCTCGGGTTGAAGGCACTCGGCTCGCGGAAAGAATTCTCGGAAACGGGTGATGGACGAAAACGAAGAAAAGTTATTGCGGTCGGTGGCGCTGCAAAATGCGCAGGCGGTGCTTCTTGCGCGCGAGCGGGCGGAGCGCGAACTGATCGCGACGAAAGAGGCGTTGGAACGCAAGTCGGCGGAACTTGCGGAGCAGCGCGAGTTTTTTCGCGTGACGCTCGCAAGCATCGGCGATGCGGTCATTACGACGGACACAGACGCAAGAATCACGTTTTTGAATCCGGTGGCCGAGGCGATGACGGGATGGAAGTTGCCTGACGCCGTCGGGCAGCCCGTGGAGAAGATTTTCAAGATTATTAACGAAGAGACGCGGCAGCCCGCGGTGAATCCCGTGAGCCGGGTGTTGCGTGAGGGAAGGGTGGTCGGACTGGGCAATCACACGGCATTGATTGCCCGCGACGGAAAAGAAACCGCAATTGACGATAGGGCCGCGCCGATTCAGGACGATACTGGCAAAATTTCCGGCGTGGTGATGGTATTTCACGACGTAGCGGAGCAACGCGAGGGGGAAGTTGCGTTGCGGCAATCCAATCGGCTGTTGAGCGAAGCGCGTGATCAGCTGGAAAAGCGGGTTCAGGAGCGCACGGCAGAACTGCAGTCCGCCAATGAAAGTTTGCGCAACTTGTCGGCTCGCCTCTTGCACTTGCAGGATGAAGAGCGCAGGCGCCTGGCGCGTGAACTGCACGATAGCGTGGGACAGATATTGGCGGCGATTGGCATGAATATCGCAATCGTCCAGGCTCAATCGCACAAGCTGGATTCTTTTGGGGCGAGAGCAGTTTCAGAAAACGCGCAACTGGTCGACCAGGTTTCGCGGGAGATTCGCACCATCTCGCATCTGCTTCATCCTCCATTGCTCGAGGTGGCGGGACTGGTTTCGGCGCTGCGATGGTATGTGGACGGCTTTTCAGAGCGGAGCAAAATCAAAGTCGATCTGGAAGTGCCAGACGATTTCGGACGGCTGCCAAACGATGCGGAACTGGCCATCTTTCGGGTTGTTCAAGAGTGTTTGACTAACATTCATCGCCATTCGGGGAGCGCGACCGCGGCCATACGTATACAGCAACAAGACGGCCAGCTCACGGTTGAAGTTCGGGATGGTGGGAAGGGCATTCCGTTAGGAAAACAGCGGGAGTTGATCGAATCGAGCCGCGGTGGCGTTGGGTTTGGCGGCATGCGGGAGCGGCTGCGGCAGCTTGGCGGGAAGATAGAGATTCAATCCGAGGGGCAGGGAACCGTGGTGAATGTGACTCTCAACGTGCAAAATGCGCCTTCCGATTTGCCATCACCTCTATCGTAAAGCGAACTCAGCGCTTTAGTTTTGCGGCCGCAGCCTCGTCGAGCATCCACAATAATTTTCCGTCGGAGGGTTGAACTCTTTGCGAGGGCAGCGGCGCGGAGTTCTCGCCTTCGAGAACTTGATGGATCATTTCGGCTTTGTCCGGGCCGCTGGCGAGGAACACTATTTCGGCGGCGCGATTAAGGACGGGGAAGGTGAAGGTGATGCGGTGAGTCTTGAATTTCTCGACCCAATTGGCGACGACGAGTCGGGATTGTTCTTCCAGCGCCGCGGAATCGGGGAAGAGGGAAGCGGTGTGACCGTCGGGACCCATGCCCAGGAGAACGAGGTCAAAGCGCGGGAATTCGTTGGGCTTAAGTTCGAAAAATTTGCGCAATTGGGCTTCGTAGTCGGCGGCAACAGCGGCGGCATCGGGATTTTCGGCGGACACGCGAAAGACGTTCTCCGGTGGGATGGCGATCTTGGAGAGCAATGATTCCTGCACCATCCGATAATTGCTTTCGGGGTCGGTGGGGGGAACGTGGCGTTCGTCACCGAAGAAGAGAAAGACGCGGTTCCAGGCGAAGCTGGCGTAACTTGAGGCGAGCAGAGAGTAAAGGGCCTTAGGAGTGGAGCCCCCAGAGAGTGCGACGGTAAACCGTCCCTGGGCGCCGATGGCGGTGCGGGCTGCGCGGATGAATTCTTCGGCGGCAGCGTGGAAGAGATCGGCGGCGGTGGCCATGACTTCGATGGTGCGTTGAGACGGCATAGAAATTTGTAATTGGCAATCTTAGTTTGCAATTTTCTAAATCAGCAGAACTTGCACGTCGATCTGCTGGGCCACTGCTACAAGATAGCCAAACAAAATTACCAGTTACAAATCGCGAATTACAAATTCTTTCATTTTTCGAAATCTCTCCAGCGACGGCCGTCGCGCTCCATGAGTTCGTCGGAATCTTTTGGGCCCCAGGTTCCGGCGGGATAGTTCGGGAAATTGCGCGGAGGCAGGGCCTTCCACACGTCGAGTACGGGATTGACGATGCTCCATCCGGCCTCGACCATATCGGCGCGCTGGAATAGCGTGGCATCGCCGGTCATGCAGTCGTGGAGCAGGCGTTCGTAGCCGGTGTTGGGGGTTTCGCCGAAGTAGTCGGCATAGTCGAAGTCCATATTCACTTCGCCGAGTTGCATGGCTGCGCCGGGAGTTTTGGCGGCAAAGCGCAGCGAGATGCCTTCCTCGGGCTGGATGTGCAGCACGAGCTGGTTGGGCATCATGTTTTCGACTTGAGTTTCGCGGAAGAGCATGAAGGGGGCGCGCCGGAACTGAATCACGACATGGGTATTGCGGCCAGGGAGGCGCTTGCCGGTACGAAGGTAGAAGGGAACGCCCGCCCAGCGCCAGTTGTCGATCAGGAGGCGCATGGCGACGAAGGTTTCGGTGCGAGAGTCGGGAGGCACACCCTCTTCAGCGCGGTAAGCGGGAACACGCTGGCCATCCATGAAGCCTTCTCCATATTGCCCACGCACGGTCTTGCTGAGCACATCTTCATTGCTGAAAGGTTGGACCGCGTGCAGAATTTTGGCTTGCTCGTCGCGCACGGCATTGGCCTCGAATGAGATGGGCGGCTCCATCGCGGTGAGAGTGATGAGCTGCATGATGTGGTTGGGAACCATATCGCGCAGCGCGCCGGCAGTATCGTAGTAGTCGCCACGCTGCTCGACACCGACGGTTTCCGCGACCGAAATCTGCACGTGGTCGATGTAGCGGCGATTCCAGATGGGCTCGAAGATTCCGTTGGCGAAACGAAGGGCCAAGATGTTCTGGACCGTCTCTTTTCCCAGATAATGATCGATGCGGTAAATCTGGCATTCGGTCGCCACTTTCAAGAGTTGCTGATTCAAAGCCTTGGCGGAATCGAGGTCGTGGCCGAAGGGTTTTTCGATGATCACGCGGCGCCAGTGGCCGTTTTCTTCCTTCATGAGGCCCACTTTGGCGAGCCGTTCGACGACGTCGCCGAAGTATTTGGGCGCGGTGGCCATGTAGAAAAAATAGTTGCCATGCGAATTGTGTTCCTGGTCGACCTTGGCCAGCGTTTCTTTCAATTTGTCGTAGGTCGCCGCATCGTCGAAATTTCCGCTGACGTAACTGATGCGCTGCACAAACCATTCCCAAAGTTTGGGATCGATGGTTCCGCTGGCAAATTTCTTGAAGTCTTCCGTGACTTTTTTGCGCGCATCCTCATCGCTCATAGGATTGCGGCCGACGCCAATAACGGCAAATTCGCGCGACAGCAACTGCTGGTTAGCGAGATTGTAGAGAGCGGGAATGAGCTTGCGGCGGGTCAGGTCGCCGGTAAAACCGAAGATGACCATGACGCAGGGATCGGCAACGCGGCCGACCCTCGGTTTCGCGGGCAGAACTTCTGTCTGAGCCATTGTTTCCTCGTGATATTGCGTTACGAGCTGCGAGCCCTGAGCTTCGAGCAACAGAACCAGTTTAACCGCTGGTCGAACTTCGGAGCTCGCGGCGGTTCCTCACTTTTACTTTTTGCCTGGCGGCTTCAGTTCTACGTGACCGCCGAATTTCTGGCGCATGGCGGAGAGCATCTTCTCCGCGAAAGTGTGATCCTGGCGCGAGCGGAAGCGCGTGTAGAGAGCAGCGGTCAGCACTTCGGCCGGAACCGCCTCTTCGAGCGCTGCCTGGATCGTCCAACGGCCTTCGCCGGAATCTTGCACGAAACCGCTGTATTCGGAGAGCGTGGGATTTTCGACGAGCGCCATCGCAGTCAAATCTAACAACCACGAACTTACTACGCTGCCGCGGCGCCAGACTTCGGCAATATCGGGCAGGCTGAGACTGTAGCGAATGTCTTCGGGAAGATCTTTGCTGGTGGCATTTTTGAAAATGTCGAAGCCCTCGGCATAGGCCTGCATCATTCCATACTCGATGCCGTTGTGGACCATCTTGACGAAATGTCCGGAGCCGGAGGGTCCGCAGTGGATGTAGCCTTCTTCGGAGGTGCCCGGGTCAGACATTTTCTCGCGTCCAGCGGTGCGCGGAATGTCGCCGCGGCCTGGGGCAAGCGTTTTGAAGATTGGATCAAGGCGCTGGACGGCCTCTTTCGGGCCGCCGATCATCATGCAGTATCCGCGATCGATTCCCCAGACGCCGCCGCTGGTGCCGACGTCGATGTAGTGCACGCCCTCGGCGGCGCAGATCTTGGAGCGGCGGACGTCGTCTTTGAAGTAGGAGTTGCCGCCATCGATGATGGTGTCGCCAGACTGCATTGTGGCGAGGAGAGCCTCCACGGTTTTTTCCGTGGGATCGCCAGAGGGGACCATGACCCAGGCAGCGCGGGGAGTGGTCAGCTTGCTGACCAAATCGTCGAGTGAAGAGGAACCGGTCGCGCCTTCACCGGCGAGGCCTTTGACGGCGTCAGGGCTGAGATCGGAGACGACCAGTTTGTGGCCGCCGCGCATCAGGCGTCGCGTCATGTTGGCGCCCATGCGCCCTAGACCCACCATTCCGAGTTGCATTGGTGCTCCTTACGATTTCGCTGGGGCTGAACGGGCCAGAGGCCCGTCATCACACGGACTACAGAACCTCTTTTACCAATGCTGCCAGCTTTGTAAGCCCTGCTTTCACGTCGCTGCCGAGGTGCACGCGCAGGGCGCGGCGCTTGCGGTCGGCTAAGACCTGGAAATCACCGCGAGCCTGGGCTGCTTTGACGACTCCGAAGGTGTACTTTTGCCCGGGAACTGGCAGGTCTTGGGCGTCGTCGCAGGTGATTTGCAGGAAGACGCCGCTGTTCGGGCCGCCTTTATAAGCTTGGCCGGTGGAGTGCAGGAAGCGCGGGCCGAAGCCGAGGACGGTGGCTACGTGTTTGCGATTACGGACGGCGAGACGCAAGGATTGCAGGATTGATTCGTGCTCGGCGTTCATTTCGACGTAGGCGAGCAATGCGAAGTAGTCGCCAGTGCCTAGACGCGAGAGATGTGCGCGCAGGTAATTCTTCAGCGCGCCGTCGGAGGAAGTTCCAGCGGCCTTAGCCAGGTCTTTGGCCAGATCGGCGGCGTTGCTTTCGTCGGTGAACAGTTTGAAGCCCGCTTCCTCGACAATTGGCTTTTCTGGCGGAAGCGCGCCCTTAGCTTCGTATTCGGAGGTGAGTTGCTTGGTGACGACCTTGCTGGCCTCTACGTCGGGCTGATTAAAGGCGTTGATGCCGATGATCGAGCCCGCGACGGCGGTCGCAATTTCCCAGCGGAAGAATTCCTGGCCGAGGCTGTAGGTGTCGGAGACCGCGATGCGGACGACAGGTTGTCCGGCTTTTTCGATGGCGGCGACCTTGGCATCCTGCGCTGGATCGGAGGCACCTTGCAGTTGAAGGTAAGCGAAGACGCGGTCGTTTCCGTAAACGTCGGGCGCGCCGAGTGTTTCGCGATCGACGGGGATGATGCCTTTGCCGAGCTTTCCGGTGGATTCGGCGATCAGTTGTTCGAGCCATGCGCCGAGGTCGGAAATCCCAGGCGAGGTAATCAGCGTAATTTTGTCGCGGCCAAGTTTTGCGGCGGTGCCCATGATCAGGCCGAGCATGACTCCGGGATTTTGTTCAACGGGAGTGACAGGCTGGCAGGCTTCTACCATTTCTTTGGTGCGCTGTAGGAATTTGTCGATGTCGAGGCCCATGGCGGCTGCGGGGACCATGCCGAAATTGGAGAGCGCGGAGTAGCGTCCGCCGATGGAGGGCAGACCATAGAAAATGTGGCGGAAGTGATCGCGCTCGGCGACCTGCTGCATCTTCGAGCCGGGGTCGGTGATGGCGACGAAGTGGCTGCCCGCCTTGTCTTTATTATTGCCAAGCGTTTGCTGCACGCGCTCGAAGAAATATTGCTTGTAGATATTAGGCTCGAGCGTGCTGCCGGATTTGCTGGAAACGATGAAGAGCGTTTTCGCGAGGTTGACTTTTTTCTCGACACTGCGGATTTGCGCCGGGTCGGTTGAATCGAGAATGTGCAGGCGCGGGAAGCCGGGCGTCTGCGGGTAGGTCAGCGAGAGCACTTCCGGGCAAAGGCTCGAGCCACCCATGCCGAGGAGGAGAATGTCGGAAAATCCGGCGGACTTGACTTCGTCGGAGAGCGCCTTCAGTTTGGCGATGTCGGTGATTTGCTGGTCGGTGATGTTGAGCCAGCCCAGCCACTTGGCCTCGTCGTCGTTGGTCCAGAGCGAGGCGTCGTGCTGCCAGAGGCGTCTTACTTTTCCCGAGGCACGCCAGTCGTTAAGGTTTTTTTTTTCGGCCGCGTCGAGATCGGTAGGCAGGGATGCGCTTTGCGCGTTTACTTGGGGAGTGCTCGAGCGCTTGGTATTTTTTTCGACTTCGGCCAGCAGGGTGTCGAAGGCGTCGGCGAAGAGCTTTACTCCGTCGGCGGTCAGTTTGTCGGTGACGTCTTTCATGACGATGCCGACGGCGGCGAGATCGGCCATTGTCTGGCGCGCGCCTTCGATATTCTCGGTTAAACTCTGGCGCGGTTTGCCGTGATCGCGGAAGGCATCGAGGGTTGCGGGCGGGACGGTGTTGACGGTGTCAGGCCCGATCAATTCTTCGATGTAGAGCACGTCGCTATAATTTTTATTTTTTGTGCTGGTGCTGGCCCAGAGCACGCGCTGCGTCTGCGCGCCTTTCGCGGCGAGAGCTTTCCAGCGCGAAGTCGAGAAGATGCGCTCGTAGGCTTCGTAGGTCAGCTTGCCGTTGGCGATGGCGACCTTGCCTAGAATGCCCTGAAGCTTGGCTTTGCGGGCAGGATCTGTTTCTTTCTTGAGTTTGTCTTCGATGAGCGAATCGACCAGCGAATCGATGCGGCTGATGAAGAAGCTGGCTACGCTCGCGATCCTGCTGACATCTCCGCCGGAGGCAGCGAATTTTTCGACTCCGTCGATGAAGGCGGCGGCGACTTCTTCGTAGACGGGCTGCGCGAAGAGCAAGGTTACATTGACGTTAATGCCCTCGCTAATGAGCTGGCGAATCGCCGGTATGCCCTCGGCAGTGCCGGGAACTTTGATCATGACGTTCTCGCGGGAGACCGTCTTCCACAGCCGGCGCGCTTCATCGAGTGTGGCGTTCGTGTCGTGCGCCAGATAGGGAGACACTTCGAGGCTGACGTAACCGTCGCGCTTTTTAGTGCTCTGGTAGACGGGACGGAGAAGGTCGGCTGCATCTTGAATGTCGCGAATGGCTAGGAGCTCGTAGCGGCCCTTGGCGTCGAGGTCGGTGCGATCGGCGAGCGAATCGAGGAAATCCTGATATTGCCCTCCGGCAATCGCCTTCTCGAAAATCGACGGGTTGGAGGTCATGCCGCGCAGGCCGTCATCGGTGATCAGGCGCTGCAGTTCGCCGCTGGTCATCAGGTCGCGGCGAATGTAGTCGAGCCAGATGGACTGGCCGAAATTCTGAAGCTGAACGAGAGGGTTGACGGCTTTTGCGGTTTCGAGAGTGCCGACTGGATTCATAAACATCTCCTATCTGAGGCAGGCTGAAGGATAACCGCCTGACGTTAATAAATGGCTACTCCGCCCCTAAAGGGGCATCGATTTCGAGCGACTACCGGCATCGCTAAAGCGATGCCCTGATACGAAACTCCATGCCGAGCCTTTTACGAAACTCCAGTTCCTGCCGAGCCTTTAAGGTTACGGCAGCTTATTTACCAATCTGGTCACGGGCTGCCTGGATTACAGCGTCGACCGTGAAGCCGAATTTCTTTTGCAAATCTTTTAGCGGGGCGGAGGCTCCGAAGGTGTGCATGCCGATGATGTGGCCTTTTGGTCCGGTGTATTGCGCCCAGCCCATGACCGACGCCATCTCGACGGCTACGCGCGCGGTTATGTCGGGCGGAAGGACCTGGTTGCGATAAGTTGGGTCCTGATGCTCGAAGATGTCCCACGACGGCATGCTGACGACGCGGGCGCGGATGCCTTCGGCTTTCAGTTTTTCGTAGGCGTCGATGCAGAGGTAAACTTCGCTGCCGGTGGCCATCAGGATGACCTGGGGCTTGCCGCCTTCGGCGTCGGCGAGAATATAGGCGCCACGGGCTAGACCGGCGGCGGACGCATATTTTGTGCGATCGAAAGTTGGCAGCGCTTGCCGGGTAAGGGCCAGCGCCACCGGATGCTTAGTCTGCTGCATGATCACTTTCCACGCTTCGATGACTTCATTGGCATCGGCGGGTCGCAGGGTGATCAGCCCGGGAATGGAGCGCAGCGTGATCAATTGTTCGATGGGCTGGTGAGTCGGTCCATCTTCGCCGACGCCGATGGAGTCGTGGGTGAAGATCCAGATCGAGGGAACTTCCATGACGGCCGAGAGGCGGATGGGCATCTTCATGTAGTCGCTGAAGATGAGGAAGGTGGAGCCGTAGGAGCGGAGTTTCGAGAGCTCCATGCCATTGACGATCGCGCCCATCGAGTGCTCGCGAATGCCGAAGTGGAAATTGCGCGCGTTGAAATTATTGGCTTCGAAATCGCCGGCGCCGTCGAAGGTGAGGCGCGTCTTGGTCGAGGGGTACAAGTCGGCGGAGCCACCCATGAGCCAGGGATGGTTCTTGGCAATGGCGTTTAAGACTTTGGCGGAGGAATCGCGGGTGGCGAGACCCTTGGCGTCGGGCGCGAAAGTCGGCAGTTCCTTATTCCATCCGTCGGCTGGTTTGCGCTCTTGCATGCGCGCGAATTGAGCGGCGAGATCGGGGAACTGCGCGCTGTATTTTGCGAACAACGCCTTCCACTGGCTGTTTAGCTGTTTGCCGCGCTTGCCCATGACGTTGCTGAAATTCTCCTGCACTCCGTCGGGGACGAGGAACTTCGCGTCTTCGGGCCAGCCGTAAAAGCGTTTGGTCAGTTTTACTTCTTCTTCGCCGAGGGCTTCGCCGTGCGCTTCTTTGGAGTCCTGACGGTGCGGCGATCCGTAGCCGATGTGGCTGTTCACGATAATGAGCTTGGGACGGTCCTTTACTTCGAGGGCTTCGGTGTAGGCCCTCGACAGAGCGGCTAGGTCGTTGGCGTCGGCGACGTGGTGCACATCCCAGCCATACGCCTCAAAGCGTGTCGCCACATTTTCGTCGAAGGCGAGATCGGTATTGCCTTCGATGGTGATGTGGTTGCTGTCGTAGATCCAGCACAAATTCGAAAGTTTGAGATGGCCGGCAACCGATGCGGCCTCGGAGGAAATGCCTTCCATCATGTCGCCGTCGCCGCAAAACGTCCAGATGTTGTAATTGAAGAGCTCAAAGCCTGGACGATTGAAATAAGTTGCGAGCCAGCGCTCGGCGATGGCCATGCCAACACTGTTCGCGACGCCCTGACCGAGCGGGCCGGTGGTAGTTTCGACGCCCGTGGTTAAGCCGTATTCGGGATGGCCTGGTGTTTTGCTGCCTAGCTGGCGGAAGTTTTTGATCTCGTCGAGCGACAGAGCGGGGGTAGAAAGAATCTTGCCCTCGGGACTGACTTCATGGATGCCCGCTAAATAAATTAGCGAATAGAGCAACATCGAGGCGTGGCCGTTGGAGAGCACGAAGCGGTCGCGGTTCGGCCAAATCGGATCTTCCGGGTCGTAGCGCAGAAACTGCTGCCACAGGCAATAGGCGACGGGTGCCAGAGCCATGGGTGCGCCGGGATGGCCAGAGTTCGCCTTCTGCACCGCGTCGATCGAAAGAGTGCGAATAGTGTTGATACACAGCTGATCGAGCTGTGTTCCGGTAGTGGCGATAGATTGTTCACTGACGGCCATTCATTCTCTCCTCACAAAGCGGCTTGTATTAGCCCATCACGGATTTAGATGAAGCTATGGGCAAATGGATACACGGGGCCAGATGCCTAAGTTTACCTCGTGAATGCAAAACGCGACGAGGCACAAGAGGCACAAGTGGACCACATGTTCGATTTTATACCCGCGCGAATTTAGGGGCGGAGCCCTTTAGTAGGGAGATTATGTGAGGGGCGACTTCTGGTTAATTTTGTGCTGGAGGGTAGAGGCTAACTCGTCCACATCCATGGCGGAAAGGTTCATTATGGCGGGATCGAGGACGGGGAGCCGGTTGGTGCCGACGGCGTCGCGACGCACCTGGATGAGCAAAGCGTGGAGGACTTGAGGGTCGTATTTTTGTGGAGTCAAGCGAATCAGCTCTTGCAGCGCGGCTCCGGCCGACATGCGATCGCGGTAGGCGCGTTCGCTGGTCATGGCATCGAAGGTTTCGGCCAGGGCGACGATGCGTACGGCTTGGGGAATTTCGTCGCCACGCAGGCCGTCGGGGTATCCCGAGCCATCGGCGCGTTCGTGATGCCAGCGCACGATTTCGGGAATCTGCGGCCAGGGAAACTGCACCTGGCTCACGATCTGATGACCGACGACAGTGTGGTTGCGCATCTCGCGCGACTCTTCGGCATCAAGCTCGGAGGGCTTTCCTAACAGTCGCCGATCGACGACGACCATGCCGATGTCGTGGAGATAGGCCGCCGATCGCAGGGAGGCCGCTTCAGTCGGATTCATTCCCAGCGTTTCGCCAATGGCCTGGGCATAGCGACCGACGCGCAGCGAGTGGCCGTGAATGTTGATGTGTTTGACATCGATGGCGGTGGTGAAAGCCTCGAGGGCGTTGTCGTAGAAACCGTGGAGCGAGGCCACCAGCCGCAGGTTTTCGGCGACTCGCTGGGCCAGCGTCTGGCCGAGGAAATGATTCTGAATGGCCAGCGCGATGTAGTGGCTTAGCATCTTAAGCGCATCGAGCGCATCTTCTTCGTACATTGCTTCGCCGGCCCGGCGTCCGAGGGCGATGACGCCCGCGAGCTTCCCGCGGACCTTCAGCGGGCAGACACACTTGAACAGCTCAGGCGCCACATTTCCGTTGGAACTTAGAAAGATGTGATTAGTGGAGCTGTTCAGCACGACCGGACCAGGGGCGGCGATGAGAGCATGGAGATGGCGAGGAAGAAGAGGCATCACGGAAGGATCCGGCATGAGCGCGAATCCCTGAGCGTCGACGGAGGAGAGCATGGAACGGCGGTCGTCGAACGAAAACAAGACAGCCTCGCGAGCACCTGCGGCCTCCATAATGGCGGTCAGCATGGTGTGAGCGGTTTGGCGGAAGTCGCGGTCCGCAGTAAGTTCGGGGCCCAGATCCGTCAACGCTTCGAACGTCTTGAGAATCTTCTTAAAATCGGTTCCCTGCAATGCCTCTTGCGGAGGAGCCTGCGAGAAAACCAGAGCGCATTTAGGGTAGCATCGCGTCGCGACACCGTTGTTGGTTAGTTTGGTGCGAAAAAGGCATGAGATCATCGGGCGATCGGTCGTTGGGTGATCCCGATTTACCGTCATCTCATGACGTTTCCGGACATTTAGAAGACGGGTTCAGGAGACCCGATCACCTGATGATCCCGATTACTCGATAGTCCATGACTTGCCTTGACAGGCGCGTCAAGTTGGCTCATACTTCGGGCCAATCGCGCGCGCCGCTTCGGTTTTGCCCAGTATCGTCCTGCAACTTACGACTGAGTCGTGATGAGGGATTTTGTGGTAGCGCCTCAATCCAAGCCGTTCTCTGAGAAAAAAGCCAGACCATCGGATCGTGACCCCTCGCAGGAGCGTCGCGTTGGCGGCGGGTTTGACAACCTTTCCGGAATTGACCCGAACGCGTCGCTGTCGTCAGTCAAGGACTTGATCGCAGCCGGCGAGCGCCGTCTGGAACCGATCCTCGGAACCATTACCGATGTCGCGTGGAGGCTGACCGGGGCTTCCGGGGCGGCGCTGGCGATGTGGAAAGAGGGCGCCATGGTGTGCCGCGCGCGGAGTGGCTCTACGGCTCCGGCTCTGGGTGCGCAATTGAGCGCGGATACGGGAATATCGGGGGCGTGTTTGCGCAGCGGAAAGATTCAACATTGTGTTGATACGGAGAATAATCCGCTGGTTGATGCAGAGGTCTGCCGTAGTTTGGGATTGCGCTCGATTGCTGTTTTGCCGATACAGGGATGGCGCGGGGTCAATGGAATTCTTGAAGTTTTCTCCACCGCGCCCGGGGCTTTTACCGACGAGCACATCGATCTCCTGATACAACTGGCGGCGCTGGCGGAGCGGGCACGCGCCTCGCAACCGCACGGAGCGTCTCCCGCCGCACCGAAACGTCCGGCTGCCACCGAGAAGACTCAGCCCTCGGGCCTGTTGCCAGCGTCGGATCGTGTGGGGGACGTGGCATTGGCGGCAGTGGGACGTCGATCGCGGCCGTTTGTATTAACTGCGATCGCCCTGGTGTCAATCTCGCTGCTCGCTCTCGTGATCTGGCTAGGATGGAGCGGTCCGGCGGAAGCGGATGGCAAGGCGCACTCGGTGACATCGGAGTCCGGTGACAGCGCGAGCTCGAGGCCGGCGGATGTCAGTTCGGCGACAGAACATCTTCCGGGCTCGCAACTTGCGAGTCAGCCTTCTAGTAACCCTGGTCTTAACCGTTCTCTCGGCAGTGACCCGATCTGGAAGCCGGATCCTGGTGGCCAGCCTCTGTTTCCGACGAGCGGAAAGCCATCGGCCGGAGCCCCTGTGAAGTTCGCCGGGAAAGTAGACGTGCTTACGGAGAAGAAGCCATCTACGGGTCGCGCATCTACCACGCAATCGCAGATCGATCGAACCACATCAATCCGGGATGCTTCGGACAAGATTACCGACAACGTTGCCGCGAATGTGGTCGTCGTGCACGAGAATTCAGCCGCGCAGACGGGATCGCGTGGTGATTCCCGCTCCGACTCAAACGCCAGCGACGCGGCTTTGAATGAGAATGCGCAGTCTCTGCCGCCGACTCCTGCGGGCGGGACGAATCGTTCCGCTCTTAACGGAGTGCTTTCCGCCAAGGCTTCGCTGCCAAATCTTACTGCGCCCGTGTCCTTAGGGGTCTCGGGCGGCAAACTCGTGCATCGGGTTGCTCCGGCTTATCCCATCGAGGCACGGCTGCTGCGCCAGGGAGGGACTGTGATTCTGGCGGCGATGGTAATGGAGGATGGAACGGTCGGAGCTGTGCGGGTGATCGATGGACCGCCGGTATTCGCGCAACCGGCGGTGGAGGCGGTGAAGCAATGGCGCTACAAGCCTTTTGAACTCGACGGAAAACCGGTGAAGAATGAGATTGGAATCACCCTTCAGTTTAAGTTCCCTTCGGAAAATCATTGAATCATTGAGCGACTGAGTCATTGATTCAATGCCTCAATGCCTCAATGCCTCAATGCCTATACTCCTACCGGGAAAGGCTTGCTGTGAGTCTCTGATCCGACGGCGAGTCCGGCGAACCGGCCTTGCAGCAGGGACATCAGTCCGGTCACCCAGTATCCCAGTACAAACAAAAACAGGAAGGGAACAGTGAAGTAGTTCTCATTGGTAATGGCGTAATAGATGGCCAACGCAAAATAGGTCCCGATCAGGAGTTCGATCCACGGAACCCAGCCCAGGCGCTTGCGGTATTTTTTCGCTCCCACCTTATCTTTCTTCGATTCGACACGATACTTGGGTGTGCGTGCGAAGGCGGTCTGCTTGCCGATTACGGCTTCCAGGACGGCGATTGTGTTAGTAACGGTTAATCCGATTCCTAGTGCCATCAGGAGTGGGAGGTAGAGGAGGGCGCGCGGCCAACTCTTCGGGAATAGTTCTTTCTGCGAAACGAGATAGAAGCTGGAAATCGAGAAGGTAGAAGCCATGAACAGAGGCAGATCGATATACAGCATCTGGAACCATCCCTGGTAAAAGCGGATGATCATGGCGGGCATGAGCAAAACGGAGAGGATGATCATCAGCGGATAGCTGAAGTTGGCCGTCAGGTGGTACCAGGCTTCGATTTTCTGGTGGCGCGAGACGTCGCTGCTAAGCACCTTAGGAAGAATTTTTTTCGAAACCTGAATCAAACCTTTGGCCCAGCGTGCCTGCTGCGTCTTGAAAGCGGTCATTTCCACGGGTAACTCGGCGGGGCATTCGACGTCTTGCAGATAGACGAATTTCCATCCTTTGAGTTGCGAGCGATAGGAGAGATCGGTGTCTTCGGTGAGCGTATCGTGCTCCCAACCACCGGCTTCGTCGATGGCGCGACGGCGCCACATGCCCGCGGTGCCGTTGAAGTTGAAGAAAACTCCGCTGCGCGCGCGTCCCGAGTGTTCGAGGACGAAATGACCGTCGAGCAGAATGGCTTCGACCTGAGTGAGGACGGAGTAGTTGCGGTTGATGTGGGTCCAGCGCGTCTGCACCATGCCGACTTTCGGGTCGGTGAAATGGTGCACGCACTTCAACAGAAAGTCGGGAGGCGGAGTAAAGTCAGCGTCAAAGATGGCAACGAATTCACCCTTGGCGGTTTTGAGGCCTGCCTCTAGTGCGCCTGCCTTGAAGCCTTGGCGATTGGTGCGATGGAGGTAGACGACTGGATTTCCCAGCGCGGCGTAGCGATCGACCAAGGCGCGCGCGACTTCTACGGTTTCGTCGGTCGAGTCGTCGAGCAACTGGATGTCGAGTTTGTCTTTCGGATAATCGAGGCGGCAGACGGCGTCAAGCAGGCGGTCGACGACGTATTGCTCATTAAAGATCGGTAACTGGACGGTGACGCGCGGCAGGGTTTCGAAATGTGCCTCTGGCTCCGTCGTTTTGTTTTTCTTGTTCTTGTAATAAAGATAGACGAGCCAGTAGCGATGTCCGCCATACGCAGCCAGAATGACCAGCACGATGAAATAGGGAATCAGCAGGGCCAGATCGAAGGTGTTGACCTGGTAGAGGCCTTGGAAGGTTTTGTCCAGAAAATGCTGGCGCAGGTAGGGGCCCAAGCCTTTGGTGGCGAGAAATAAAGCGAGGAGTGGTGGGGAGATCAGCGTCAAATACATGAAGTCGAATGGACTATGAGCTACGGCGAAGACCGCTGCTTAAGAATTGTAACTGATTGGTCGTCGGTCGTAAGTCGTTAGTCGTTGGCAAAATCCGCGAACGACTATCGACTGACGACTGGTTTTCACTCCTGGGCCGGCGGGCTCAGCTTCAGCTCAACTCTCTGATTAGAACCTTCTTCGACTTTCAACGTCGTACCGTTGGCTTCCTTCGACCTCAGAAAGTCGGAATCGCGCCAGAGATCCTCGTCGACATCTTGCCAGGCATGGAGAGTGTAAGTGCCGGGGGCGAGGCCGCGAATCACAAAGCGACCATGCTGATCGGTCGATCCGGTGCCGTAGCGATCGGGAAGGTTACGATATTTTTGTTCCGGCACGGCCACCACGGTGGCATTGGGCACGGGATGTTCGTTGTCTATGTCCTTTTCTTTTTCGAGAACCGCACCTTCAATTACGCCTCCCTGCGAACTGAGGACCAAGTTGAGCGAGACAGGGCCGCTGGCGGTGAATCCGGTTTCGGCGTTTCGGTCTCCGACCTTTACGGACTTCAGAAAAAAGTTGTTCTGCGGCTGGCCGCCAAACACCCGCGCGACGTAATTGCCCGGGCTCACATTCTTCCACTCGCAGTTGCCCTGGCGGTCGATGGCGGCGTTTGTGCCAAAGAAATCCTGCGACATGAAAAAGCCAGGATCCTCGGGCAATTCGGCCTGGCGCAGGTTTACCACGTATTGCGTGAGTTCTCCCGTCGCGTTGCCCTCGATGCGAAGGTGGCCCGAGATCGTGAAAGAAGGCTGCGGGACCAGCTTTATGCCTTCTACATCGGAGGCGACGACGTTGACATCCTGGTGTGCTGTCAGGGCTTGCGTTCCGGTTTCAGTCGCCATTTTCATTACATAGGAACCGGGAGCGACGCCGCGGATTTCGAATTGGCCGTCGGCGCCTATCTCGCTGGTATTGGCCCTGATTGAATCGCCGGTCTTCGAAAACAACTCGACGGTTGGCTTCTGGTCGGCGGGGATGCCAGTTACTACGCCTCGGATGCGATAGGTTCGCTGCGGTACCAGCGTGAGATTGACGGGAATATCATCGCCCGCATTGACTGCTACGGATGCGGCCTGCGCGGAGTCGTTGGTGCCGGGATAGTAGGTGGAGAGGTAGCGAGTGTCGGGCGCGGCATCGCCCTGGGGCGATTTTTCCGGCTGCTTTTCGTAGTCGCGGAAATCCGGTGGCGGCATGGCCAGGATTGAATACTGACCGGGAAACAGACCGGCGAGGCGATATTCGCCGAGATCGTTGGTGGCATTGCTGGAGACGGCTTCACGCGTGGATTTGCCCGGTTTTTTCCGGAGCGCAAACATTCTCACGCCGGACATCGGATCGCCATCTTCGTCGGTGATTCGGCCGGTAATGGTAGCGGTGGGCAACATGCGAAAGAGCATGTCCTCTATCGATTGCCCGGCTTGAACGGTGACTACGTTGACGTCAGACTTGCGGCTCCGGTTGTTGACTCCTACGAATCCGGTGCGCTCGAGAAAGATGCTATAACGGCCCGGGACGACGCCTTCGACGCGGAAATGGCCGTCGGCGTCGGTGGAAGCGGTGTAGCTTGCGCCTTGTCCTTCGGCGACGACCTGTATCAGAACTTTCTTGAGCGGCTGGCTTCCTGGTTCTTTCACTACGGTGCCTGCTATGGAAGCTGTTTTCGGCGCTGGCGCGGGGTCTTGCGCAAAGGAAAGCAAGCAGACGCTGAGAAGGAAAAAGATGATCGTGATGGAGTTGGTTAGTGAGGGCGGAAACGCAAGTCGGTGTCCGAAAACGACTTTGTTGTCATGATGCTGAGTAGGCCGAAGGGGAAGGACCTTTGTGGCGTCCGCGGAATGCATAGGTCTTTCGCTTCGCTCAAGATGACAATTCAAAGTCAGGTTCAGTTCAGAAAATATTGGCGGTACAAGGTGTCGCGCTGTGCGGGACGGAAGCCCGCATCGCGTATGATGCGGCGCAATTCTTCTTCGGTCGTGCAGTTGGTCACGCCGGCGGCGCGGACTACGTTTTCTTCGAGCATCACCGAGCCGACGTCGTTGCCGCCGAAGCGCAAGCCCATCTGGCAGACTTTTAACCCTTGTGTCACCCAACTGGATTGCACGTTCAGAAAATTCGAAAGATAGAGGCGCGATATCGCCAGCACTTTTAAATATTCGACTGCCGTGGCCTCATCCCATTTGCGTCCGCCGAGGGCGGTGTGCTGAGGCTGGAAGCTCCAGGGGATGAAGGCGGTGAAGCCACCCGTCTCCTGCTGCAAATCGTAGAGAACCTGGAAGTGATTGATGCGGTGCTCGATCGACTCGCCGACGCCAAACATCATGGTCGCTGTGGTTCTCATGCCTAGCTGGTGCGCGGTGCGATGGACCTCGAGCCAATCAGCGGTGAGGCATTTGAGGCGCGCAATTTTGTAGCGGACTTCGTCGTCGAGAATCTCGGCGCCTCCGCCGGGGATGGAATCGAGGCCAGAGTCGCGCAGGCGCGCAATCGTATCGCGGATGCTGAGGTTGCTGTACTCGGCAATAGCGAGAATTTCGGAGGCGGAATAACAGTGGAGGTGAATTTTCGGGAAGCGCTGCTTGATGCCGCTGAGCATTTTTTCGTGCCAGTCGATCTTGAGATCGGGATGCAAGCCTCCCTGCATGAGCACGCCGGTGCCGCCGAGTTCCACCGTCTCGCGAATCTTTTCATAGATTGTCTCGAACTCGAGTATGTAACCCTCTTTTGCGGCGGGGCCTTTCAGCGGACGATAGAAGGCGCAGAAGGTGCAATACTCGGTGCAGAAGTTGGTGTAATTAATGTTGCGGTCGATGATGTAGGTCACGGTGCCTTCAGGATGGAGCTTGCGGCGGACGGCGTCCGCCTCCATACCGATTCCGATCAGGTCATCGGAGCGAAACATATCGAGCGCTTGCTGCTTGGTCAGGGACATTCCTCGTTACTCCACGGCAAAGAGCTATTTTAACTGGTGGGAGGCCCAATTAACCATAAAGGACACGAAGCAACACGAAGGATCGCATCCTACGCGACACGGCGGCGGATTTGCGGTTGGGGGTGGGTGATTTTGGGGCGGTGGGCTTTCTGTCGACGTTTGTATTGGTAAAGGCCGTAAAGGCTGGCCGCTGCGGTACAGACGATCAGAACGATTAGTACTGGCCAATAGTATTGGGAGAAAAATTTGACGATGTTGCGTCCGTAGTGGTAGCCGAGATAGGCGAGGATGGCATAGCGAATGCCGCGCCCTACGGCGAGTGCGGTCAGAAACTTTTTGGTTGGATATTGCAGGGCTCCTGCAGCCAAGAGCATCGGGGTGATGGGAAATGGCGGCGGCAGGATAGCGGGGATGGCGACCGATGCAAATCCCCAGCGTTCGAAAATTGCGTAGACTCTTTTTACCTTCCTGGGCGCAAATTTCTTTTCCAGGGTTTCCTTACCGCCTTTTCGCGCCATGCGGTAGGTCAGGTAGCCACCGAGCACGGCTCCTAGCGTCGCCATGATGGCGTAATAGAACCAGGGTTCGCGACGGTGAGCAGCGAGAAGAATGGTGGCCACGTCGGTGCTGCCGGGAAGAGGAATCAGCGAGTTGTCGGCGATGCCCAGCAGAATGAGGCCTGGGCCGCCGAGATGGATCAGCCAGTGCATTGCGCTCTTTTTCGTTGCGAGCAGGATCATCGCAAGCCAGGCCATTGTTATTAGAGCCTGTTAGCGGTTGGCAAGTTGCAATCTAAAAGCTAATGGCTTGGGCTACGACAAAAATTTACAAAAATCGCAAGCCGGGTGCTGGGGGCAAGGCGCCGATTTCCGCAGCCAGGCGGTAATAGAGCCGGAGGCCCTCGATGCAGGGAGGGTCGAGATAATAATGGATGTTCTGCGTCAGATAGATGCGAACTACTTCAATGTTGAGGCCGAGGCGCGGCGCCCACTCCTGGGCTATGGCTTCGAGATTTTTCGGCGACAGGCCGTGGTCTCGCGACTGCTTAAAGGCGTTGCTAATCGCATGGCCGTCGCGGCCCGTTAGCGCCTCCTTGCGAACGGCCCAGAAGGCGAAGACGAAGGACTTGCCTGTGCGGTGCACCCACTCTTCCGCCAAGTCGAGTGTGAAGTAGTGACTGCGATCGATCTGGAGTGCTGGATCTCCGATAAGGACGGCCGCATCACACGCGTCGAGCATGGTGTCGAGATTGGGAGCCATAGGCTTATAATTGCGCGCCCCGCCGAGCCATTTCGCAAAGAGAATCTTAGCCAGCGCCACCGAGGTCATCGACGAAGTATCGAGTGCAACGGTGCGAACCTGGCTTAACCATTGTTGATTCAGCGACGAATCTTTCGGCATAGGATCGGCAGGCGTTTTGCCCGGCATCTTGCCGACCAGCAAAATCGACCTTACGGCGCGGCGGGCGGCAATGGCGACGTCTGGGATGATGACGAGGTCTGGAACCGTGGCGTAGGCTGCGGAGGGAATAATGCCGATGTCGGCCGTTCCAGCACGCAGGGCTTCGGCGCACGCTGAGGGGATGGTGTAGGAAATGTCGTAATCTTGAGGCTGGCCGGCGTCTGTTTCCGCGTGCTCGAAATCCCACATGAGAGGAGCCGTATTCAGGTAAGAAATGGCTGAGATCTTTAAACGGCTCATCACTTTGCGAATTGTACCAAAACCAATGTGAGCGCCATCCTTGACAGAGTTTTCGATTGCGGACTAGGGTCGCGCAATATGGCCAATAAATTTGACGCATCGGTTATGGCTGTTGCCTCGGCCACTCCGACTTCCCATCAAGGCTTTTACTGGCTCGCGTTAGCGCTGACCGAGGGATTAGGGCCAACGCGAATCAGGAAACTGATCGAGCAATTTGCGACTGCCGACCGCGTTTTTCAGGCAAGCCTGACCGAACTCGAAGCGACGGGGATGCGCGCAGTTTCGGCGCAGTCGCTGGCTACGGGAAAGTCGCTTGAACTGGCGCAAGCGGAATGCGCGAAGGCGAGCGAAGCGGGCGCGCGAATCATTGCGCTCAGCGATCCTGAATATCCGGCGCGGCTCAAGGAGATTTATGACCCTCCGGTGATTCTGTTCGTGAAAGGCAGCGTCGAGGCGCTAGCGCAGCCTGGTATTGCTATGGTCGGAACGCGGCATCCGACGCCTTATGGCAGCGCCATGGCAGAGCGTCTCTCCACCGATCTCGCGGCTCGCGGACTCGTGATTATCAGCGGGTTGGCGCGCGGCATCGATACTGCGTCGCATCGCGGAGCGCTCGCAGCCAAGGGGAAAACTGTCGGCGTTCTCGGCACGGGAATCGACGTGATGTATCCGAAGGAAAACACGCGGCTCACGGAACAGATGGTGGGGCTCGGGGGCGCGTTGATCACTGAGTTTCCCGTGGGAACTTTTCCCGCGCCGCAAAATTTCCCGATTCGCAACCGGATTATCAGCGGGATGTCGGCAGGTGTGCTGGTGGTCGAGGCAGCGGAATACAGCGGCACGCGCATTACTTCACGCCTCGCGCTGGAACAAAACCGTGACGTTTATGCCGTTCCGGGCAATGTGACCAATAAAAATTCCTGGGGGCCGAACACGCTGATCAAGCAGGGAGCGAAGCTCGTTGCCACGTGGGAGGACGTGTGGGAGGAACTGCCGACAGAGGTGCAAAATGCGCTCAGCTTATTGCAGAATGAATCGCCGGAGGCGGAAACCGCATCTCTATTCCCGGACGAGGCGAGCTCGCCCCACGAAAAAAAAATCCTCAAGTTGCTGAAGGCCGATGAATCCACGCATATCGATGATTTAGTGGAATTGCTCGAAAACGAAATGTCGCCCTCGGAGATATTTGCCGCGCTGTTTGAGTTGGAACTGAACGGGAAAGTGAAGCAGTTGCCGGGGAAGAATTTTGTGAAGAGCTTTTAGCTGTCAGCTCTCAGCTATCGGCTTTCAGTAACAACGGAGGCTTCGTGCAGAGTTTTCGTAATCTTCGAGTTTGGGAGAAATCTCATCAGCTTACTTTGGATGTTTACGACTGCAGCAGGATTTTTCCGCGCGATGAAATGTTCGGTCTGATAAGTCAGATGCGCCGCGCTTCAGCATCTATCGGAATGAATATCGCCGAAGGATGCTGCCGAAAGGGTGATGCTGAGAGAGGCGATTTCTGCAAATTGCGATGGGGTCGGCGAGCGAACTCGAGTGCCAGCTTTTCTTAGCGCGTGATCTGAATTACTTGCCCAATCAGCGTTATGAACGCCTCACATCGCAGGTGACAGAGGTGAAAAAGATGCTTTCGTCATTAATGCAAAAACTGAAAGGGTTGACTGACGGCTGAGAGCTGATAGCTGACAGCTGACAGCCATTCGTGCTAGGGTCAATTCCAATACCGTCATACTGAGGAACCATTGTCTAAAGGCTTAGTCATTGTCGAATCGCCGGCCAAGGCGAAAACTATCCAGAAGTATCTGGGCAAGGGATTCACGGTCGATGCTTCTTTCGGCCACGTGAAGGACCTGCCCAAAAGCAGTCTGGGTGTCGACATCGAAAACAATTTCGATACGGAGTATGTCGTCATCCCCGGGAAAGAGAAGGTTCTCGCGAAGCTTAAGAAGCTCGCGCTCTCGGCGGATCACATTTATCTCGCACCTGACCCAGATCGCGAGGGCGAGGCCATCGCCGCTCATCTTGCCGATGAACTGGGCGAAGACTCGACAAAGAAAAAAAAGGGAAAGAAGACCAAGGCGAAGACTGATGATATTGGCGACGGCGCGCGCATTCGCCGCGTGACCTTCAACGAAATCACGCAGCGGGCAGTCAAGGCGGCGTTTGAGCACCCGCGGGACATCGATCGCAATCTGGTTGACGCGCAACAGACGCGCCGGGTGCTTGACCGTCTGGTCGGCTACCAGGTCTCTCCTCTTTTATGGGATAAAGTCCGTCGCGGCCTTTCCGCGGGACGCGTGCAAACCGTCGCATTGCGCCTGATTGTCGATCGCGAACGCGAGATCAAAGCTTTCGAGAAGAAAGAATACTGGACGATTGACGCGAATCTCGCTGCTGCCAAGCCGCCGGCATTCGACGCTCGCTTTATCGGCAAAGGCGACGAGAAAGTCGAGGTCACTAATGGCGAGGAAGCGGAGAAGATCCGCCTAGCGCTCGAAAAGGCTGATTGGGTGGTGCGAACGGCGGAGAAGAAAGAGCGCCGGCGCAACGCTACTCCGCCATTTACGACCAGCAAGTTGCAGCAGGATTCGTCGCGCAAGCTGCGCTTCAGCGTTAAGCGCACCATGATGATCGCGCAGCGTCTTTATGAAGGCGTTGAATTGGGGGACGAGGGACTGGTCGGCCTGATCACCTACATGCGAACCGATTCGACTCGCGTGGCGCCCGAGGCGATCACGGAGGTTCGCGAATATATCAACGAGCAATTTGGCGCGGCTTATTTGCCCGATTCTCCCAATACATATAAGGAGAAGAAAGAAGCGCAAGCGGCGCACGAGGCCATTCGCGCGACGTCGGCCGCCAGGCACCCTGACCAGATTAAGCAATATCTGCAGGAAGACGAATTCAAGGTTTATAAGCTGATCTGGCAGCGGTTCGTTGCTTCGCAGATGAACCCGGCAGTGTTTGACCAGACAACCGTCGACATTGATGCAAAATCGGGTAATGAAGTATTTCAGTTCCGCGTCACCGGCTCGGTACCGAAGTTCGACGGCTTCCTGAAAGTCTATGAAGAGTCGAAGGACGCCAAGGACGCGGAAGACGAGGAATTGAAGCACAAACTTCCGCCGCTCGAAGCGGGGCAGAAGCTGACGCTGAAGTCGCTACTTCCGGAGCAGCATTTCACCGAACCGCCTCCGCGATTCAACGAAGCTTCGCTGGTGAAGGAACTGGAAGAGCGCGGTATTGGACGGCCTTCAACGTACGCGACGATTCTCAGCACCATTCAGGAACGTATGTACGCGCAAAAAGTTGGTGGCAAGTTTGTGCCGACTGAAATTGGGCTGGTCGTCACCGATCTGCTGGTCGACAATTTCAAAGATATTTTTGACTTTCAATACACCGCGTTGCTCGAAGAAGAACTCGACGAGATTGAAGAAGGGAAGCAGACGGGCAACCACGCTCTCACCGAGTTTTATAAGAAGTTCGCCAAGGATCTCCGCTACGCCGAGAAGCACATGGAAAACATCAAGCGTATGGAGAAGCCGACGGACGAAAAGTGCGAGCTATGTGGAGCGCCGCTGGTCATCAAGTGGGGCAAGCACGGATCGTTCTATGCGTGCAGTACTTACGATAAGGAAAACCCCGACACCTGCAAATTTACGAAAGAAAATCCCATCAATCTGCCCGATCTTGATTCGGCCGATCTGCAGGAGACGGCACAGGAAGAATATTGCGAAAATTGCGGCCGCGTGATGGTGCTGAAGCGCGGACGCTTCGGCCAATTCATGGCCTGCACCGGTTATCCGGACTGCAAGACGACGCGGCGGCTTGATCAGGGTAAGAAGGTGCCTGACATTCCGCTCGATGAAACCTGCCCACTCTGCAAACGCAATTTGATTTTGCGCCATGGACGGTATGGCGAGTTCACCTCGTGCAGCGGCTATCCCGAATGCAAGTATGTGAAGCAAAACTTCATAGGCGTGAAATGCCCCGAGTGCAAAGAAGGTGAACTGGTCGAAAAGCGCGCGCGCAAGGGCAACACTTTTTATGGTTGCGGAAATTATCCGAAGTGCAAATTCACTTCGGCCGCGAAGCCAATCGCTGAGAAGTGTCCGGACTGCGGGCACGAATACCTGGTGGAGCGAATGCGCAAGGATGGGTCGGTGATCGCTTGTCCGAACAAAGAGTGCGACTATGAGCGGGCGTTTGAGGGAGCGGCCGCTGCGGATGTTTCGAAAGCGTAATGGTTGTCAAGACAAGAGTTCAGAAAATAAATTTGGAAATCATCAGCGAGGCAAAATATGGCAAAGAAGGCGACCGCGCAAGATGCAGCGCTAATTATGAAGCTCTACGACCTCCGCCGCGAAGCGGAGATGCGGAAGGCAAGGAACTGGCTGGTGACGGAATTCTGGCCGGAGACGGCCGACGAACTGATCAAAGTCGTGAACGCGTTTCCGAGTCAAGAAAATTCATGGTTTCGCCAGGTCGGCGGGTATTGGGACATGGCGGCGGCTTTTGTGCTCCAGGGAGCGCTGAACGAAGAACTGTTTCTGCAGCCGGGTTGTAGCGGGGAAATGTTTTTTGTCTTCGCCAAAATTTATCCTTTTCTCAAAGAATTTCGCGAAAAAACCAACAATCCCGACGCATTTGCCAACATCGAGAAGGTAGCGACTTCATCGAAGACCGCACGCAAGCGGCTGGAGCGCGTCTCGAAGAATATCGAAAATCGCCGCAAAGCCCTCGCCAAGTCCGCAAAGAAGGGCTGACCTCTGGTCCAGTATTTTTTCTTCTGTGAGTGTTTTGCTGTGATCGGGGGCACATTGTTTGCCGCCCTCCATCTGCTATCCTAAGTGTCGTTGTGCGGATGCTCTGGTGGTTTCTCATACTGGGAGTCAGTACGGCGGTCGTGGTGTCGGTTGCACTGACAATCTTTATGCGGGTTCGGCGGCAGATGAAGCGCACAGCAGCCCACAAAGAGGAGCTTGACGCTCTCGATCACTCCTCGCCGGAAGCCTGAATTCCTGTGCTCGCCGCGAAGAAAGGAATGCTATGTCTAAAGTTACGGCCCAAATCTTCGGCCAAGAAGACTCGGCGATGCCGACTAATGTCCGCCCCGTGGATCCGGCGCGGGAGTGGACCAAGCAGGTAGCAATCGTGGTGGCTGCCAGTCTGTTCGTCGCTTTGTGTGCACGCGTCACCGTGCCACTTCCGTTCACGCCGGTTCCGCTGACGCTGCAAAATTTCGGAGTTCTTGCCGTGGGCCTGCTGCTCGGATCGCGTCGCGGTTTCGCCGCGCTCTCGCTGTACCTCATCGAGGGCGCTTGCGGACTGCCCGTCTTCAGCATGGGCGCGGGCATTGGGCATATCCTTGGGCCGACTGGTGGTTTTCTGGTCGCTTATCCGGTGGTCGCATTTGTCGCAGGCTGGGTCTTTGAGCACAGCTCGCGGCGCTTCGGCTGGGCGGTGTTGGCGGCCGTAGCGGCGGAAGTGGTTCTCTTCGCGAGCGGGTTGGCATGGCTTGCCGTGCTCACGCACTCGATTTCGCTGGCGATTCGCTATGGTCTCTATTGGTTTATTTTTGCGGAAGTGATCAAGGTGCTGATGGCGGCCGGCATCGCCGCACGCTGGCAGCGGCTGGCGCCCGGTCAGAGATAGGCTTGGCGCGGCTTCGAGATCTGCTTGCGAGTCTGGTTTTACTAGAAGTGCAAGTTAAAAGAATAGGATTGTGGATTTTATGAGTACAGTAAGTTCTCCGGTTCGCGAAATCACGGTGGCGCATAGCCCGGACTCTGATGACGCATTCATGTTTTATGGGTTGGCCACGAATAAGGTTCGCGTGCCCGGGCTGAAGTTCAGTCATACCCTTTGCGATATTGAAACGCTGAATCGCCAGGCGCAGGACGGCGTTTACGACGTAACCGCGATTTCATTCCATGCCTTTCCCTATATTCAGGAAAAATATTCGCTGATGTCGTGCGGCGGTAGCGTGGGCGAAGGTTATGGCCCGATGCTGGTGGCCACTCGGGCTTTTACGCAGGACGAAATCAAACAGAAGAAGATCGCGGTGCCTGGTAAGCTCACCACGGCATATCTGGCTCTCGAATTATTTGCGCCTGGTATTCAGGTGGAGGTTGTACCGTTCGATCAGATCATTCCGCAGATTCTCGAAGGAAAATATGAAGCCGGCCTCATAATTCACGAGGGCCAGCTTACCTATGACAAATCCGGATTGCACCGCGTGGTCGATCTTGGCCGGTGGTGGCAGAAAGTAACTGGGTTGCCACTGCCTCTTGGTGGAAACGCCATTCGGCGTTCGCTCGGACGCGAAACGATGGCTAGCGTCACGCACGCGCTGCATGAGAGCATTCAATACGCAATCGATCATCGCGAAGAAGCGCTTAGCTATGCTATGCAATTTGCGCGCGATCTCGACAGCCAGCTCGCCGATAAGTTCGTCGGTATGTACGTCAATGAGCGAACTCTCGATTATGGTGATGATGGGCGCGAAGCAGTGCGGCGATTGCTCGACATGGGGCACAAGGCGGGGATCATTCCGCAGACGCCACGCGTGGAGTGGGTGTAGAGGCGGAGCAAGCTACTAGCTCATGCCTCGGATGACCCTCACTTCACCTTTTCCGCGAACGAGAATACTGGATCGACATCTACTGGAACATCCGACGCCGCTTTCAATGAAACCTTCAATTCTTCCGGCATCGCGCTGTATTTCTTGAACCAGTTCTCGGCTCGCTCGCGGTTGCCCGTAGCTTCGGTTTGCAGTAGCTCTTTGGCCAAATCCGCCAATGCGTCCGGCATCTTCTCGTAATTAATTGCGTATTTGCCGTCGGCCTTGCGGGTGATTGCGTCGCGCTCGGATAGATAGTTGAACTCCATCATCTCCGCTTGGCCGTGCGCCTCGGCGGTTCCGAAGCGGACGGTGCGGAAAATTCCGCCGACGTACGACGCGTAGTATTCCTCCAACTTTTCTTTCGGAAGCGCGTCATGATCGACCAGCCACTTCAAGGCGAACATTCCAGTTACGTCCGCCTTCGCTTCTTCCAAGCCGCTGAACGCCGGACCGATCGCCTCGCGAATGTCGAGCTTTCCGTCCGCGGTTCGCGCGTATGCCGGACCCAACCCGTGGCAGATTTCGTGCATGATGGTGCTCTGTAGATAGCCCTCGCCCGAAACTTTCGCTGCCTGCTCCGGTTCCATCAGCTTGCGCGCGACCGGGAGGATAATGTAGTTCACGCGCGCGTCCATGAAATTCTTGAAGAAAAGTTTCTTGCTGCCTTTTTGCTCGTGGACTCGCGGATCATTTGGCAAATTATCGGCGACAGCCTGGTAGCCATGAGTCAGGTCGCCCGCTCGAAACGGAGCATCCATCACCTCCATCGGCGTTTCTAAGCCGTGCTTCGACGGTCGATCTTCGGCGGCGAGCGGCAGGGCGTCTTGGATTTGCGGGACATATTGCTGGAACAGCTCCAGTTTCTTGCTCTCGCGGTCGTTGCGCACCATCACCGCAGCGCCGTAGGAACCTTTCACGCCGAGCAGTCCGTCCAAGTAAGTTTCGTAGGGCGCGAAGATGATGTCGAATTTCGGATTTTTCAAGTCGAGCCATGCCAAATCGCTGGCGAAGTAATCGTCGCTGAGCAGGGCGTCGGCGCGCAGACGGAGAAACTTGGCGAATGCGGGATCATCGCTAAGATCTGCGGCGGCTCGCAGAGCCTTGGCCGCTGGTTCGAGAAAAGCGCGAAAGGCGATCCGGTAAGGAACTGGTTCGAGTTGTCCTTGATGCCAACGTATGATCGTGAACTGATCGTAGATTGCCGCTTTTTGATCGAGATGCTGTTTGACGTATTGTTCGACCTGGTCACGCG
Source organism: Terriglobales bacterium (assembly GCA_049511995.1). GTDB lineage: Bacteria > Acidobacteriota > Terriglobia > Terriglobales > Acidobacteriaceae > Acidiflorens. The sequence goes on from JBEKXO010000001.1 coordinate 45,930, forward strand.
TGAGATTTGCGGGATAGTATCCTCGCCCCGGCGGCATGGGGTCGGTGCCAACAAACGGTCGATCCTGGTCGAGCAGATCGAAGCGGGAAGCGTTAATCCATAGATAGCGCCGCAATTCGACATCGCGCTTGGCGTGGCTCGCGACCAGAGACTGATAGAGCGTCAGGGCTTCGGGATCGGTCTGCCGCCAATAGATGCTTTCCAGGTAGCCGCAGGCCTCGACTAACTTGCGAACGAGTTGCTGTTCGCGGGCAGTCAGGCCAGCTGTTCGGAAGGGCATTTGGACGCGGCGAAACTTCGATAAGCGCTGCTCGAGGTCGGGAGCAACTTTCAGATTTGCCTGAGCGCCGACCTTCGCCGCCGAGCCGGTCATAAGTTTACTTTGCTGCGCCACGCCAAAAATCGCCAGCAGGAAAACGAAAACCAAAGCCGGCCAACAATTTGTCAAGAAATGTCTAAAAAGCCGCGAGAAAATGCATTTAATACGTTCATTCGTCATGTGTTGCCAGTGTATCAAAGCCAGGAATTCGGCTTGACCGATTATCATAAAAAATATGAGGGCAGAGAACGGCGCGCAGACGTTGCTCATCGATGCCGATGACACGCTCTGGGAAAACAACATCTATTTCGAGCGAGCGATTGCGAAGTTTATTTCATTCCTCGATCATCGCGAGCACTCACCAGAAGCAGTTCGTTTGGTGCTGAACGATGTGGAGCGCGAATCCATCGTCAAGCACGGTTATGGTCTACACAGCTTTGCGCACTTGCTGGTTGAAACCTTTGAGAAGCTTTCGGTCGAGCCGGTGACCTCCGAATTGCACGAACGGATTCGCAGCTTCTCCGACCAGATCGCTAACCATCCGATTGAGGTCCTGCCGGGCGTGCCTGAGACTTTGCAATATCTCAGTGAGCGGCACCACCTCATCATGATGACGAAAGGAAATCCCGCGGAGCAGTCGGGAAAGGTCGAGCGCTCAGGGTTGAAAGAATATTTTTCAGTGATCGAGATCGTAGCCGAGAAGGAAGAGTCTACTTATCGCAACGCTGTCGCTAAGTACGCGCTGACTGCTGACAGCACATGGATGGTCGGGAACAGCCCCAAGTCAGACATCAATCCAGCGCTGGCGGCGGGTTTGCATGCAGTCTTCATACCTCACGATAAGACGTGGATTTTAGAGCATGAGGAACTCACGTCCGCTCCGCATTCGCAGCGGTTGCTGGTGGTGGATCGGTTCGGCGATTTGCGGAAGCATTTCTAGCGGCTTGTCTAAAATCATTACTCTTCGTGAAAAAAAAGCCCTTGTATCTCCATGGTCGCAGGAGTTACAAGGGCAGTTAGTTGACCTAGGTTAAGTTGTTACTGAACCGTTACACTGACGGCCGCGGACGGAATGCCGTTCGCTATCACCACCAGCGAGCTCGCACCTGTCTCCATCGATGCGGGCACGTCGAAGTAAGTCGATACCGTCTCCGAACCCGTGGCGACGCCCATCGTGCTGTGATTGTGAGTGCGGGCGAAAAACACATGATGCGTGCTGTTGTTCGTGATTTGTACGAGAGGATAATTGGTTGCAGTTTGCAGTTCGTCGCCGAAAGCGGCAGCTTGGGAGAGTCCGTTGAACTGCGTGCCGGAAACCGAGTAAGTCGATCCGCGAGTTACTGCCGACGGGCAACTGGAAATTGCCGGCTGCCACGAAGTCTGGTAGGTTCCAGCCGAGTTATAAACCTCGGTGGTGCCGCCGCCCACCAATACTTGTCCTGTAGGCAACACCATAAGACTTCCGGGCGTATAGGGCCCGGCGGTAAGGGTGGTCCCATTGAAGAGATACGAAGTCCCGGAATCACCTTCTACCAACACGTCGCCATTTGTCAGCAGGACGGCAAAAGAATCGCCTGCATTATCGCCATTCGGGAAAACGGGGGCCGCAGTCCACGTTCCCGTGAGGGTGTCGTAAACGGCCGTATTTCCAGGGCCGCTGCCGCCCTTGGTATAAGAGCCGGTATAAAATACCGTGCCATCCGGCCGAAGAATTGCCGGCCCAATCTCTCCTGGCGGGTAGTAGCATAGTGTTCCGCCAGGACCATAACTGATGCAACCGTACGGCGACGGGGAACGCAAATCCACGATCGTGCTTCCCGCAGTCACCCATTCTTTCAGGGACGGCGTGTAAATCTCGGAGTTGGGAGCAGCTTTCACATCCGCCGTCAGAATCGAGCCGTTCGGCAGAAGAGTCCAGCCCTCCTCGGCGTCGAAATCCTTCTTACCCTTCGAGGATAAACTAGTCCACTTCATGGTTTTGGGATTAAGCTCGCGCATTTGCTTGGTAAGTTTATTGCCGATCACATAATCGCCGTTAGGAAGCACGAGCGACGGAGAATCGCCGATGTAATTCCAACCCTTTGGCGGTGTTACCGTGGTCCAGGTGTTGGCTACTGGATCGTAGATCGCGCCCTGATTGGTAAGCGTAAATTCAGCGCCGCAGCCGGAGTACTCACCGCCCTCAATGATCAGGCGTCCATCGGCCAATACCGCGGAGGCTTCGGCGTAGGGCGCATATCCGGAGGGTAGGCTGGCAAGTTGCGTCCAGGTGCCGTTTACATAGCTTCCAGTGATGTCGGGCGTGAGCTTCCACCAATCGGAGCAGTTGTTGCCTTGCACCATCACCGTGCCATCGGTCAACTGGTAGGAGATGATGATGCCATCAGGCGGTTGATTCTCGAGCTTTGTCAGGGTCTGTGCCAGCGCAACGCTGGACACAACAAGCAGAAGTATAGAAACCGCAAGAATGAACTTCTTAGGCAAGACACACGACCTTTCTTGATTGCTGCCTCTAGCTTTAGGCGCAGGACTCTCCGCAGAATTTGAACTACCGATTGTTTACGACCATACCCGGGGCGGTAGGCGTGGGCGCACCATAATAGCAAAAGTTGGAAGTATTTGGGTAGGAGATGTGAAAGGGCGGCTGGGGTGGTGTTTTGGTCCTAAAAGACACAAGCCGGGAGCCCGGAATTTCTTCCGGTCCCGGCCTGCGCTTCTATCAACTTGAGAGTCGTCTCAGTGGGCCGGCGCTGTGCTGGCGTCTGCCGTGGTTGCTGTTGGCGTGGTTCCCGTCGCGGTCGCCGCCGCTGGGTTCCCGGCTGGCGCGCCCACATTGCTATAGCGAGCCAGACGAGGGTAGAACGGAGTAACTTCAAAGGGCATCTTGTCGCGAGCGGATGTGATCGCGACCGGTTGCGCCTTCACGATCTCGACCTTATCGTCCCACGCATTTAACTTAACCCGCCCACCGAGAGGCAGCGCGGCGATCTGATCGAGCTTGTTCCAGTCGAGCGCCGGTGCCGAGGTCGCGAGTTGCGCCATGCGGCTGACGGTGCCGTTTTCCGCGATGTTATTGCCGAGGTGGGCTTGCAGCAGAGCGCTCAATTGCGGAGCGCGCTGTTGAAGAGCTTTGAGAAAGAGGCCAGCCGAGTCGAGCTTCTGCGCATAAGGCGAATTCTTCAGCATCTCGATGGCTTTTTTGTCGGCGGCTGCTTCTTCTTCGGGAATGTGCTTGAAGCCAAGGTTCTGATAAGTCCCCTCGTCGGAGAAGAGCATGCGGTCGTTAAAGGCGTACTGGCTACCCAGGTTGTGCCCGAGGACGATATGAGCGAGTTCGTGCGAGAGTACCATGGCCAAGCTGCCCTCGTCGGGGAGCACATCGATCAGGCCGCGGCTCACGACAATGGTGTTGCCCACGCTGAAAGTTTCGAGCGGAGAAGTAGTGAGCACGCGAGTGCGCACGGGGCGTGGCAGTTCGATATTGTTGGTGATCTCGATGTTGTTGACTACGGTTTGGAGAATCTTGTCGACATCGCCTTCCGGAGCCAGCAAGCCTGCCTTTTCTAAGCGCTCGACTACGTTATCTTCCGCCTGCTGCTGCCATTCGCGCTCGGCGGCCAGCGGAGTCGCATCCTGAGCGGTCGGCGTGTCGTCTTTTACACTGTCGACGCGGATGTTCGTAAGTTCATCATTGGCAGCTGCCGTTTTCAGGTTGTAGCCCCACATACGAGTCTGGGCTTTGAAGGCGATCTTGTTTACATGTCCAGCAGTGAAATCGCCTTCTTCGCTGTAGATGTAGGCGGGCACCCAGTAACCGGGAATTAAATTCAGCCGCCAGCTATCCATGTGGAAGAAGTAGTTGTTGCGGTTTGGACGCGCGTAGGTTCCGTTCAAACGCACGATATTGAAGTCCTGATCCTCAACCCAGATGCGGCCGAGGAAGCGCCCGCGGCCAGCATCTTTCTTGGGCGTGAGATCAAACACCAGGCAGCGCACGTCGCCGAGGAACTCGCGGCGCGCGTAATGGAAATCATAATGTTGGCGGTCGAAGTCGGTGCGGTCGGCGAAGATCATCCAGGAAAATCCCAACGGCTGATACTGGAACTTGAACTTCTTGGTGAAGTCGCCAAGCAGGTGCTTCTCCATGCTCTCGTCGCTGTCCTTCTTGCCTTTATCCTGAAGATAGTCGCTGCGATCGATCGTATCTTTCAAATCCATTCGTCCCAGGAAGTAGTGGTCATCGTGCGGAATCGGCCCCAGTTGCGGATCCTGGGCGAGATTTTGCAGATAGGTTTCGACGATGGGAGTACGCGGCGACAGGAACTTGACTAGTTCCTTCTCTCGCATGATGACGCGATCGACCACCTGATCCATCGTAGTCGGCGGTGCTAGATTGGCTTGCGCCGGCTGAGCTGATGCTGCGTCGCTCGCAGGTGCGGCGGCAACCGGCTGTGAGTTCTGCGGCGCGGACGCCGGCTGCTGGGCCACTGCCGTAACGGACACAGCCAGCAGAGCCAAAACCATCCAATTCTTGGTGTTCATAAACGTGCTCCTAAACTTCCGCATAACCGTTGTCTCCAAAGTTTCAGTACGCAAGTTGAAATACCACATGCACGATTGCTGTCGAATCTATGGCCTGCCCGCTTTTCGAGGCTGGCTTGAAACGCATCTTGTTGGCCGCGGCGATCGCGGCTTCGTCCAGCCCGTGACCCAAACCACGGACGACTCGATTCACATGCAGTTGCCCGTTCGCCCCGAACTGGACTTCGAGGAGAACCTCGCCTTCCAATTTCAGATTTCTCGCCTCGTCGGTGTAGATCGGGTTCGGCTTGTATGTGATCTCGACCGAAGTCGCTGCTGGGCCGCTATCCATCCGCTGTACATGAGGCGTGTTCTGTGCGATTTCCTGCGAGCCAAAGCCTGAGGTCTGCACTCCCTGGCCGCTTCTGCGTCCATTTCCCTGGCCTCCAGTTGCCACGCCGTTGCCAAAGTCGGCGCTCGCCACCGTTCCCTTAATGCCATTGGCGCCGCCTGAACCGTTGCCCTGTCCCGGCCCCACCGGCATGTCGAACGCGCCCGCGGTGGACGCGATCAATTTGCCGTTCGGCTTGCTGTTAGCGCTCGGCTTCAGTCCATTCGGATCACCGAAGCCTCCGGTCTGCACTTTCTCGATCGGAGCGTTCATGGTGGGCGTGGCCGAACTCCCCGCGAACTCGCCGGTGTGAATCAGAACGGGACGCGCTCCGCTCATCGGCTTCAATACCGCTGGCGCAAAGTTATTCACCACTACCTTGGGAGGTTCGATCTCCTGCGGTTGCGGCTTGGGTGCGCGAACTTCCTTGGGCACGATCAATTTCGGCGCCTGAAAGACCGGTTCCGGCGGCAGCAATTTCGCATGCACCGGCAGCGGTTTCGGCTTGGGCAGTGGCTCCGGCTTGAGCGCGGGGCGCGGTATCAACTCTGTGACGTGATAACTCACGGCGGGCAGAATCGTGTCGGTCGCCATGATCCCGACGACGATCAGAAGCAGGATCAGGCCCGCCAGAATTCCGTAGCTGGCGGCAAAGGTGCGCCAGTTCCACCTCTTTTCGGGCAACAAGCCGAGTTGAAAACCACGGTCGTACGTAGGCATTCATTAGCTCCAAAAGGGGTCCCAGGCGGGAGAGCGCTTGGGGTTGGAGTCTTCACCTTAGGGGAGAATAGGCAGGGGGTAAACGTGTCGGCTGCGCCTGTACTTTCGTAACGACCTTTGGTATTCAGCCAATCGGCCGAGTGTTTAGCCGAGGGCCGATTACTTTGGGGCCCTTACTTCTGTGTCGCGGCGCCGTCGCGCGAAAAAGTAGAAGAGAGGAATGCCGGCCAGAATCGCAACGCATCCGCCCACCGAACTTTTGAGATTGTCGGTGAAGGTGTAGTAAAGCAGTACAGCGGAGACGAGCACGAACAGTGCTGGGACTACGGGGTATCCCCACACGCGATAAGGCCGGTCGGCGTTGGGTTCGCGGCGGCGGAAGACAAAGACGGTGCTGCCGGCGATCATATAGAAGAGCCACTCGGCAAAAATCGCCAGCGAAAAAAACTCACGGAAGCTGCCGCCGAGCAGAAGCAGAATAATCGCCAGGTCGCATTGCACAATGATTGCCACCGACGGCGTGTGAAAGCGCGGATGAACTTCGGCGAGCGCTTTAAAAAAATAGCCATCGCGCGCGGTGGCAAAGGGCACACGCGCTCCACTCATGATGGTGCCATTTAAAGTTACGAGCATGGAAAGCGCCATTCCGGCCGAGACCAGGCTGGCGCCAACTCGCCCTAGAACTAGCGCGACTGCATCGGATGCAGGTCGCTGTGATGTGGCGACGGCTGATGCCGGCAACACATACTGCACGGCGGCGTTGACCAGAATGTAGAGCGCGCCGACCGTCGCCACTCCCCAGATCAACGAGAGTGGAATATTGCGCTGCGGATTTCTTATTTCGCCCGCGACCATGTTGAGATCGTTCCATCCGTCATAGGCCCACAGCGCAGCCACCAGCGCGGCGAAAAATCCGGCGATGCCACCTTTTGCCCCGACGAATTCGGTTGCGAAGTTCGCCCAGGTTCCTCCGCTGTAGGAAAAGCCGACCGCGACGATTCCGAGGATGATCGCGACCTTGAGCAGGGTAAACAGAAACTGAAATTCTCCTGCGCGGCGGACGCCGATATAGTTGAGCCCGGAAATCAGCACCGTGGCTGCGATCGCCACGAGTTGGCCGTAATGAATAGTGAAGGGCCGCGAAAGACAAGCATCCGAAAAAAAGGAAAAGACCGGGAAAGTTCCGAGAATTCGAACCAGCCCGGTGGTGATGGTCGCAATCGAGGCCGGCTTGGCAATCAGAAACCATGTCCAGGAATAGAGAAATCCCGCCAGCGGCCCATAGGCATCGCGGACGTAGACATACTCGCCACCGGCCTGCGGCTTCATCGCACCAAGTTCGGCATAGGTGAGCGCGCCGAAAAACGAGAGCAGGCCGCCGACCATCCAAGCGAGGTAGACAAGTTGCGCCGAGCCCACCGCCTGCATCATCTCGGAGGGAACAAGGAAAATTCCGCTGCCGATGATCGTACCGACGACCACCGCGCCCGCGTGGGATAGGCCCAGGTCGCGCAATAACTCGGGGCGGGGATGGCTGTTGTTCGCCGGTCTGTCCATTTTCTCTGCGCGTCCTCAGCGCCTCGGCGGTTCAGCACTCGATGGAACATGCCACCATCCGCTCGCCGCGTATCCGATGGTGAACGTAACACAAGTTCCGATCGCGACCCACCAGGTGAAGGCTACATGCGACCATCCCCACAAATACAACTCGATGGCGAGGCCGAAAATCATGCCGACTATTGCGCCGTTCTGATTCGCGCGCTTGGTCAGCACTCCGAGCAGGAACACTCCGAGCAGCGCTCCATAAGCGACCGACGCGATTTGCAGACCAACTTCTACCACGCGCCCTACCCGATGAAGCGCGAGCACTGCCAGCGCGAACAGGATAAGTCCCCACACGACCGTTGCCAATCGCGCCAGTCTCAGCCGTCGCGATTCGGTTGCGGCGGGGCGTAATCGCAAATAGAAGTCCATCATCGAACTCGACGACAACGAATTTAATGCTGCGCTCAGGTTCGACATCGCCGCCGCCAAGATCGCAGCGATCAACAGGCCAGCAATGCCATGTGGCATTCGGCTTACGATAAACGTTGGATAGATGCGATCGGCTCGTCCAAAAGTAGAAGATGGAACCCGGTAGTAGACGAACAGCATCACGCCGACAAAAAGAAATAATGCAAACTGAAAGAAGACGGCGACGCCGCTCGAGAGCAATGCCAGCACTGATTGACGCTGATTGCGCGCGGCTAGCAAGCGCTGGACGATGAGTTGGTCGGTGCCATGGCTAGCCGTCGTCAAGAAGGCGCCGCCAATGATTCCAGCCCACAGCGTGTAGGGCTTTGCAAAATTTAGGAGCTGCCAGTGAGATGCGACGGCCGAATTGTACAGCCCTAGATCAAACACCTGAAACTTGTGCAGTCCGCTCGCAGTGGACGAGACCAGTCCCCATCCGCCCGGGATGAGACGGAGAATCGTCACCAGGCCGACCAGCGTTCCGCCGACATAAATAAAGGTCTGGACGACATCGGTCCAGATGACCGCCGCCAATCCGCCCTCGAAGGTGTAGATCAGAGTCAGCAGCGTGATGATCGCAATCGAGGTGACCTCGCCCGTGCCCAGCGCAATGGAGACGACAATCGACACCGCGTAGACACGCACTCCCTCGGCCGCCGCTCGTGTCAGCAGAAACACCGCCGCCGTCACGGTGCGCAGTTCAGGACCAAACCGTCGCTCGATCAGCTGATAAGCCGTATACAACTCGCCGCGAAAATATTGCGGCAGCAGAACAAAGCTAATAATGACGCGTCCGATCACGTAACCCATCACCACTTGAAGAAAAGTAAGATTCGAATCGTAGGCCAGCCCAGGAATACTAATGATGGTCAGGGTGCTCGTCTCGGCGGCAACGATCGACAGGGCAATTGCCCACCATGGAATATCGCGGTCGGCGAGAAAGTAGTCGCGCATGGTGCGCTGGCGTTTGCGAAAACGCAGCCCGAACAGCGTGATTCCGGCCAGGTACAGAGCGATGATCAGCAGATCGATCCGATTCAATCCCACGCCAATCCTTTTATCTAACCGAGCGACTAGATGCGTTTCTGCACGGGCTACCAGTTCGCAGCATTGTACAAGCATGTTCCGCGGACTAATCGGCAGTGGTACCTGTGTTAGAACTAGCGCGATGGCCTATTATCTGGGAATCGACGGCGGCGGTACGAAGACCCGCTGCATTCTGGCGGACGAAACGACCGTGCTCGCGACGGCGATGACCGGCGGAAGCAGCGTGATTCGTTTTGGCGAGCAGCAGGCAAGAGAATCGCTGCACGCTGCTTTACGGCAAGTGTGTGACGCCAGCAATATCTCTCCCGAAAGGATCGGCGCTGTCTGCATCGGCGTGACCGGCGCTGCCCGGCCTGCGATTGCGGAAAAGATTAGGAGCATTTTGGGAGAACTGATTTCGCAGGGTGCTGCGACAAAAATCGAAGTGGTTGGCGATCATGAAATCGCACTCGAAGCCGCTTTCGGTGCGGGTCCGGGGGTGATCGCGATTGCCGGTACTGGCTCCATCGTCTACGGCCGCGATGCGGACGGCCGCACCGCGCGCGCGGGAGGTTGGGGGTTTGCCATCTCCGACGAAGGCTCGGGTCTCTGGATCGGGCGGCGCGCTATCTCCGCACTTCTGACGGCCAGCGATGAAGGTCTTGATACCGCACTCACGGCAATGGTTCTCCGTGCCTGGAGACTTGCGACGCTGGACGAGCTTGTGCAGCAAGCGAACTCGACGCCACCGCCAGATTTCCCGCGGCTATTCCCGGTTGTGCTTCGGGCCGCGGATGAGGGCGACTCAATCGCTTGCGACCTGCTATCTGAGGCGGGAACAAAGTTAGCCGGGCTGGCAACGGTCGTTATTCGCCGTCTCACGCCTGCCGCGACAGCGCATGGGGTGTCTGGCCTTTCGGTCGCCATGACGGGCAGCGTCTTTCGTCAGTCGTCGCGCGTGCGCGACGTTTTCTACAATAAGCTCCACGCGAGCTTTCCCGGCATCGATGTGCGTCAGGAATTAGTTGATCCCGTGCAAGGAGCTCTCGCGAGAGCAAGACGGGCATAAAAATGCACTCGATTTCTACGAAGACCTCCGATCGCAAATATGTCTGACGCGGATGTGCGACAAAGAATTTCACAAGGCGAAATTGCCGAAAACGAAATCGCGCCATCGCCCGCCGCAACCCCACCCACCGTTGCTCCCGCAGAAATGCTTCAAACTGCCGCCGATCCCACGCTGACCGAGGATCTGGCTCTGTCGGTTCTCAAGCGCGCCGACCTGCATCCGCAAGTCTTGGAACAGCTCGCGAAGAATGCCAGCGCACTCAAGAGTCGCAAGGTGAAACTGGCGCTGGCCAGCCATCCGCACACACCACGTCACGTTTCCGTGCCACTGGCTCGTCAGTTCTACACATTCGATCTGATGAAGGTTGCGCTTTCACCGGGCGCTCCCGCCGATGTCAAAGTTGCGGCCGACGATATTCTCATCGCGCGCCTCGAAACCGTCACCATAGGCGAGCGTCTCACTCTCGCCCGTCGCGCCTCGGGCAGAGTCGCGGCGGCGCTGCTGCGGGATGTCGAAAATGCAAACCTCAAAATCGTCGAAGGCAAGATCGGAGAGAGCAAACCTTTGGGCTTTCAGACGCGCGTCATGCAATCCGCGCTTGACAATCCGCGACTGACCGAGGTGCTTGTCATCAGTTCCGTGCTCCGCGCCGACGCTGGCGCAGCCCTCGTGCATGCGGTCGCGGGGCACGCCAAGTGGTCATCGCGCCAGGAAATCCGCGCCGCCCTTTTGCGAACGGAGCACCTCTCGCTGGCCCGCGCGCTCGCCTTTGCTCGCACAATGTCGCCGGCGACACTACCTGAGATCCTACAAAGCTCGCGTCTGTCGGAGAAAATTAAAGACCAATTGTTGCGCGAGCGTTTATGCAGCGATGCTCTTGGCGCGAATCTGCGCCATTAACTCTTTCGTGGTCGAAACATTAATGCCGTAGCGTTGCCCGCCGCGCACAATCGGACCGCCGATGGCGTCTAACTCAACTTGGCGGCCTGCGACGACGTCTTTCTGCATGGAGCTACGCATCGCCGGCGGCACTCCCTGAAACGACGCCTCTAATTTCTTTTTATCGATCTCCGCTCCGCTGGCATTCGCAACGGCGCACGCTTCATCGATAGCGGAATTCAATTTCTGTTTCCAGGCAGCGTCGGCCAGAACTTCTCCAATATTCTTGCCCGAGGCGGACGTCACTAGGGCGAACGGCCCGAGGAAGCAGAGCTTACTCCAGAGCAGAGTCTGTTCGTTAGCGATGAATTGGCAGGTGAATCCAAGATTGGTGAACTGCCGGACGATCGGCCCCAATAGTGCCTCGCCGCTGCTGGCGAGGTTGAGACGAACGAAGGGCGAGCGCTGGATGAAGCGGCCTGGAGCCAGTTTCTCGGCTTCGACCGCAATCGTCGCCGGAACCACCCGCTCATTTCCAAATCGCGCACGAAGCGCCGCAACGTGGTCGACCCCGTTGAGCAATGGCATCACGCAGCGTGGCGACGCTTGCACGGTCTGCAAAGCGGTTTCTAGCTGATAAGTCTTAGTGGCGATCCAAAGCACGTCGACCGGCTCTGTGAGCGACGAGACCGATTTTGCCGGCGCAGTAATAGAGGCGGAGCCTGATGGACGTTCCAGCGTCAAGTCCGCGGGATAGCTTGCCAGCTTTTCGGGTCGAACCACTACAGTGACTTCTTCGCCGAGCGATGCCAGCACCGTGCCGATCAGCCCTCCAATGGCTCCTGCTCCGAGAATTGCATGTTTCATGCGCGGCCACCTTGAAAACTACACGATACGCCAGTTTGGATGCGGTAGGCCCTGCCCTCGATCCGCCTTTACGCTCTGCCTTTGTATCTGTCACACTGGCCACTGCATCCCATGGGCAAAATCCACGTTCTCTCCGAGAGAGTTGCCAATCAGATCGCGGCCGGCGAAGTGGTGGAGCGTCCTGCGTCGGTGGTCAAGGAGTTGCTGGAAAACGCTCTGGACGCCGGTTCCACGCGCATACGCATTCAGGTCGAGGCTGGCGGGAAGAAGCTGATCCAGATTACGGACAACGGCTGCGGTATGGTGCGCGATGATGCGATGCTCGCTTTCGAGCGCCACGCCACATCGAAAATTAAGGATACCGACGATCTATTGAGTATTGCGACACTCGGATTTCGCGGCGAGGCGTTGCCGTCGATTGCATCCGTGGCTCGGCTGCATCTCGAAACGCGCGCAGAGGGAGAAGCGGCCGGAACCGTGGTTGAAATAAACGGCGGCAAGATGATCCGGGTTGAAGAAGCGGGATTGCCGCTGGGGACTTCGATTACTATCCGCGATCTTTTTTTCAATACCCCGGCGCGCAAGAAGTTTTTGAGATCGGAATCGACTGAGTTGTCGCACATCGCGCTGCTGGTTACTCACTATGCCCTGGCGCATCCGGAGAAGCATTTCGAATTGCATTCGGCGACGAACGCGTTGCTGGTCGCGCCGCCTGTGGCCGGCCACCGGGAGCGCATCTATCAGGTTTTTGGACGCGAGACGCTCGATCAGTTGATTCCGCTGGCTGCGGTGCAACCGCTCGAGCGGATTGGATTGCCGCAGCTTCCGCCTTGGAGGCGCGCGCCGGTTGCTAACGCATCTGCCGATGTCGAGGACGACGCTTCGCGGGCGGGGGCGCCCGCTCCACACGATTTCGGCGAGGTGCGACTGCATGGTTTCGTGTCGAAGCCAGAGATTCAAAAGCTCAATCGCAATTCGATTTACATTTTCGTAAATGGACGGCTGATTCGGGATCGTTTGATTCAGCATGCGATCATTGAGGCCTATCGCAATATCCTGCCGCCGACCGTGTTTCCAGTGGTGTTGCTCTTCATCGAGATGCCGGGCGTCGAGGTTGATGTGAATGTGCACCCCTCGAAGACCGAAGTCCGATTTCGGCAACAGACGGTGATTCACGATTTCGTTCGCGAATCGGTGCGGGCAGCGCTGATGAAGGCGCGTCCGGTGCCGCAGTTCTTGACTGAGATACGCGCGCAGCCCTCAGCTACGCCCGGCCTCAGCAGTCCCGGGGCGGGCCATCATCCGTTTGCCTACAGCGTTGGCGAAATCGATCCTGGGCGACACGCACCTTGGCACGATTTGGCGGAAGCAGGTGTAGCTGGCGGCTTTGCCTTGCAGGCGCCGACCGTTCCTGCGGTAACGGCGCGCCTTGAATTTGAAGGAGGGATTGCGGTCGAGGCGAACGCCGCGGTCTCGCTGGCGCGAGCGCCGGAGGCAACCGCTGATCCGCAGCCGATTCCTGATCACGGTTGTGCGCCGCCGATCGCGCAAGAGCCGCAATCCGCGCCCACGCTCGAGTCGCTGCGCACTTTGCGCCCGTTGGGCCAGATTCGAAATTCTTTTATTCTCGCCGTTAATGAAGACGGGCTCTGGATCATCGATCAACACGTGGCGCACGAGCGCGTGCTTTTCGAGCGCGTGCTGCGGGAGCGTTCGGTGCAGCGAGTAGAAAGCCAGCGTTTGCTGATGCCGCTCATCATCGAACTTACTCCCGCGCAGCAAGCTATCTTCAGCGAAATCGCGGAGGAACTTGCGCACAATGGTTTTGAAGCGGAGCCCTTCGGCGCGCGCAGCGTCGCCGTGAAAATCGCGCCCGCTGGCGTGGATGCTGCCCAGATTGAACACTTGCTCAACGAAATCTTCGAGCAATTCGAGCGCGAAGATCAGGCGATCAATCTGGAGGCTATCCGGACACGCATCGCAGCCTCGATTGCGTGCCACGCCGCAATCAAAGTCAACATGCCGCTCGAACAAAACAAGATGGAATGGCTTCTGGCCGAGTTGGCAAAGACGGATCATCCGATGACCTGCCCGCATGGAAGGCCAGTGGTACTGCGCTATTCCATGCAGGATATTCAGAAGGCGTTCAAGCGTATCTGACGATAGCATTTAGCACTCAGCAATCAGCAATCAGTCAGATCGCGGCAACGATTTTCTGAGTGCTGAATGCTGATTGCCGAATGCTGCTTTGTGTTCTAATCAAACTCATGACCGACGCGGAGCTTTTTCAATCTCGCACGCATAAATGGCGTCTCGACGGTCAGCCGGTGCGTACCCTTGACGATGCGCGGACTTTCCTGGAGTCGGTGGGATTTTGTGTTATGTATCCCATGCGGCCGGCACTCTTGGTGCCCACTTTCATAGGAGCATGGGTGGGAGCGGATGAGAAGTTGCCAACGCAGAAGCACGCTTACGCCGATGCGCGCGCGAAAGAAGCGACTGATTTAATGGTGCGTACTCTGCGCGATAAGGCGGCGTATGAGGCTCCGCTGATTGACGAGAATAATGCGTTTCTGTTGGCTGCGTCGGTGTTTCCTTATTTTTATTCGCTGGTGGGCGAGCGCAATCCTAAACAGCCACCAGCGTCGGGGCCGCGATCCCCTTATTCACCGCTGGCTTGTGATGCATTTGAAATTATCCGGCGGAGCGGACCGATTTCGAAAATGAAGCTGGGCGAAAAGCTGGGTGGCGCGGTATCGAACGCCGGCCTTGATCGTGCGCTTGGCGAATTGTGGGCCAAACTGCGCATCACGCGCGTCGATTACACGGTGGAAGAAGGCTCGGTGTGGGACGAGTTGTCGCGCTGGGCGCCGGACGTTGTGCGCGAGGGTGTGGGAATTTCGGTGCCCGAGGCGCTTTCTGCGCTGACAACGAAGTATCTCGACTGCGTGGTGGCAGCGGATGAAGGCGAAGTCGAAAACCTGCTGACGCACTTCGTGCCGCGCACGCGGGTGAAGGAAGCAATCCATGCGTTGCTTTCGGCGCGCGAATTGAGTTTTGTGCATGTCGGGAGCAAGTCGCTGTTGCAGGTGACTCCTCCTAAGCAAGCTTACGTCCCAAAGCCGCGCCCACAGCGCGTCAGCTAGCGTCCGGTTGCTCCGTGTACAATCTTGTTTCGCTACGATGACGGATCCATCCCCAAGAAAACTTATCATTGCCATCGACGGGCCCGCTGGAGTGGGCAAGAGCACCATCGCTGCCCGACTCGCGCGCAAACTCGGCTACGTGAACCTCGAAAGCGGAGCTATGTATCGCGCGCTGGCGCTTCGGGCAATCGAATGGGACGCTTCGTTTGATGACGAAGAGGCGCTGCTGAAGATGGCGCAGGATTCGCGTATTAAACTTGAGAGCACGATGGGCGGCAATCGCGTTCTGCTTAACGGCAAAGATATTTCGGCGCGCATTCGCGAGCGCGATGTGACGGAGGCGGCATCGCGTGTTTCCGTGCATCCGAAGGTGCGCGAGTGGATGGTGGCGCGGCAGCGCGAAATGGGCATCGGCGGCGGCGTGGTGATGGAAGGGCGCGACATTGGGACCAAAGTTTTTCCGGACGCAGATTTGAAAATTTTTCTCGATGCCGATCCGGTGATTCGCGAGCAGCGGCGACTCGATCAGCAGCGAGTGAAGGGCGCTCGGGCGGAGACGATGGCTGCCGAGCTTCGGGAGCGAGACCGGCGAGATCGCACGCGCGCGGCGTCTCCGCTGGTGGCAGCGTCGGATGCGGTGCTGATTGATTCGACCAAGATGAGTGAAGACGAAGTGCTCAGTCGAATCGAGGAGTTGGTGGAGCAACGACTGGCGGCGCGCTAAAGTGAAACGACTTTCTCGTCATCCGGGAACCCTTTAGCCAGCTCTCGGAGCACTTGCTCACCTGGGATCATCTTGAACCTGCCCGATCGAATATCGTCGACCCGACGCTTGATCTCGCGGTCCCAGGCTTCCTCAACTCCTTCCTCAGTTGGCCCTTCATCGAGGCTCTCGATCAGGCGGTCGATTAACAGGCCGCGCTCTTGAGTGGAAAGTGTAAGCGCTTTTTCCAGTACCTCCGAAACCTGCGGCGTCATTTCTGCCATAACCACCTCACGGGTTCATTCTAGCGTACGCGTCGAGGAACAGCGGAGAGCACCGCGGAAGTCATCGCTGTGCGAAAAAGGGATTATCTCCTATTTCTTCACCACCGCGATCCCTAACTCGCGCAGTTGTGCATCGGCCACCGGCGTCGGTGCCTCCATCATCAGATCTTTGGCGGCGGCGGTTTTGGGGAAGGGGATTACTTCGCGCAGGCTTTCGGCTCCGGCGAGAATCATTACTATGCGATCCAGGCCCAGGGCGATTCCGCCGTGGGGAGGAGTGCCATACTCCAGCGCCTCCAGGAAGAAGCCGAAGCGGGAGCGCGCTTCTTCTTCCGTCATGCCCAGCGCTTGAAAAATTCGGCTCTGTACGTCTTGCCGGTGGATACGGATCGAGCCCGACCCCAGTTCGGTGCCGTTTAGCACTATGTCGTAGGCTAGCGCGCGCACCATGGCGGGATCGCTTTCGAGTTTGTCCATATCTTCTTCGTGGGGCGAAGTGAAAGGATGATGCGCGGCCATCCAGCGCTTTTCGCCTTCGTCATATTCGAACATGGGAAAGTTGGTTACCCAGAGAAAACGGAAATCGCCCTTCTGAAAAAGTTTGTGGCGGTCAGAATATTTCTGCGCCAGGGCTACGCGCAGGATTCCGGCGGAGGCGTAGATAGAAAGCTCGGCGGGTGTGACTATGCGTTTGCTGGCGAGGTGATCGTCGCGGACGGATTGTTTCGAGCCCACCACCAGTACCAGTAGATCGTCGGCTGCGGCGCCTGATTTCTCTCTTACTTTCGCACCCGCTTCGGGGAACTTCGTCTCAATGCGCTTGAAGTCTTCGAAGACGCGTGCTCCGCCTTTTGATACGAAGAGAGGCTTGATGTCGTCACGCTCTTTGCGCGAGAGCTCGCCGACGTGCGGAATGCGAATGGCGATTACGGGCAGGTCTTTATTGATCGCCAGCGTTTCGAGATCGGCCGGCGTGAAACAATCGGCCACGTCGGTGAAGGCCGGCAGGCGCAGGTCTGGCTTGTCGACGCCGTATTGACGGATGGCGTCGTCGAAATCCATGCGCGGGAATGGGGTCTTGATCTCGTGACCGGCGGCTTTGAAGGCTGCGGTAAGGAAACTTTCTACCGTCTCCCAGACCCGCTCTGGTTGCGGATAGCTCATCTCTAAATCGATCTGGGTGAATTCGGGCTGGCGGTCGGCGCGCAGGTCTTCGTCGCGAAAGCAACGCACGATCTGAAAATATCGGTCGAAGCCAGAGATCATTAATATCTGTTTGAACAGTTGCGGCGATTGCGGAAGGGCATAGAACGATCCGGGTTGCACGCGGCTGGGGACTAGATAATCCCTTGCGCCTTCAGGCGTGGAGCGCGTCATGAAAGGTGTTTCGATTTCGAAGAAGCCCTGCGCAGCCAGGTTCTCGCGGATGGCCAGCGCGACTTTGTGGCGCAGTTCGATGTTGAACTGCATGGCGTCGCGGCGCAGGTCGATGTAGCGATATTTCAGGCGCATCTCTTCGTTGGCGAGCACGGTGTCCGAGGGCAGAAAAGGGAGCGGCTTTGACACGTTGAGAATGCGTAGCTCGTCGACCACCAGTTCGACTTCGCCGGTGGGGATATTGGGATTGATGGTGTCGGCATCGCGGCGCTTGACTTTGCCGATGGCGGCGATGACGAACTCGTTGCGCAAGGCTTCGGCTTTTTTGTGAACGGCGGCATTCAGTTCGTAATTGAACACGACTTGCGTGACACCGGTGCGGTCGCGCAGGTCGACAAAGATGATTTGGCCGAGGTCGCGGCGGCGGTTGACCCATCCCATGAGCACAACCTGTTTGCCTGCGTCAGAGAGTCGCAGAGCTCCGCACATATGAGTTCGTTTGAGGTCGCCTAAGAAATCGAGCACGTTTTCGCCTTGTGTAAATAAATTCTTGTAATGAAATTCGCTTTGCTGAGTCGTCCTGCTGAAATTAACCGTGGTGAGTTAAACGAATGATTATAAATGCTGCGCAGCCTGAGTTGCGGAGGATCCGAGTTGCGGAGATCGACGAAGGTTGGTTAGTTCTGCCCTTTCGTTTAAAAACTCTTGGTCGCGTAGCGCACATTCGAGCATATACTGGCCGACGGCAAGTTGTGCACAATTTGCAGGAGAGAGACAACATGAAAAAGCTGGTAGCGATTTGTTTCGTGGCGGCAATCCTAAGCTTCGGCGTGGCCTCGGCTCAGGACAACATGAAGAATGACAGCATGAAGGCGGATGCGCCCAAGGGAACGGTTGACGTGATGGGAAAAATTGGCGCGGATGGCAAAACGTTTGTGGGCGATAAAGACATGAAGAGCTGGACGATCATCAATCCGGAGGCGGTGAAGGGGCATGAGGGGCATCATGTCATCCTGACGGCGCATGTTTATCCGGACAAGATGCAGGTTCATGTCATGTCGCTGAAGATGGCGAAGTGATGGGAGTGATTTGCTGGAGTTGGCTTAGCTGAAGTTGACTTGCAGAAGTTGAGCAATGGGGACGAGCGATTAGCCGTCCCCGTTTTTTTGTTTTGCTTCGCCAGAAAGTCTTGCGAGAAAGGCTAGCTGCGACCGGCGGCACGCATAGCCTGCTTGCCGGATTCGCGGGCGGCGACGGTGAGCTCCTTTTCGAGCGAGGAGAAACGCTGAAAGATCTCGTGGAGACGGAGCGCCATGTTGCGGATGCTATCGGATTGCGCGATTACGGCGGCGGGCAGTCCTGCCTCAAGGGCGAGAAGTTCGGCATTGCCGAGGACGGTGGTGAGGGCGTTGTTGATGTTGGTCCGCATCTCGACCATGTAGCGTCCGAGGGTGGCGTCAGCCAGGGCTTTGGCGGAGATGTTTTCGGATTCGCGGGCGCGAGCTTCGGCTTCGCGCCGGCGAAGAATTTCTCGTCCGATGAGACCGACCATTGCTGGCCAAATTCCCGGCTCGCGACGTAGCTCGATCGCAGCGCCGTGAAGGCTATAGAAATCGCTTCCGCGATCGGAATGAATAATAATCGCTGGTTTGCCGCCGGCGGTGAGCGAAGCTTTTAGATGATGTATCCAGTTATCGGTCGGCTTATCTTTTTGGTCGATCCTGGCATTCCTCTCCGGAGAAGAAGCATCGGCGATGGCCAGGTCATAGCTATTGCCCGCGAGGTCGCGAGAGAAGGTTTGTTCAAGGACAACAAATTCCGGATGTTCCGACAGCCGATCTGAAGGGGCAGCGGAATCCTGTGGCCAGTTCGCAGTGATCTCGCGTGCGAAGGCGGGATCGCTGGCGAGGATTAGAACGTTTGGTCGATAGTGGCTCATCGTCGCTTTCTGTTCATGCAGTCGTGCATAGCGAGTCGAGACGGCGCTTTTCCTCCTACGCCAGAGCGATCGTCTCTACTAGAGTTATCTTTAATTTCTATCTCTATCTCTGCTTGCCACTGCCGGGCGTTCCGGCGGCGGTGGCGGCGCCTCTGGCGACCGGATTCTTGCGGGCGCCGCCCTGAAGCGCGTCGTCGACGGCTGCTCTGAGGTCGACTAGCATACGCAAGGGTTGACCGGAGGAGTATTCGGCGTGGAACATCACCTTCCACGATTGGCAGATCATGCGCAAGCGGGCGGTCGGCTCCTCGGCGGAGAACTGGGCGCGGCGGCAATCGATGGTCTTAACGCCGCGGCGTTCGAGTTCGCGCAGGCCATCCTGTATGGCGTTGAGATCGTCATGCATGAGGCGGAAGAATATCCGCCGGATCATGAAGCTGAAGCGGGCAAAAGCGACCATCGCTGAAGGCTCGAAGAAGTGGGCGGCATTTTCTGCCTTGAGCTTGCGCCCCTGTTCAATGGTGCCGCTATGCAGGAGTTCGCTGAGACGCTTGCTGCGCGCCGCCGACTGGAGGATGGTTTCGAGTGAGGTCAACCATTCCGGGCTCTTTGCCTGCGCCGCTTGCGGCCCCAGCACCGGCTCGAGCACCTGCGCAACATAATCGAGATCCAGGTCGGCATCTTCCAGGCCGGAAGGGGCGCAGAGCGAAAAATACTGGACCAGCAGGAAATCGGTTTTGTCGCGGTCGCTGGACGACTTGGTCGGCTTCTGCAGGTGATGTAGAAGAAGATGACGCAACATGGCTTCGTTGGCCAGCGGCGTGGTCTGCAAGAACTGGCGCAACTGGTGCACCTGAATCTGCGCGTCCACCTGTTGCAGCCAAGCCGAGGCTTGCTCCACGGACTCGGGCGTGGCGGCGAAATCCTCATCTTCATGGATGGGATTGGCAGGCACATCGATTACGAATTCGCGGACCAGCGCGGCGTAAGCGGGCTGCAGGGCTGAGAGCGTGGCTGCCTGTTCTTCAAAGGGAGGCTGAGATGCAGTCATGATTTCACAATCCAATTAGGAACATGGTTAAGGAAGCGGACAGCGACGGCGGTCCGCTCCGTATGATATTGAACCGCGACGACGTAGGCTTCGGCGCGGAGGAAACCGTCGTTGCTTTCGACGAGGACGCGGTCGGCAAATTCAAGCGGACGGTTGACCACAAACAGGACTTCGCGCGGCGTGCCGAATTCGATCACGGTGTCCTGAAAAAAGACTTTCTCGTTTTCGCGTGGGTTGGCGTCGCTTTGGTGGTTACCATTGCCGTCGCCGTTCTTTCCATTGCTGTCGTGACCATTGCGATGGTTGCCGATAGCTTTGCCTTCTCCCAGGGTGCGGCTGAGTTTGATAGGAATGCGCACCGGAGTGGCATCGGGAAAGAATCTTGCCAAGCGGCTGATGATGTCCTGTTCTGGAGCGCGAGCCGTTGCCTGGTGGGGCACATTAACCTCAATCCCGGGGGCGGTGAGCAGTCGAGTCTCCCCACCTTCCTGGTTTGGAAGAGATGTGAGGAGACCCCCATTCTGCTTTATCGGCATTCGGTGATGCACGGTTTACGCCAAAAACGACAAGGACATGGCCCACCGAGCAACTGAAACAAAGAAAAGGAGTTAACGGATTTATGTCAGGGAGGTGTGTTGCCCGATCGAGCGATATGGCGAAACCGAGTCTCAGAATGAAACAAGCGTCTCAATCCAGCTCAGACCTACCACAAGGGCTAAGGCGTTTCACCACCAAGGGCACGAAGGTTCACGAAGGAAAAAGCTAAGGTCTCCAAAATCATTGCAGCGTGGAGGGTGGCTGCGCCTCGTCGGGGATGCCGATGTTGTAGCGCTTCAGTTTGCGATAAAGGGTGGCGCGGCTTATGCCGAGCATTTTGCCGGCTCGCACCTTGTCGCCTTTGACCTGCGAGAAGACACGTTCGATGGTGGCGCGCTCGATATCCTCAAGATCTGTCGAGCGTGGGTCAGCGGCAGCGAACTGCGGCGAAACGAGTTCTTCGGTGGGGGATTCCGAACGCGCGATGGACGGAGGTAGGTCGTTGATTTCGATGATGCGCTGATCGCCGAGGGCGACGGCACGCTCCAGGCAATTTTCAAGTTCGCGGACATTGCCGGGCCAATCATAGGTGAGCAAGGCTTTCATGGCGGCGCTCGAGAGTTGAACGCCGCGTCCGGGAGCGAGGCGTTCGAGAAAGAATGCCGCGAGGATCGGGATGTCGGAGCGGCGCTCGCGCAGCGGCGGTAGCGAAATGGCGACCACGTTGAGGCGAAAAAAAAGATCCTTGCGGAAGGTTCCTTTCCTGTATTCGGCGTCGAGGTCGCGATTGGTGGCGGCCATGATGCGGACATCGACTTTAACTTTTTGATTGCTGCCGACGGGGCGGACTTCTTTCTCCTGGAGAAAGCGGAGGAGTTTGGCTTGCATTTCGAGCGGAAGCTCGCCGACCTCATCGAAAAAGATGGTTCCGGTGTCGGCCGATTGCAGCAGGCCTTGCTTCGAGCGAAGGGCGCCGGTGAAGGCTCCTTTTTCGTAGCCGAACAATTCGCTTTCGATCAGGGTGGGGACGAGCGAACCGCAGTCGACGGCGACGAAGGGGCGATTTGCCATGCTGCCGCGAAAATGAAGCGCTCGAGCCACTAATTCTTTGCCGGTCCCGCTTTCTCCGGAGATGAGCACTGGAGTGTGCGTGTCTTTGAGCCGCGAGATGAGGCGCAGGACGTTTTGAATGCCGGCGGAATTGCCGATGATGCCATGCAGGGAAGTCTCGGTTTCGGAGCGTTCGCGCAGATAAAGATTTTCTTCGACGAGGCGGACTTTGTCGGCCATGCGGCGCAGAAAGAGGCGCAGTTCATCAAGCGGAGCAAACGGTTTTGAAATGTAGTCGTAGGCGCCGAGTTTCATCGCTTGTACGGCGGTTTCGACCGAACCGTGGCCGGTCATGACGGCGACTTCGATGCGCGGGTAGGTGCGCTTGACCTGCTCGAGGAATTCGATGCCAGTCATGCGGGGCATGACCATGTCGGTGAGCACCATGTGGACGGGTTGCTCTTCGAGCAGGGCGAGGGCGATGTCGCCACTTTCGGCTTCGAGGCAGACGAAACCGAGCGATTCACCAACCGTCATGCAGAGGCGGCGGATGGTCTGCTCGTCGTCGACGATTAACAGTCGAATGCGGAAGTCGTCCTTCGTCAAATTCTGCGCCGGTAAATTCTGGGTTAAATTCTGCGTCATGAAACAGCCCTACCCATGGTTTTCTCCACGACAGTGATGAAGTCGTGGACGCGAAAAGGCTTTTCCACGCAGGGAGCGCCGGTACGGCGGAGCGTGGCAGCGGTTTCCTCGTTGGCAATATCGCCCGTAATAAAAACCAGGCGGGAAGCGAGTTCTGGGCGATTGGCGGCAATCCAGGCGTAGACCTGGGCGCCATCGACGCCTCCGGGAGTGCGCATGTCAGAGACGACGCCGTGAAAGTCGCCCGCTTCGAGCAAGCGCAGGGCTTCGGCGCCCGATTCCGTGCAAGCGACCGAATAGCCGTTGCGTTCGAGGGCGGAGCGGACAAACTCCATGACCGCGGGTTCATCTTCGATTAATAGTACTCGCGCACAGGCGCGCTGAGCTTGGGTTTGCGTCATTTGGGGTGCACTCCTGCAACTGCTCCAAAGGATGCCGCCTCCGATGCTACAGGCAGGCGGACAATAAATGTCGCCCCTTCAGAGTCCAGGTTGTTGTGACAAACGATTTCTCCGCCATGTTCGCGGACAATGCCATAGCAAATGCTGAGGCCCAGACCCGTTCCCTTGCCAATATCTTTGGTGGTGAAGAACGGGTCGAAGATTTTCTCTGGATCTGTGATGCCGGGACCGTTATCGCGGAAAGAAATTTCCACGAACGAGCCACTGTGCGCGCTCGCGACCTCAATGCGGGCGGGGCGGGCAGTCTCGCTTTCGCGGACGGCGTCGTAAGCGTTGTTGAGGATGTTGAGAAACACCTGCTGCAACTGGTGAGAATCTCCGACTACTTGCGGGAGAGTGTCGTCGAGGCGTTCGATGACCTGAATGCCGTGGCTGATGAAGTCGTAAGAGCGCAGGTGCACGGTGCGTTGCAAAATCGAGTTGAGCTGTACCGACTGGCGCTGCGGCGGCATCTGGCGGGCGAAGCTGAGCAAGTTTTGCACGATCTGCTTGGTGCGCTGCGCCTCCTGCAAGATGACCCTCAGGTCGCGGCGCGCGCTTTCTGGAAGCTCGGGATTTTCCAGCAAGAGGTCGGTGAAGCCGAGGATGGCGGTGAGCGGATTGTTGACCTCGTGGGCGACGCCGGAGACCAGTTGTCCGACCGCTGCCATTTTCTCTGCGTGGAGGAGTTTCGATCTCAACATGGCGGAGTCGGTCACATCGGTCATAACCACGACGATGCTGCTGACGCGGCCGTCTTCGCCGCTGATCGGGCTGAGATTAATGGAGAACTGCCCGCTCACCCCGTCTCCGCGAAGCAGCGGCATATCGAAGTTGTCGACCTGTTGGCCGCGAGCCACCGCCGCCAGGGCTTCGCGGAGCGCGGCGCGACGGGGCACGGCGCAAAGGTCGGGAAGGGCATGACCAAGAATCTGGCTCTGCTGAAATCCCAGACCACCCCAGCGCCGGTTGGCGTAACTGATGACGCCGTCAGTGTCGGTAACCAGAATCAGGCTCTGGGTATGGCTCAAAACTTTGCCGGAGAAATCACGCTCTCGCTGAAGTTCGGTTTGTGATTCATGAAGGCCTGTGACGTCGAGCATGAGGCCGCGGTGTTGCAGGATGTTTCCGGCGGCGTCGCGCAGTGCGTGACAATTCATGAAGACGTGGACGGGCGATCCGTCCTTGCGGCGCAGGACCTCCTCGTGATTGTTCATTTCACCGGCGCGTTTGAGTTGGTCGGCGAGTTCCTGCCGCCGCTGCGCGGAGAAATAGACCTGAGTAGGAATGTCGAGTTGGAGAACTTCCTCGCGGCTGCTGTAGCCAAGGATGCGAACCATGGCGTCATTGACTTCGATGAAGCGGCCCTGGGGCGAAGAGACGTAAATTCCTTCCTGAACATTGTCGAAGAGTTCGCGATAGCGGCGCTCGGCTTCGCGGCGGTCGGTGATGTCTTTAAGCACGTGCACAGTCTGCCACTGCGCGCTGCTGGCGGCATGGACGCGCGAGGTAGAAATCAGGTAGGTGCGGTCAAGTACCGGGTGCACATATTCATCGAGGCCGTCACCGCCGCGGCAGAAGGGGCAGGAGTGCGGAGAGGCACCCCCGTTAAGGTCATCGAGCGCGCGCATATTGATACCGATCAACTGGTCGGGGGCGATGCCTACGAAATCGGCGAGCGAGCGATTGACGCGGAGAATGTTGTGCTGCTCGTCATGGACGACGATGAAGTCAGTGATGGCATCGAAGATTTCAAGCCAGTGGCGGTTCGCCTGCTGCATGCGGGTGAACAGGCAAGCGTTCTCGAGAGCGATGCTGGCATGGCCTGCGATCGCGCGTAGCAACTGATGATCTTCGATGGTGGGCGGCGCGCCGCGGTCAGCGAGACAGAGCACGCCGACGAGTTCTCCGGAGGAACCGGCCAGCCGAACCAGCGTGCAATCGGTCCATCCCAGGCTGGAGGCGAGGGCGGTTCCAAGAATATCGCTGGCGGGACCAAAGGCGACCTCGCCTGGGTATTTCGGCAAGGCGTCATGGATCGTTTTATGGAAGCGGCGTAGCAGTTGCTGGTCTTTAACTTCGATTCCGAGTTCGACTTCACGACGGGCTTTACCGTCCGAATCGGAGGCTCGCCGCACCACGATCGTATCCGCATCGGGGGTCTGGAAGAGGTTGAGAGCGACTGCGCGGCTATCGAGTAGGCTCGCGGCGCGCGAAGCGAAGTTGCGCATGAACTCCGGCAGATGCAGAACGGTATTGAGTTCCAGGGCGATTGTGACCAGGGCTTCAGCGCGGCGGCGGTGCTCTTCGGACTGATGCAAGTTGCGCGTCAATTCGAGGGCGATGGCTACCTGCGCAGCCAGGGCGCGCGCCCGACGTATGTCTTCGTCGTTGATCGGACCGGGCTCGATACGATCGAGGACGCCGAACATCCCGAGAACTTCGCCCGTCGAACCAAGCAGAGGAACAGCGAGGAGCTGACAGATTTGGAACGCGGCCACGAAATCCAGATTTGCGCCCGGAGTCGTGGCGGCGTCCTGGGCGACAAATACATTTCTCTTCTTCAGCGTCCGTGTGGCGGGGCCGTCGTGGAGCGGGATATCGACCGGCCGCGCCACGCCTTTTTCCACTCCCCACCGAACATGAAAGATATCGTCCTCGATCAGTCCGATGAAGCAGCGATGGAAGCCGAGGAAACTGGCGGCGCGCACGGCCGAGGTTTGCATGAACTCGTCGAGCTTTACCGCCGAGCCCAGTTCAAAGGAAATTTCGAGGATTTCGTGGAGTTCGTGAGCCTGGGCGCGCGCCATGCCGTAAAGTTCGGCATTGGCAATGGCGACCGCGCCAAATCCGGCCAAAGCCGAAACCAGGGTCTTGTCTTCCTGCGTAAACGGTTGCGCGAGGCGCGGGTAGACGAGGATGGCTCCATGGGAACGCGAGGTGCGAAAGGGAGCCGCGATGAGAACTCCAGGCGGCGAATCGGCTCCAAAATGCGACGTGCCGTCGATGCTGACCGTAATGCGCTCGCCGGCAGCCACGGCACGGTTGGCGATCTCGAGCGAGGAACGCAGGTCATTCTGCTGAAAACGAGTGCGGACGCCGAGCGCAAGTTTCGGGGAATCGGTCGAAACGGCTTGCAACTGAAATATCTTTTCCTGCTGGACGAAGACAAGCACGATGGGGGAATGCAATAGCACGCGGAGGCGGTCGGCGATGCTCTCCATCACGGAGGCGGTGTCGGGCAAGCCATGCAGCGCGCTGGCCACCTCGACCAGGATGCTGGCGCGGCGATGCTCCTCGCGGGAGAGCTGATTCAGCCGAAGGGCTTCGAGGGCGGTGCCTAGCTGGGCCGCTAGAATCGTGACTTTCGCGACTGCGTCGTCGTCGAAGCCGTTATCCGGTGCATTCCTGAGAAAGGTAATGGCGCCCACCACTTCGCCGGAAACCAGCAGCGGTGCGGCAAGCGCGGCGTGGGCATGGCTTTCGGTGATCCACGGATAACGTGCCGCGTCGAGATGATTGACGAAAAACGGGCGACGCTTTTGCACCGCATCCATGGCGATGGAGGCATCCCCCGCTCGCCTGCGGATGCCGCGAAAAGCTTCGGCTTGGTCGGCGTCGGCTTCGGCGCCGATCAATTCTCGATCGGGCGCGAGCTTCCAAAAATACGCTCCACTGGCTTGAAAGAAAGCGCGAGTGAGGGCGCAAAAGGAACGGATGAGTTGAGTAGGATCGCTGTTTTCAAAAGCAGCCCGAGAAAGATCGAGAAGAAGTCTCTGGAACGCCTCGTCAAATTGAGACGTAGCAAGCCCCGAATTTCCGGCCGGGCTAGTCAGTTCGCACCATCGCTTTATCTAAGCGGTTGAAAACAATTGGATTACATATAGAACCTACGCCCGATTCTCAAATTGAGTCAAGGGAATATCAGAGGCGGTGCCGACTTGTGAAACGTCACTAAAGTGGCGGTGTAGGTTTCGGCCGCAACCATCGAGCAGGGCGAGAGCGAAGTGGGGTCAGCGAGTTTTTCAGATGCAGCCGTGATGTGGCGCGGGTCGATATCTGCGGGCAAAGCCGCAACTGTTAATCGAACCCACATCACGAAAGTAATGCAGACAAAGAACTTTTGGTAGGCGCTGGGCTGTCCTTACACGAATATAGGGACATGTACAGAGACAGGGGAGGCCCTAGGTCTTTTGGAACCCTGATTCGAATTTTCGCGACGATTCTGCTGCTGATCAGCGGATGTCTTGCGACTGGCGTTGTTCCGGCGTGGGGACAGGAAGAACTGAATCGCAAGGCGAAGTTCAAGGTGGCGCCGGCATACCCCGACCTGGCAAGGCGCATGAATATCACGGGGGTAGTCAAGCTTCAGGTTACAGTCGCTGCCAACGGGACGGTCAAGAGCGCAAGGTTGGTGGGCGGGCATCCGGTATTGGCGAACGCGGCGCTGGATGCAATCAAGAAATGGCGATTTGAAACGGGGCCCGATGAAACGACCGGAATTGTAGATTTCCATTTTAGTCCGAACCAGTGACGGGCGGGGATCAGGCGCAAGACGCTCTCTGGGGAAGGTTTGAGCATGAACATTGGAAAAAAGCTGTACCTGAGTTTCGGCGGCATTCTATTGACGGTGCTGGTGCTTCTGATGATCAACCTTTATGGGGTGCATCGCGAGCACGAGACCAAGGCGGCGGCGCAACGCTCGATCGATGTGACCGAGGCGACATCGTCGGTGCGCTTTCAGATGATGCAGAACCGACTGCACCTGCAGAACTATCTGCTCAGCGGCGACACTCGCGACGTAGAGAAAATGAACGATGGCGAGCACCAGTTGAGTGACGCCCTGCACCGCGCCGAAGATCTAGCGACTTCCACGCAACAGCGCAGCAATCTGGAAAAAGTGCAGGGACTGGAGCAGGCCTGGGGCAGCGATTTCGCGAATCCATTGGTTGACAAGCGACGGGCGGTGGACAGCGGCAATGCGACGGTGGCGGAACTCCAGATTTTCTACCTGCAAAAGGATCCGAACTCGTGGGTTGCCCGCTCCAGCGATGTCCTGGACGAGGTTGATCGCGAGAACCGACAATTACTCGAAACCCGCCATGCCGACGACCAGTCGGCGACCACCTATACGATTTTGCTGGCCGTACTCAGTACCCTGATCGCGCTGGCTCTAGGCAGCGTCATCGCTTACCGGACGGCGGCTGGAATCACGGGACCGCTCAGCCGATTGATCCATGTCGCGGATCAGATCGGCCAGTCCGGCGACCTCGAGCACAACATTGACGTCCACGGAAAAGACGAGATCGGTCAACTCGCGAGAACCTTCGAGTCGATGGTGAAGTACCTGAAGGAAATGGCGGCCGTTTCGGAAGCCATCGCCGGGGGCAATCTTTCGGTCGAAGTGCGCCCGCGTTCCGCGAACGATACGTTGGCCAATGCTTTTACGCGCATGGTCGATGGCCTGCGCGGGATGGTGCGCAACGTGCGCGATGCCGCTACACAAGTCGCCACCGCGTCAAGTCAGGTGGCTAGCTCTTCCGATGAGTCGGCGCGCAACAGCTTGCAGACTTCGTCGGCGATCGATGAAGTCACGAGCACCATGCACGAGATGAGCGTCAATGTGCAGAACATGGTGAAGAGCACGCAGACGCAGGCCTCGAGCGTCAGCGAAACTTCAGCCTCGATTGACCAGATGGTCACCTCAATCCAACGGGTGGCGGATACGGCTAAAGTTCTGCTCGACATTTCTAACCGTTCGCGCGAAGAGGTGCATAGTGGTATCGGCACCATGGAAAAGGCGACGGATGGGTTGAACCGGATCAATACGACGATCAGCGCTTCGGGCGAGATCATCGACGCGCTGGGCACGCGGGCGGACAACATCGGCAAGATCGTCGAAGTGATTGACGATCTGGCGGAACAGACCAACCTGCTGGCGTTGAATGCCGCGATTGAAGCGGCGCGCGCCGGCGAGCACGGCTTGGGATTCGCGGTGGTGGCCGACGAAGTGCGCAAGCTGGCCGAGAAGTCGGCGCAGTCGACCAAAGAAATTTCCGAGTTGATCGAGAGCATCCAGAAAGAAGCGCGCAAAGCTGTCGACAACATGGAGAAGAGCACCACCATCGTGAACGAAGGCCTCAACCTAGGGCAAGAGTTGAATGCCGCCCTGCGCAAGATCTCGAACGTAGTGACCGAGGTTTACAAGTTCGCGCAGGAAATCGGCGCTGCCACGAATGAGCAGTCGCACGGTTCGGCGCAGATCGCGCGGGCCACGACGCGCTTGAACGAAATCACACACGAGATCAATTCCGCCGTGGAAGAGCAGGCATCGGGAGCGCAGGCGGTGGTGCAAGCGATGGAACGCATGCGCGAACTGGTGCAGGCTTCGACGTCGGGTTCGACCGAGCTTGCCGCCTCCTCCGATCAGATGTCAAAGATGTCGCGTGGCCTGCTCGACTCGATGGACCGTTTTACGCTGCACTCCGACTCGAGGAGTGAAAGAAACGACGACCGTCGAAGCGATCGGGTAAACGACAGCAACAGCGGACGCGGTGGTTCCGTCCGAAGCGCGACGGCGGGATCTCGTTGAGGAACATCGAATCATGAGTCGCGAAACGCACATTGTTGGGTTTCGTGTCGGCCGTGAGACGTATGGCGTGCCGATCACATCGCTGCATGAGATCGTTCGCGTGCCCGAGATCACTTCGGTGCCCGATGCGCCCGACTATCTGGAAGGGGTGATCAACCTGCGCGGCAAGATTGTCTCGGTAGTCGACCTGCGCAAGCGCTTCGGTCAACCGGCCATTGGACTCGACCGGCGCAGCCGCATCCTGGTCGTGGAACACAAGGGTCGGCTCGCGGGAATGATCGTGGATTCGGCGTCGGAGGTTCTGAAAATTCCGGAGAGCGATCTTGAACCCGCTCCCGCCATGATGCAGGAAGGCGGACTGGACTGTGTGACCGGTCTCGGGAAATACCAGGGTC
The DNA here is from genome assembly GCA_049511995.1 of Terriglobales bacterium. Taxonomy (GTDB): domain Bacteria; phylum Acidobacteriota; class Terriglobia; order Terriglobales; family Acidobacteriaceae; genus Acidiflorens. The sequence continues at coordinate 75,894 of JBEKXO010000001.1, forward strand.
GGCTGATTATTCTTCTGGATATTGGCAAGGTGTTGGCGGCGCGCGAAGTTCGTCAGGAAGCGGAGAAACCGGCTGCGGCCGGAAATGGCAAAGCGGCGACGGCGGGGAAGGGCGCCTCGGCAGGAAAATAACAAACAGTTCCGAACCCACATGAATACCCACGAAACGCCTGCACTGACCGAAGCGGAACTGAAGCTGCTGCAGACCCTGGTTTACCAGGAATGCGGCATGCATTTCGACGACCGGCGGACCCCCTTCCTGCAGGATCGTTTGCTGCGCCGACTGAAGGAGCGCCACCTCGATTCTTTCTACAGCTACTATCGGCTGCTCATCAGCAAGGATGGTAAGCAAGAACTGTCGCTTCTGGTTGAAAACCTGACCGTCAACGAGACCAGCTTCTTCCGCAACAAGGCGCAGCTTGATCTGTTTCAGAAGGATGCGCTCGACGAGCTGCTGCGCCGAAAGACAGAGCGGCGAGACTTTAGCGTAAGAATCTGGAGCGCGGGCTGTTCGACCGGACAAGAGCCGTACACGCTTGCGATGCTCATGGCCGATGCCATGTCCTACTACTACCTGCGCCATGCGGTTCCATTCGAATCGCCAGTTCCAAAGCCGCTGATACCGCCGCCGTGGCGGGTGGAGATACTGGCGAGCGATATCAATTATTCGGTACTGCGCGCGGCGCAGGAGGCCTCTTACACCGAACACCAGATGGCCGGGGTCGACTATGGCTATCGATTGCGTTATTTCGACAAAGTCGGCGAGCGCTATGCGATCAAGAAAGCGGTCAAGGAACTGGTGCACTTCGACTTTCACAATTTGAAAACCGAATACCTGCCGCAGCGCAACGACATGATCTTCTGCCGCAATGTGATGATGTATTTCGACGAAGCAGAACAGAAGCGGCTGGTGGAGAAATTTTATCGCTGCCTGAATCCGCAGGGCTACATGTTTGTCGGGCATGCGGAGAGCCTGCTCGGTTTGACCGATAAATTTCAGATGGTGCATCGCAACAGCGGCACGGCCTACCAGCGAGTTGAGGTGAAGATGTGAGCCTGCCTCCGGAAGATCGGATGAGCGAACTGCGCCAGCTGTTTTTCGAAACGGCAGGGGAACTCGTCCAGAAGCTCAACGACGAGGCCATGCAACTGGAGAAAGCGCCGGGCGATGCCGAAACCGCGCGCAGCCTGCGGCGGACGGTGCATACGCTGAAAGGCGACGCGGCCGCCTGCGGCTTCCGCGAACTCAGCGAACTGGCCCATGAATTCGAAGATGTGCTGACGCTGGAGAATCCGGCGGCCGCGGCGTCGGTTCCGGAGATCGCGTTGCGCGCGGCGGATGTTTTTGCGGCCCTGCTGGACTCCTATCAGAAGGGCAAGAAGCTGCCGAGTATTCAGTCGCTGCGTGCGGACATTGCGCGGCTGGCGAGGCCGGCGCTGGCGGGGGCGGGCAAAACAAAGAAAAAGAAAGTCGCGGCGAAGGTCGGTCGCTGGTCCGAGTACGAGCAAATGGCGATTGCCCGGGCCACTTCGGAGGGCAAGCGCGTTCACCACGTGATCGTGCAGATCGATCCGCAGTGCGCGATGCCGATCGCCGGGCGGCAGATGATCCAGTTGGCGCTTACTGGCCTTGGCGAATTGCTGGCTCTTTATCCGGTCGAGGGCAGCCACGATCCGATCATCCAAATCGAAGCCGCTCTCGTGTCGGAAAAACCGGCAGAGCAGATTCGTGCCAAGTGCAGTATTCCAACCATTGCCCAGAGTGTGCGGGTCACGCCTCTGCGGGTTACGGCGCCGTTTCAACCAACGCCACAGGCTTCCGTGGCCAATTCTAATGCTGCGGACCAAGGCAAAGCCGCATCGCCGGCAGCCGATATCGCCGACGCGATTGTGGATGGCCTCCCTGAGGAACGGGTTGCAAAAGACGCACCGCCCTCGACGGAAGCTCCCGTGGCGCCGGTTGCATCGAGTGGTCCCGACAACGTGTTGCGGGTGGATGCGGAGCGAATCGACAGCGTACTCAACCTGGTCGGTGAACTGATTCTCGCAAAATCGATGTTGCAGCAGGCGCTGATGGAGTTTGGGCAGCGTTTTCCGAAAGATGCATTGCGGGGAAAGTTTTCCGATGCCATGGCATTTCAAGGTCGCGTCTTGAACGAACTGCAACATTCGGTCATGAAGATTCGCATGGTGCCGGTCGATCAGCTCTTCCGCCGCTTTCCGCGCATCGTGCGCGACGTGGGACTCCAGTGCGGCAAAGAGGTCGAGCTCACGATCAGGGGCGGGCAAACCGATCTCGACAAAAGCATCCTCGATGCGATCGCGGAACCGCTGACACATCTAGTCCGAAACGCGGTCGGCCACGGTATCGAGAGCGCGGAAGAACGAGTTCGCGCCGGCAAGCGGCCACAGGGAACCTTGCGATTGGGAGCGTATCACCAGGGGAATCAGGTGGTGATCGAGGTCTCCGATGACGGGGCCGGCATTGATTCGGAGAAAGTCCGGCAGCGCGCGCTGTCCAAGGGATTGCTGCAAGCGGAGCAGGCGGCTCGCCTGAGCGAAAACGATACGCTGGAACTTATATTGCAGCCGGGATTTTCCACGGCGGAAGAGATCACGGAACTCTCGGGCCGCGGCGTGGGATTGGATGTGGTGCAGAGCGTGCTCGCGCGGCTGAAGGGAACGATTCAGATCGAAACGGCGCGCGGACGCGGCACCACCTTTCGTATGCGGTTGCCGCTGACGCTGGCCATTATTCGGGCGCTGATGTTCCGGGTGGAGCAACGGCTCTACGCGCTGCCGCTGAACGCGGTCGCGGAAATTGCGCGCACTATGGAAGCGGACATCCATCAAGTGGAGCACTACGACGTACTGCAATTGCGGAACGATGTTCTGCCTTTGCTGCGGTTGGGCTCGAAGCCCACCATTGATGCAGAAGCGGCGCGGCGCAAGGCTTTTGTGCTGGTGATCAGGAGCGGTGAACGCAAGTTTGGCTTGGTCGTCGACGGGCTCGAAGGCGAAGGCGAGTTGGTGATCAAGGCGCTCGACGATCAATCGGTTACCACCGACCTGGTAAGCGGGGCATCGATTCTTGGCGATGGCCGAGTGGTTCTTATTCTCAACATGATCGCGCTGATGGATCGCTTTATGCGTGGACGGGCTGATGCGGCGGGCCCGCGGATGGAGGGCCTGCTATCGAGTCTGGCATCGATCAATACCCGCGGAATCATGCAAGCGGCTGCTGCGCAAACTCGCGGCACGGCAGGTGGCCAGTCGTGAAAAAGCCGGTACGGGTTCTCGTGGTGGACGACTCGGCGCTCATGCGCAAGCTGATCCCGAAGATTCTCGAAGCGGACGCTTCGATTGAAGTCGTAGGCACGGCCATGGATGGTCATTTCGGGCTGAAGAAGATTGGGGAACTGTCGCCCGATGTGATCACGCTCGACCTCGAAATGCCGGGGCTCAATGGGATCGATACGCTGAAAGAGATCATGCGGCGCTGGCGTCTGCCGGTGATCGTGGTCAGTTCGCATAGCACGGAGGGGGCCTCGATCACGCTGAAAGCCTTGGCGCTTGGCGCTTTCGACTTCGTGGCCAAACCGCGGGACGTGGCCGAACGCATGCCTGAGATCGCGCAACAGTTGATCAGGAAAATTCGCGCTGCGGCGCAGAGCGCGGGCGTACAGCAACAGTTTCTACCTGGAGAAACTCGCGGGGAACAGCCGAACAAGCTCCAGCCGCTCGCGCCCACGCACATCATCGCGATCGGCGTTTCGACGGGCGGGCCGAATGCCTTGCAGTATGTGTTTTCTAAACTTCCGGTGGAATTTTCCGGCAGCATTCTGGTGGTGCAGCATATGCCGGAAGGTTTCACGGAACTGTTTGCCAAGCGGCTGGACGATTGCTGCCCCATACGGGTAAAGGAAGCGCAACCGGGCGACCTGCTGGTAGCCGGACGCGCGCTGATTTCTCCCGGCAACCGGCACATGAAGGTGAAGAAACTGCCACTTGGCAACGTCGTGCTTCTGGGCGAGGAAGCCCCGGTGAACGGGCACCGGCCATCGGTGGATGTGCTTTTCCACAGTGTTGCGCAGGAATTTGGCTCGCAGGCGATGGGTGTCCTTATGACGGGCATGGGCGAGGATGGTGCCATGGGCATGGGCGAGATCAGGTCAGCCGGAGGTTTTACGGTGGCACAGAGCCAGGAGACATGCGTGGTCTACGGCATGCCTAAAGCGGCGATCGAGCGTGGCTTCGCGATGCGTGTTCTCGACCTTCAGGATCTGCCGAATATTTTGCAGCAACAGTGCATGCCCGAGCGAGGGAATCCGGCGGACAGTGGTGACGTCAAGCGGACGGCCAGTGCCGGTAGTAACTAGAGTCATCTATCGAAAGTATTGGGATCGTGTTTAAGTGATAGTTGGGGAGGAGTGCCATGGAAAAGTTTGCGCCCGTAACACGGAGCGAAGACGGACAACCGGTACGTTATCTGATCGTGGATGACTCCGTGTTCGCCCGCAAGAACCTGGCCCGGATGGTGGAAACCTTCGGCGGACAGGTGGTGGGCGAAGCGGGCGATGGAGTCACGGCGATCAGCGAGTACGAACGGCTGACTCCCGATATCGTTCTGATGGATATCACCATGCCGCAGATGGAGGGCATCGAGGCGGCGGAGAAGATCGTGCGCGATCATCCGAGCGCGCGCATCGTGATGGTGTCGTCGGTTGGCTACCAGGAAAATATTGTCGCCGCCTTGCAGCGCGGCGCCCGTCACTTTGTGCAGAAGCCGGTGAAGGCGGAAGTGCTCTACGAAGTCATCAAGTACGTCATGCGGGACGATGGAACAACGGCGCGCGGTGCTGGCGCGGGAGCCTAGTCAATGCGGATGGACCTGATTCAGCCTTTCATCAACTCGGCCGACGCGGTACTGGCGCAGGGACTGGAATCGCCTATTTCCATCGAGAACCTGTCGATGGAAGAAGAGGCGTACCGGCGGAAGGGAATTGCCGCCGAAGTTTGTCTGACGGGCGAGATCGAAGGGCGGATAATTTTTGACGTAGACCAGCCAGCGGCGCAGCAACTGGCGAGCCGTCTGGCGGGCGTCGACGTCGCGGAGACCAATGATGATCTGGTACGCGAGGCGGTCTGTGAGCTTGCGAATCAGATTATTGGCAATGCCGTAACCACGCTCAACGACCAGGGATTTCACTTTCACGTTCGCCCTCCCGCCCTGCATATGTCAGAGCAGGGAAGCAAGGGCAGCGAAGACACAGAAGCGCTCGTGATGGGCTTCAAAACGTCCAGCGGAAATGTCTTTATGAATGTGGCACTGCGCTACCACCGGCGCCGGGCGGCGGATCGGGCTGCGGTTGCGGGGTAGGCAGCGGTTGGCAGTTAGCAATCAGCACTCAGCACTCAGCAGTCAGCTCTCAGCTCTCAGCTCTCAGCTCTCAGCTCTCAGCTCTCAGACCTTCCAGATGGATGCACCTTTCTCAACGACAAAATCCAGTGTTAAAAGCTAACGGCAAATGCTAATTGCTGCCCTACGGTCCTGCGATCAGAAAAATCGGATTCATTGGCGGGTTCTGCAGGGCTGGCGGAATCAGAGTCCGTACGCCTATCGGTGCCGTTATATTCACAAGATATGAGTCGGTTGACGTATTGATAATGTCGACCAGGCCTCCGTCGCAACTCGACAAATAGGCGCGCGTGCTGTCGCCGCCGGCTGCCATCATGAAGCGAAAGCCGCTGCCGAGCGGCCCTACGACATCACGCGTGTTGGCGCAGTCGGGAACGTAATACAGGGAAGTTGGGTTCGTCGCGTCCGGGAATCCCGGAATCGGAATCGACGGCGTCTGAATCGCGTTGTTCGTCGCGTTGATCACGGTCACCTGGGGGCAGATGTTGTCGTTCGCGTCGGTGTAGTAAGCCCCCACGTAAGCGCGGCTGCCATCCGGCAGCGCTGCCACGCCAAAGACCGTTAACGTCTGCGGACTGGTAAGCGCGCAGGGGTCTCCCGCGCTACGCGAACTGGGCGAAACCGTCGGAATCGTCAACGGTCCTCCTGCAAGGTACACTGGCGGAGACTGCGAAATATCAATGATCGCCACTTCCTGCCCGCCGGGAATATATAGCCGCAGCAGATTTGGGTCGTACGTCATTATGTTCGCGTTGGGCACGTTGATTGCCGTCTCGGCGAGCGTGTCGGGGCCGGCTGTCGTCGACGTATTTATCCAGGCGAGGGTGCCGGTGGTTTCTTCGAGCACATACACTGCCTGGCTGTCGGAGCGCGCCGCCAGCCAGATTGGCTTGTTCGATAACGTGCCGTTGATGAGGCGCGGTGATTCGTCGACCGTGTTGAAGCCACTGATCGTTCCGATGATCGTTCCCATGCCATTGTTCGCCACGTAGAGCTTCTTGGTGTCCGGCGTCTCCACGATAGCAACAGGTGCGGCGCCCGCTCCCAGCGGGATGGTATTCGTGATGCTATTAGTGGTGGTGCTGATTACGGCAATCGACGGGGTTACGGTGTTCGTGTTCGGATTCAGATAGTTCGGTAGCGAGACGTAGGCCTCATTGCTCTCGGTCGTGGCCACGAAGTTGGGCGCGGAATTCAACGGCATGCTGATCGTGCTGGTGCTGGCAATCGAGGTGTTGCTGAAGTTGAGCTTGGTCACAGAATCGCGCTGGGCGCCGGTCACGGACTGGTTTACCACCAGGATCTCACCGGCGCTTTGCTGCACCGCGTGAACGGGGGCGAGGCCGACGTTCGCGATGCTCTCATCCGAATCGCCCGAGACGTCGATCACCATGGCGGTGCCGAACACCGTATCTGGACCCGAAGAAGCGGCGTTATCGTTGATGGCAACCACCGTGTGGGCGGCCTGCGGATTGGGAAACGAGGGAGGATTCGGAATGATAATCGGACGAAAAGTGTCGCCGCAGCCCGTACAAATCATATAAACAAACAGCACACACCCCAACCAGAGAAACCGCTTCATTCAGACTCCAAGTGAAAATTGATGTTACGCGGAAACGGATATTGTATCGGGAACCGGGCCGCGAGGGGAAATCAGATAGGGTGGCAGATCAGGTTTCAAGGTTTCAAAGTTAGAAAGGTAAGCGAGGTTCTCACCTTGAAACCTTGCAACTTTGAAACCTTGAAACCTGGTTTTTCTGGATTTCACCCGCGGCCGCGTTTCGCCTTCGCTTGACCACGGGAGGGCATTTCCGCAACCTTTTCTGACGCGGCTGGCTTCTTCGTCTGGGCGAGGCTCTCCTTAAGCGCCGCCATCAGATCGACGACGGGAGCCATTTTCTTCGGCTGTTCAACGGCTTGCACTTCACCGCCCTCCAACTTCGTTTCGATCAGTTTCTTCAAATTGTCCTGAAATGTGTCGTGATATTTTTCCGGGTCCCACTCGTCGGCCAGCGCCTCGATGAGTTGATGGGCTACTTTGATCTCGGCCTCTTTGATTTCGACATCTGGGGCGCCGAAGGATTCGACCTCGCGTACTTCCTCGGCGTAGTACATGGTGTGCAGCATCAATCCGCCCTTATGCGGCCGGAGAAAAACCGTGTACTCGCGATTGTGCATGGTGAGCTTGGCGATGGCGACGTATTCGCTCTCTTCTAGCGCCTTAGTCAGCAGCGCATAAGGTCGGCGTCCCGCTTCTTCGGGGACCATGTAATACGACGATTCGAAGTACACGGGATCGACTTCGCTCGACTTCACAAATTCGAGGATTTCCATGGTCTTCGCCGTCTTCGGCTCGATCTTCTTGATCTCTTCGGGATCGACGATGACGTACTCGCCCTTACGATATTCGTAGCCCTTGACGATATCGCTGCGCTCGAGCACCTGATTGTCCAGTGGGCAAATGAGTTGCTGTTTCACCCGCTGATGATCCGTGCGGTGAAGCTGGTTGAACGATATGCCGCTCGAGCGCGCACCCGAGAATAAACGCACCGGCATCGAGATTAATCCGAAGGTTAGATATCCAGACCAGACGGAGGCCGCCATTGATTTCACCTCAAGCAGAGACGAGGCATCCCTCGTCCTCTCGTAACTACTGTCGTCATCGCAGACGCGGCTCGTCGCGTCCGTGCAAAAATCTGAGATGCGCAAATTTCCCCGAGCGTACAGAAGTTTAGCTTAAACAAGGCGCGGTTGCGCCCGCCAGATTACGGGCGAATCCAAAGGCCAAGCCCTATATAGCGGGGTCGCATATGGCCAGGCACCGAATATAGTGTTATCCATGGCGGATCGGGTAAATTGGCCGTCAGCTATCAGCTCTCAGCTATCAGTTGCCGGCTAACGTGAGATTCTAGTTGAGCCGGGAGCCGACAGCCGCTGACTTATTATGCTTAGCTCGTTTCTGGTCTATCGCTGGGCATCATCCACGAAACTGCTGGCCGTCGCCGCTGTCGTTACGGTGGCTTTCGCCATGCTGGCTCGCGTCTTGCGCGGCGCCAACCGGTCTGGCGCGGTGGCCGGCGGCATCGCTTGCTTTCTGCTGTTTGCCGGAGCCGGGCCCGTCGCTTTCATCGCGCTTGTCGTTCTATTTGCGATGACCTGGGGCGCGACCCGGCTGGGATATCAGCGGAAACTGGCGCTGGGGCTGGCCGAACGTAAGGATGGGCGGACCGCATGGCAAATCCTCGCGAACCTGACTGCGGCGGCGATCAGTTCTGCGGTTTACGGAGCGACGGGAAATCGGGCCTGGCTGGTCGCCATGCTGGCGTCTCTGGCGGAAGCCGCGATCGACACGATCGCCAGCGAAATCGGGCAATACCGACGCTCACGCGCGCGGATGATTACGACCTGGGAGCAGGTTCCGGCGGGAACCGACGGCGGCATCACAATTGAGGGCAGCTTGGCTGGAATGGCCGCCGGGATGGTGATTGCATTGGTCGGCGTTCTCGGCGGAATGATCGGGTTCTCCGAACTCTGGATTCCGGCGACCGCCGGATTCGCCGGAATGCTAATTGATAGTGTGCTTGGCGCAACACTGCAACGCCGTGGCTGGATCAGCAATCAGGCGGTGAATTTCTTAGCTACGCTGGCGGCGGCTGCGCTGGCGTATGCGATCTCGGCGGTTTAAATCTGTGGGAAAGTTCTCAGTTCTCGGTTCTCAGTAAGACCAATCAACCACGCTTTTCACTGAGATCTGGGAACCGGGAACTGAGAACACCTACGTTCTCTGCTTGACCCGATCAAGGAGCATGAAAACGAGCACGCCGAGGACGGCATTTGCCACGCATGACAAGAGTTCGTGCGGCCAACTCCATGCCATGCGCATTCCGACGAGGCCGCGGGAGATCAGGAAGTAGACAATCTCGTGCACGACATAAAAGAAAATTGTAATCAGGAATCGCGCTCCGGCATTCTCCACGTCGAGTTTGATTCCCAGCGAGGATGCGCCGAAACCAACGACCGTCTTGGAAATTCCGTAAAGGCCAATGGGCTGGTGGGTTAGTGCGTCCTGCATAATGCCGATCAAACTTCCGGTTAGCAAACCCGCCAGCGGATTGCGTCGCGCGGTTGCAAAGCCAATCACCACCAGTAGCGGCAGATCGAAAATCAGAAAGAAAGGAAAGCGCAGCGGTAGAAAAGCCTGCAGGAAAACGGCAGCCAGAGGAATTAGCACCGTCGCTGGGATGCTAAAACGGTAGACCTCAACCTGCTCGCCGGATGTGTAGGTAATGGCCACGTCAGTGCGGAGTATCCGGCGCGTCTGTTTGCGGTTTGGGATCGGCTGGAGGATTTACCGCCTTGGGGGGAACCTTAGCTGCGGTCGCCCGGCTTGCCGAAGGATCTCCTGCAGACGAGTCGGCGTTAGACGTATTTTGCGTGTCGGGCGCGACGCTGCTGGCGGCATCCCGAGGCGCCGGCTTGGGCTTGGATTTGGCCTCGGAGCCCGGTAGTGCAGGATTGGCGGTTTTCGTTGTGTCTGCGGCAGGCGAACCAGTTGTCGGCGATGATTTTGGTACGACAGTTCCCGGCGCGGCGGGTTTCGCGGTGCTTTCCGGCTTCGAGGGAACGCTCGGCAGACGCGCCGCCAGAATATCGATGGCGCGGGCGCCCCCCGCCTGCTCTGGTTGCGCCTGTCTTTCATCAATCTTCGTTACTACCAGCACTTCTTCCAGCCGGCTGAGATCGGCGGTCGGACGCACGTGGATGTTGAGAAACAAATCGCTGCCCGGTGAAACCTTGGCCACGGTGCCGACCGGCAGTCCTTTCGGGAAAATACCATCGCCGCCGCTCGTAAGCACCATTTCTCCGGGAGGCACGGTTTCATCGCTCATCACTCTGCCGAGCACCAGTTCGCCGGCGGGCGTCCCCATCAGAATGCCTTGCAGGCGCGTCTTGTCGAGAATGGCGCCCACGCCGCTGCTTTGATCGTTGATCAGCAGCACTTCCGAAGTGGCGTGGTAAACGTGGAGCACTTTGCCGACGATGCCGTCAGCCGTGATGACGGCCATGTCAGGCTTGATGCCGTCGCGACTGCCCTTGTCGATGAAAACCGAACGCGATAACTCGCTGCCGCTTCCTCCGATGACCTGCGCCGCCATGGTCTGGGAGATGAATTGTTCTTTGAAACCGAGCAACGCCTGCAAACGGCGCGCCTGGTCGGCGTCCTGGCTGATGCGTACACGCTCCAGACTCATGCGCTCAATTTCGGCCTTGAGGGCGCGATTCTCAGCGCGCACTCCGCGCAAATAGAAATAGTTATGCCAGATGTTGCCGGTAGAGGATTGCATCCACACGAGCGCTTTTTCGAGAGGCGTGACCGCGCCGATCGCCCAGATACGGATCAGTCGCGTAGGTTCGCTCGGGGTGGTCCGCTTGACCTGGACGGCCAAGCCCAGTACCTGGGCGAATAACACGCCTACCAGCACGATCAGATTGCGGTAGCGTCCGAGGACGGATTCCATAACAGCAGTTCTCAGTTCTCAGTTGTCAGTGAACCCGTCAACCTGAGATTAGTGCCCAAATGCAGATCCCACACTTCGTTCGGGATGACAATCCAAGAAAAAAGGCCTCCGCGCCAGGTTTGCAGTTCGTAGCTTACTCGATCGAAATCTTGCGCAGTAGCTTGAAGTCCGAGAGCATTTTGCCGGTGCCGAGCACCACGCTGCACAAAGGATCATCGGCGATCGAGACGGGCAATCCCGTTTCTTCGCGGATGCGCTTGTCGAGGTTCTTGATGAGTGCTCCGCCGCCGGTCAGCACGATGCCGCGGTCGCTGATATCGGCGGAGAGTTCCGGTGGCGTACGTTCGAGAGCAACGCGGATCGCATTCATAATGGTCGAAACACATTCACTCAAAGATTCGCGTATTTCACTGTCGTCGACGGTGATGGTCTTGGGCACGCCTTCGATCAGGTTGCGGCCCTTAATCTCCATCGTCAAAGGCTTGTCTAACGGATAGGCCGAGCCTATTTCCATCTTGATTTGTTCGGCCGTCCGCTCACCTACCAACAAATTATATTTGCGCTTCAAGTAATTCATGATGGCTTCATCCATCTGATTGCCGGCCATGCGCACGGAGCGGGAATAAACGATGCCGCTGAGAGAGATGACTGCGATGTCGGTGGTGCCGCCGCCAATGTCGACTACCATATTGCCGCTCGGTTCGGTGATCGGCAGCCCTGCGCCGATTGCAGCAACCATCGCTTGCTCGACAAGATGCACTTCGCTCGCCTTGGCGCGATAGGCGGAATCCATGACCGCGCGCTTTTCCACTTGCGTGATTTCAGAGGGCACGCCGATGACGATCCGCGGATGCACCAGCATCTTGCGGTTGTGCGCCTTTTGGATGAAATAGTTCAACATCTTTTCGGTGACCTTGAAGTCGGCGATGACGCCATCCTTCATCGGCTTGATGGCCACGATGTTGCCGGGAGTGCGGCCGAGCATCTCTTTGGCCTCTTTGCCTACGGCTTCCACCTCACCAGTGTTCTTGTTGATGGCCACGATTGAGGGCTCATTGACGACGATGCCCTTGCCGCGCGCGTAGACGAGTGTGTTGGCCGTTCCCAAATCAATGGCGAGGTCGCTCGAAAACATGCTGAAGAGCGAACGCAGATTGTGCGAACGCGATGAGCCGTTACTAAACCCGTTGTTGGACATATTAAAACTTCTCTCTTCCGGGAATTCGTCTCGCCCCTGCAACCTGGGACTTCGCCGGTCTCCGCGTGAGTCGTTCTCCCCTTATATTTCTATTCTACGTTTCTTACATTCTACTTCGATGTTGAAGAAAACTAGTTGTCAGTAGGACACCTGACACTTTCAACCCATTTCGTCAGCACGGCTTTCGAAACCCCGGCTTCTGAAAAAGAGCACTTTTACTGAATCACCACTTTTTCCTGATGCGTATTCACTCCACCCTGGGCGTTTTGCGCCGTAACCGTGACCAGATTTTCGCCATTCGGCAATGGGGGCGTGAAATAGTGGAAAGTTCCGTCATCGCTGATGAGCGGCACCTCTTTGCCATTCACCATGACGCGTGCCCCTGCCTCAGTCTTGCCCGTAACTTCGATGACATGCCCATGCTGTACCAGGGGATCGATTTCGAGCGCCAATTCTATTTTTTCCTTGGCCTTGACGATGATGGTAAAGCGATTCTTTTCGCTTTCCACCGATTCTTTTCCGCTGGCATCGTAGGACTGAATAGACCAATAGTAAGCGCCCACCGGCAAGCCGGTCACCACCACGCTCGGCGTTTCCACTTTGCGGTCGAGCAACACCGATGAAAAATACGGATTGTGCGAGATGCGTAGCCGATATCCCGTGGCATTGCCCATCGGCGTCCACGCAAACTCCACTTCTTTCGATTTCTCTCCGGCATTGATAAACACGGGCATCATGTTGCCAGGCGTAATTGGCGTGGGCGGGCCGACCTCGGTCGCTCGTGCCATGGTTTTCGAATCATTCTGGAAGCTGACCTTCTCCCAGTTCGACAGGTGCACCACTTCTCCATTGCGCTCGATTTCGCCGCCGCCCTTCTTGACCAGAATTTCATGCTTATCTTCTCTGGGGTTGTTGTTCACCATGGCCGAGGAATCCGGCGCCAACGATGCCTTCGCGCCCGCCACAATCACCTGCGACTTCGAACCCTGAACGTAGGTGGCCGTCGTGAGATCGACTGTGCCGGTCGTGACGGCTACCGAGACGTTCGTTTGTTGTTGATCGTTCGCCGAGTTTTCTTCAATGACGATCAGAGAATCCTGCTTGACGGTATAGTTGGTGCCGTCATTGAAAACAATCTTCGCCATGCCTTCGGCGCCCGTTTGCACCACGTCGCCCTTTTCGAGGGGCACGTTATAGTCGGCGTTGATCCAACTATTGCCGCTGCCTTTTCTTACGCGGATGGTGCCATCGAGCGCGGTGAAATGCGCCTGCTGCGAAACCGGCGCCGACGGACCCTTGAGTGGAGGAGCGAGTCCCGCGACTTTCTCGAGCAAGCCGGTGGAGAAATGTCCGGCCGCCTTCACTGTGGAATCGGTAAATTTCGGAAATGCTTCGTGCATGACGGCGCCAAAGATGAGCGCCACGCCGAGCAGCGCCATGATCACGCTGCGGTACGTTACCGTCTTCCAGGCAACGTAAAGTTGCGGCTTGAGTTTAGTTGCCACGAGCCGGTGCCAACCTCATTACGGAATTATTAGAGTCGGGGTATTTCACACGCTGTAATCATCATATCCCCGCAGGCGTGGGTATTAAGCGTTGGTCATTGCATGGAATGGTTACGAAAGTGACTTCGGGCGTGCGGACGAAGGGACGAAGTGGAGTAGGGGCAATCCGTCGCGCGCCGCGCTGCTTTGCCTGCCGCCGAATCCTACGACCGGTTGCATCATCTTATATCCAGGCGGCAGCACGAAACACTATAACTCCCGGCCACCTTGCTCCCCTGTTACCCGGTTGTTAGCATGAAGTGTTGGGCAAGTTCTGCACTATTCCCAGGAGGCTCCTATGGCGACCGATACCCTGACTAAGCCGGTGATCGACGGCAGCACCACGAAAACAAAGGTTTTTAAGAATTTTATTGACGGCGAATGGGTGGAGTCTGCCAGCGGCCAGACCTTCGAAGACCGCAGTCCCGCCGACACGCGGGAAGTCGTCGCCATCTTTCAGCGGTCGAACAAGGAAGACGTGGACGCGGCCGTGGATGCGGCCAAGCGCGCGTTTGCCAAATGGCGATTGGTGCCCGCGCCGCGTCGGGCCGAGATGGTCTTTCGCGCCGCCGAGATTCTCATGGCGCGCAAGGAAGATCATGCCCGCGACATGACTCGCGAAATGGGCAAGGTGCTGAAAGAAACGCGTGGCGATGTGCAGGAAGCGATCGACGCTGCCTACTACAACGCCGGGGAAGGCCGCCGGCTGTTTGGGCCGACGGTGCCGTCTGAGCTGCCCAACAAATTCGCCATGGCCGTGCGCCAGCCGATCGGCGTGTGCGGCATGATCACGCCATGGAATTTTCCCATGGCGATCTCGTCGTGGAAGCTGCTACCCGCCATCGTCTGCGGCAATACGTGCGTGATCAAGCCTGCGCAGGATACTCCGCTCTCGACCTTTAACCTGGTTGCGGCTCTCAGCGATGCGGGCATTCCGAAGGGTGTGATCAACGTGGTTACAGGGTACGGTCCCGAGGCGGGCACGCCGCTGCTTGAGCACGCAGCGGTGCGAGCGATCTCATTCACGGGCTCTTCGGCGGTCGGCAAAATTATCGGCACCACCGCGGCTAAGACCTTCAAGCACTGCTCGCTCGAACTCGGCGGCAAGAATCCGATGATCGTGCTGGACGATGCTAATCTCGACCTCGCTATCGAAGGCGGACTCTGGGGCGCTTTCGGCACCACCGGCCAGCGTTGTACGGCGACCAGCCGCATCATCGTGCAGAAGGGTGTTTATGGCAAGTTCATCGACCAGTTCGTCGCCCGCGCGAAGAAAATTAAAGTTGGCAACGGCCTTGACGAGACGGTCGAGATGGGGCCGGCGGTCAACGAAAACCAGCTCAAGACTGACTTGAACTACATCGAGATCGGCAAAGACGAAGGCGCGAAGCTGGTCACTGGCGGTAATCGGCTCGAAAAAGGCGAATACCAGCATGGCTGGTTCCTGGAGCCTACGGTTTTCATCGACGTCGATCCCAAGATGCGAATTGCGCAGGAAGAAATCTTTGGGCCAGTGGTTTCAGTCATCCCGTGCGACGACCTCGAAGACGCTATTGCCATTGCCAACGGCATCGAGTATGGCTTGTCGTCCTCTCTCTACACAAAAGACGTGAACAAGGCGTTTTCGGCTGTGCGCGATCTTGAGGCCGGAATCACCTACATCAACGCGCCCACCATCGGCGCCGAGGTCCATTTGCCGTTCGGCGGTACGAAGGCTACTGGAAATGGCCATCGCGAGGGTGGCATCGGTGCGATTGATTTCTATACCGAGTGGAAATCGGTATACGTGGATTACTCCGACAAGTTGCAAAAGGCGCAGATTGACAGAGCGGACTAGAACGATCTCTCAAGCCTGATTATCGTGAAGTGAGAACGATGGAATCGCAAAATTCGATGCGGCCGCTGCTCGCAAAATGAGCTACGCCGCCCACTCAGAAAACGTCCGCTATGCCATCCGTCATCTGGAGTGCATCGCCGACGAGGTTGCCTCAGTGTCTGGGCGATAATTTTTTGGGACGCCTCCAACTGTCATCTTGCTAGTCGCTCCGCCCCCACCTACCGTAGCTGTTCAGGATTGAATATTCAGTCCCAGCGGCGGGGGTAGATGTCCAGGGATTTCGGCGACAGTTTCTCGATCAAGAAAAGTGATCGGAGGATCCGATTGCTGCTGACCTTAATGCTGGCTCCAGTGCTGTGCCTGTTAACGCTCGAATCCCCGCCGTCATCGCTTGCCCAGTCTGACGACCGTCCCGCCCGCAAAATCCTTCAGTCGTCGAGCCCGGAGTATCCGGCACTTCTCAAATATCTGCGCATTGGCGGGGTCGTTCGTCTGAATGCAAAAGTCCTGGCGAATGGAACCGTTGCTCAAGTCTCAGTTATTGGCGGGAATCCCGTCCTTGCAGAAAGCGCGGTGAAGGCCGTGATGACGTGGAAATATGCTCCGGCTGCGGCGGCAAGCAATGAACTCGTGGTCCTCGATTTCAAGAGTCACTGATTCCGCCGCGCCGGAAACCGAAGCTCGTTTGCCTGAATGCACTGCCCGTTTGCCGAGATTCATCTGCCGAGATTCATTTTCGCCTGGATTTTCCTGCACCCTTCACGCCTCTGCGGTTAGAATTCTTTCATGCCGGTTACTCAACTCCGCGAGATCGCGCCTGCCGCCCGCCTGGAAAATGTTCGTTATGCGATCCGCGACCTGGCATGCATCGCCGATGAGGTCGCGCGGCAGGGACACAAAATTCTGCCTCTGAACATTGGCGACCCGCTCAACTTTGACTTTGAAACTCCGGCGCACATGATTGAAGCCGTCTATCGCGCCATGCGCGAGGGCAAGAATGGATAT
>JBEKXO010000002.1:0-72506 GCA_049511995.1 Terriglobales bacterium
GGAATTGGGGATTACCGGGTGGGTTCCGGAGCCTTGTCCTAACTACCTGGAGCGATAGTAGCGCCGCCGTCTCGGCGGCTGTCCGGTGGGCGTCTCGCCCGCCAAGCCAAGCCAAAGATGCCTCGGACAGGCGGCAAGATTCCCGCGCTACTTATTCGACCCTGCCTCACCCCAGCTTCTCAAAGAACAGGCAAATCGTCTCAATCCCGCGATGAAAATTCGGAATATGAAACTTCTCATTCGGAGCATGCAAATTATCGTCCGGCAGCCCAAAGCCCATCATCACCGAAGGAATCTTCAGCACATCCTGAAAGTCGGTCACAATCGGAATCGACCCGCCCGAGCGAATAAACACCGTTTCCTTCTTAAACGTATCGTGCAGCGCCTCAGTCGCAGCCTGGATGTACTCGTTATCGGTCCCGACCACGCAAGCCGCCCCTTTGCTATAAGTCTTGATCTTGATCTCAATTCCCTTGGGCGTGAGTTTCTTTACGAAAGCCGAGTAGCGTTTAAAGATGTCGTCCGGATCCTGGTTCGGCACCAGTCGCATCGAAACCTTCGCCGACGCCTTCGCCGGAATCACCGTCTTCGCCCCCGGAGCCACAAATCCTCCCGGCATCCCATGCACCTCCAGCGTCGGCCGCGCCCACGTGCGATACAGCACCGAATATCCCGGCTCGCCCGTCAGCACCTTCGATCCCACTTCCGTCTTGCGATAAGTCTCCTCATTAAACGGCAGCCGCTTCCACGCCTTCAGCTCATCTTTACTAGGCTTTTTCACGCCCTTGTAAAATCCCGGAATCAGAATCTTCCCCTTAGCATCTTTCAACTTGCTGATAATCTTGACCAGCGCAAACAGCGGATTCGGCGCCGCTCCGCCATACATGCCCGAGTGCAGATCGGTCTTCGCCCCCACCGCCTCAATCTCCGTATAAACCAGCCCGCGCAGCCCCACGCACAGCGTCGGCAGATTCGGCGCAAACAGTTCCGTATCGCACACCAGCGCGAAATCCGCTTTCAACTTCGCCTTCTCTTTGCGGACATACGCGGCAATCGATTCGCCCCCCACCTCTTCTTCGCCCTCAAAAATCACTTTGACGTTAATCGGCAGCTTGCCGCCATGCGCCTTCATCAGCGACTCCAGCGCCTTTACTTCCATCCAGAGCTGCCCCTTATCGTCGACCGCCCCGCGCGCGTAAAGATTATTGTTGCGCTCCGTCGGATCAAACGGCGGAGTGTGCCATTCATCCAGCGGATCAGGCGGCTGCACATCGTAATGCGCATACATCAAAACCGTAGGCTTGCCCGCCGCATGCAACCAATCGGCATAAAGCAGCGGATGCCCCTTAGTCGGAATGATCTCGACATGCTCCATCCCAATGCGCTTCAACTCGGCCGCCACAAATTCCGCCGCCTTCTGCACATCGATCTTATGTTCATCAAGCGTGCTGATGCTAGGAATGCGAAGCAGAGTCTTCAATTCATCAAGAAACCGAGGTTGATTGCTGCGGGCAAAATCCACTGCCGGAGAAGCCATAACAAGGTGCCTTTCTGGCGCGCAGGGCGCGCGGATACTGATAGAAATGATCGCAAAAAAAGAATGCTTGCCGAAAACGCTCCAGTATATACGGAGGCGTGGGCGCTTGCGGATGTAGCGGCGGTAGGAGCCGCGATTCGTACGCTTTGCATCCACTCCGCGGGCAACATACGTGTCTATTTTGGGTGATCTTGTGATTCTTCCCAAGAGGCGGTCTGCACATTGGCCGAAAAAGGAAGAGTCAGCGTGCTCTTAATCTGTGCTGGGATTCCGTCGACTGTCTGAGGGCTAAACGTCCATTTCCGTACCGCTGTGAGCACCGCATCTTCGGTGGCGTTATCCACTGGATCATAGGTCCACGCCTCCTTGACACGCCCATCGCGTCCAATGACGACATCCACCCTCACGCTGTTTTCGTTTGGCTTGCCGGCGGATCCGGGCCATCGAATCTCCGTCTTTTGCGCAATAAACTTCCGAATTTCTGCCTCGTTGACCGTCTTGGTTGTGACTCGACGATCCAAAGGAGTCTGTCGGGCGACGGCAAACAGGTTCCCGTCGCGAGCGTCTAAGTCCCGCAAGGTATCAACGTGAATATTAACGGGATTATCTTGGGTCGCAAAGGCAAGCAGCTTCCCGTGGAACTTGCGATAATCTGTCATCACTCCGTTGGAATATGACGGCGACCAAAAGTACATCAACAACCCGGTGTCGCAGTAGTACGCAAGCACGACTCTCCCATTTTGGCCACCGGCATCCTTAAAATACTTGTCAATGATTGGACAGCGGCCATCTCCCGTGCCGGGTTCGATCGCGACAAGATCCAGCTTTTTAAGCAGATCAACGGTAGACCTCGGGAGGGGGTTAACAATCTCGTCCGCGAGGTTCTCATCCTCGACTGGAAAATAATCTCCGTTGTTGTCTTCATAAACGTCGCTGCCGTTGACAACCTTGGTCTGAGAAAAGTCGCGCAGTTTGATGACGCGCCGCCACTTCGTGGGGGAAATCCAATATTCCTCAACAGTTCCGTTGAGCTGTGACTTATCGTCGTCGCGATCCCTCATAGTCGCCTTTAGATAAAATGGCCTGCCGCCCGGCTCGGCCAATGTTGATCTGCGAACCATCCTGTCAAGCAACTTGCTTGCGGGAATCTTCTTGGCGGGAGGTTTTGGCAGCCAGGCCGGCAAGTTGGCCAACATGACCGAAACCCAGCAGAACATAGTTAAGAATCTTTTTGTGGCCGGACGAGTCCTCGTCACCATGAAGAAAATAACCGCCAGTACGAATACCGCGGCGTAGCAAACCAGAACCAAAGGACGGCTAGTCCCGTACTTCAGGGAAACTATAACGAAGCCGGCTGCCCCGAGTAAGGAAAGGGCGCCGCATGACAGATATGTCATCCAGGCTTTCGCTGGCCCGGAACGCACGGGCTGGAGAGGACCAAGCATTGCCGCAATTATCCCACCAAACTACACTCGCGCAAACACAATCGTCGTACATTAACAACTTCTACTTCTAAACCTTCCCACCGCGAAGGCCTCTAAATCGAACTCCGTCTTACGGCCGCCAATCACCTGCCCCATCACCCTAGCCGTAACCGGAGCCAGCAAAATTCCATCCCGAAAATGCCCTGTAGCAACAAAATATCCCGGCGTCGGCCGGGTGCCCCATCCTCAACGTCGCGTTCTGTGCGACGTTAGGGTGGGGATTTTTGTCTCGACCGGGTCGGCGGGAGCCACCGCGAACCCCGTTTATTCCCGATACCCCTCAGTGCTGCGATCAGCCGTCAGCATTCCGATCTCTTCGATGAGTGTAATTGGGGATATTACGACAGTTGGGCCTCAAGCGGTTCTTACTTCTCGATGCAGGTCTCGGGCGATCTGTAGATATTCAGCGCGGTTCGGTTCATGATGGCAATCAGTCGGCCCGACGGATCGATATCCGCATGAAATTGACCTGCCACTAATAAGTTCTTGCGGCTATTCCATTCAAAGCACTTCTTTCCGCTCCTCGTGTCGATCACTTGGACCATCTCTGCATTAGCTCCCTCGTCGCCGACTCCGACTCCCAGTGTGACTACAGCAACCGCATCTTCCTCGGCTTTCTGAGCTAGTGAAATGTGCCGCGTGTAGCGGTCGTAGAGTATCCGGCTTCCGTCCGAGGATTGCCCAATCCTGAAGCCCCACCCATCCGGCTTTTCCAGCGTTTGAATCAGCTTTCCATTGAAATCGGCTATTTCTACCTCTGAACCGCTTTCGACCCAGAGACGGTCATGCCCGACAAAGCGGATCGTAGGCCTAGCCTTTAACGCGAACATGCCAAGGGGCTTCCCGTCCATTCCCTCTATATGCACCGTGCCCTGATCGAGATAGGCCACCGCTTCGTTCGACACCGATAACACCGCACCGATGCCCTCCCGAATTCGCTCGGGTGGAGGCCCCATCTTGTAGGCAACCCAAACATGCTGATTCTGCTTAACGAATGTCTCGCCTGTTGTAGAGAGGAACTGCGGACGATTGTCGACTGCTTTTGGTATCAGTATTGGTACGTGCAGGTCGGAGTCGAAAAGAACAGCACCCATCTTGCCCTCGCTCTGCATATTGCCCGCTAGTACGCGGCCCTCTGGGGCGCGAAAAAGTGCTGAGGAGGCATGAAATTCATTGGTTTTTGCAATCATTCGTGGCGTCTCGCCCCCCAAATCGAACGTCGCAAGATTGCATCGCAAATTGCGGCATATGCTGACCGCCAGCGTGTGCTCCGTGAGGAACGTAAGAGTCCCAGTGGCGTTAATATCCAGCTCCCGAGAGATCAATTTCGAGAGATCGACAGTGTAGAGGGGGAGTGGCAGTACTTCCTGTGCGGACGCAAGCGCCGATGCTACCGCCAGGTGGATCAGAAAGCAAAGGCGAAAAAAGGTCCTCATTTCAGTTTTTACCGCCCCAACTAAACTAGCTTTGTATTCACCGCAAGATTATAGCTGTCGAAATCACCCCGTTGGCACCAATCAGCCCAAGAACCATTGCTGCGCGATAGATCTTAGCTTCGAAACCGCGCTGGCGCGAAGGCGCTCAAATCAACCTCTGGTTTCCCCCCGACAATCACCTGCCCCATCACCCCAGCCGTCACGGGAGCCAGCAAAATCCCGTCCCGAAAATGCCCGGTAGCAACAAAATATCCCGGGGTCGGCGTTGCGCCCAGAATCGGCAGCCCGTCGGGCGTTCCCGGACGCAGCCCCGCCCAATCTTCCACAATCCGCGCCTCCGCTAACCTCGGAACCAGATCAATCGCCGCCTGCCGCAACTTCAGTATTGTCTCCGGCACCGTCCGCTTATCGAATCCTGCCTCCTCGGCCGTCGCGCCAATCGCCATGCGCCCATCGCTCCGCGGAATCAGATAAACCTCCGGTCGACTCTTGTTTCTGCGGACGCCAGACGCCGTCAGCCATTTCCAAGCCCAGCACCTCATCGCCGGAAGAGGCATTCAGTGGTGTTCGATCTACCCCTTCATCTTCTTGTACTCGTCAAACGCACTCAAAAACCGGTCGATATCCTCCTTCGACAAGTAATAGGGCGTCGACAGGCGCAGCTTATTTGGTTCGCCGCCGCGGATGCGAATTTTCTTTTCTTTCCACATCCAGTTTTCCAGATCCATTCGCACAATGGGCGGAACGTTTACCGTAGCTAGGGCGCACCGTAGCCTGGGGTCGGGAGAGGTCCACGACTGCGCGCCTCGTTGGATCATGGCGTTCAGCATGTAGTCGCAGAGTTGGCGATGGCGGCGTTCGATGCGATCCATGCCGATGTCGTTGGCGAGTTGAACCGAGGCGCGCAATCCCCAGAGCGCGGGAACGTTCGAACTGCCGATGCGCTGGAAGCGTTCGGCGCGGAGTTTGGGATCGTCCCAACCTTCAGTGGCGATGGTGCTCCAGAGGCGGTCGATCATTTCATCGCGGACGTAGAGGAAGCCCGAGCCTTTCGGCGCCTGGAGCCACTTGTGCGGGCTCGCGGAATACATGTCGCAGCCGAGATCGTGCAGGTTGAGGCGCATCATGCCGGGGACGTGCGCGCCATCGACCGCGGAAATCAAGCCTTTGCCGCGGGCTAGGGCGCAGAGTTCCTTGGCGGGGAGGACTACTCCTGTGGCCGTGGTGATGTGGCTGAAGAATAAAACTCGCGTGCGCGAGGTGATCATGGCGCTGACCAGATCCACCACCTGGGCGGGATTGATAACCGGCTTCGGCAGGTTGAACTTCTTGATCACGACGCCATAGCGCTTGGCACGCAGATCCCACGGATGCTGGCCGCCCGGATGCTCCTGGTCGGTCATCAGCACCTCGTCGCCAGCCTTGAGATCGATGCCGTTGGCGATGTAGCTATTGGCCTCGGTGGCGTTTCGGAGCAGCGCGATTTCGTCGCGGTTGCAGCCAACGAAAGACGCCAGCGGATCGCGAAACTCATTCCAGGCGGCGTACCCCCAAATCGGATAATCCTCTGGGTCTTCCTGGTTCATCTTTTCGGTGGTTTCGTAGCCTTCAAATATCGCGCGGAGCACGGGCGCGGGACTCGATCCGACGGTGCCGTTATTGAGATAGATCTCGTCGGCGGGAATCAGGTATTGCTTGCGCAATTCACGCCAATAGGCGTTTTCGTTTTGGTCGAAGAGGGAACGGTCGGGGAGCTTGGAGGGCAGGGACTCAAGTTGCGCCCACAAATTGCCGCGCCAGGCGAGGCTGGCGCTCACGGCGACGGAAGAGGCAAAGGACGATGATAGAAAATTGCGGCGATTCAGCATGGCTGGGCCCTCTTTCTAGAAAGTCGCGCCATCGTACACCAGCGAGATCGAAAACAGAAAGAGAGTTTGGGCGCGCGCGAAGCCGGTTCACCACGAAGGGCACTACGGGGAACACGAAGTTGCACGAAGGAAACTGGTGAGCCTCTAAAATAGCAGGTAACTCGGCGGCGCATGCCTGCGTCCAATTAGCAGGAAAACTCCGTCGCTCCCGCTTGCTAACGGGGGTATAATACTCGCAACCGACCTGGTTTCCGCGGGGTGTGCCAATGTCCTTCCGTAAATCGCTGATCTCCCTGAGTTTACTGGCGCTACTGGCTTTGCCAGTGCTGGCGCAGGATCAAACTTCTCAGAATTCGACTTCTCAGCCGCAGGCCACCCAACCGCAGTCGCAGTCCAATGATCAGGGTACGCAAAGTCCCAGCACAGCAACCTCGGGCACGACTGCACCGGCATCGACCACTGGCGCGAACCCTACCGCAACGACCTCGCAAGCTCCATCGACGCAGACTCCGTCTACCGCGCCGAGTTCGACAACAACTGCGAACTCCTCCGGCAACACAACGAACAATTCTACGCCGAGTGGTGAGCAGCCGGTTCAGGAGCCTCCTGACAGCAAAGTTAAACATGACGGCGGCAAGGACGATGTCGATGCGATCGGCAACCGCAAGATTGGCGGCCGCGGCCTTGGCAACTGGTACTCGCTCGAGACCGAAATCAGAATGGGCAAGCAATACGCGATGCAGGTCGAAAACAGCGTGAAAATGGTTCAGGACCCCGTCGTGAACGAGTACGTCAATCGCATCGGCCAGAATCTGGTGCGCAACTCAGACGCGCAGGTGCCATTCACGATCAAGGTGATTGACTCTGACGAAGTGAACGCGTTCGCGCTGCCTGGCGGATTCTTCTATGTGAATTCAGGCTTGATTCTAGCGGCGGACGAAGAAGCAGAGTTGGCCGGCGTGATGGCGCATGAGATTTCGCACGTTGCCGCCCGGCATGGCACTCGCCAGATGACGCGCGCGCAGTGGGCCAATATCGGCACGATTCCTCTGATCTTTCTTGGCGGCGGCATTGGTTATGGGATCTACGAAGCTGCGGGACTTGGACTGCCGCTTACCTTCATGAAGTTCCAACGCGACTTCGAAGCGGAAGCGGACTATCTCGGCCTGCAATATATGTATAAGACGGGGTACGATCCGCAGGCGTTTATCAGTTTCTTCGAGAAAATTCAGGCGAAAGAAAAGAAGAAGCCAGGGACGATCGCCAAGGCGTTCGCTTCGCACCCGCAGACGCCCGACCGCATCGCGGCCTCGCAAAAGGAGATCGCGACCATCCTGCCGGCGAAGCCACAGTACATTGTCACCACGTCTGAGTTCGAGGACGTGAAAGCTCGGCTGGCCACCATCGAGAACCGGCACAAGGTGCTCGAAGAAAAAGATGGCAGCCGTCCCAGTCTCCGCCGTACTTCTAGCAGCGATAAGACCGGCAGTGACAAGGGCAGCAGCAGTGACGACGATCGGCCTACGCTGAAGCGTCGCGATGACAATCCGGACCAGACTCAACAACAACAGCAACAGTAGCGCAAAATCGCGGACAAAAAGAAACCGGCGGGCTCTCCGCCGGTTTTTTTATTCGGTTGATGGTTTATGTTGTCCAGCTGCGAAAGGTTCGACCGAGCGCTTATTGTGCCAGGTATCGAGCCACGTAGGCGCCACTTCCGCCGCCGAAGCCCTGATCCACCTCTGTATTCCCGGCGGCTACGATTTTACCGTCGCTTTGGATAACCAAGCCGGTCACGTCGGAAAAGACATTTGAACTACCGCTCACGATGGTGGTGGTCACCAATCCGCCCGATCCGAAGCTGGAGTCGAGCTGGCCGGCGCTGGTAAACCGAGCGAGGCCGAACGCCGAGTCGAAGCTGAGGTTGAGCGCGCCCTGGGCGGCTGCGCCGGCGGCTACGATCTCACCGTTGGACTGAATGGCGAGGGCGAAGGCTCCGGAGAGGGGGGCGCTCCCGCCGAAATCGGCAATCGCAACTCCACCGCTGCCGAAGGTCTTATCGATGGCGCCATTCAAAGTGTAGCGGACGATCCCGAAGCCGACATAGTTCGCCGCGGGAGGTGCAATGATCCTGCTGGTTAGGCTGCCCGCGACTACGATCTTGCCATCGCTTTGCAGCAATAGAGCTGAGGCCGAACCCACAGAGGCAGCCGTTCCTGACGCCCCGAAGGTGGTGTCGAGCGAGCCGTTGCTATTGTAGCGGCTGATGGTTCCGGCTTGAAGCTGGGGAGTCGGTGCAAGACTGCCGGAAGCAACCAGTATCTTGCCGTTCTTTTGAACGGCGATTTGGGTCGGAGCGGTTGAGAGGCTGGCGCCAGTATTCGCCAGGTTGACGATGCCGCCGCTGCCAAAAGTCGTATCCAGCTGGCCACCGCTGGTGAAGCGAGCCATCAGATTCGAGTAGCTCGCGGCCACCAGAATATCTCCATTCGGCTGCAACGCGAGCGCGGCGGTCCGCGGGGCAGAACTATTGTAGGGAGTGGTTGTAATCGCGGTGGTGGTGGTGAATCCGCCGCTGCCAAAGGAAGGATCGAGGCTGCCGTTGGTTTGAAATCGTGCCACTTGGACGATGACGTTGCCCGATTCCAGTTGGGCTGCGCCTGCGGCGACAATTTCGCCGTTCGATTGGATGGCAAGAGCGAAAAAGCCATCGACGTAATAGACGCTTCCGCCCGGGTTGGTGACCGTGACAACGCCACCGGAACCAAAGCTCGGGTCGAGCACGCCGGCAGGAGTGAGGCGAACCAACGTGTCAGCGGAAGTTTGATCAACGGCCCCGCCGCCAGCCACAACAATGTTGCCATTGCTCTGGATGGCGACGGCTGCCGCGCCTCTCAGAGTGCTCGGTGCAGCGAAAATGCCGTTGTTGGCGAACGTCAGGTCGAGCGTGCCGGGCTGGGCAGCTGCATAGGTGGCGCCGCATAACACTACGGCGAGAGCGAACAGGTACAGCCGACGCGCGTTGTGGCATGGTTGCATAGCATTCTCCTATATCTTGGCTGAGTATTCTTACGTGGCGGCGGTCTCAGCCTCTGAACGCGGCGAGTCTACCCTATGCCGGGTCAATGTATGTCATTAAGTTGTAAAAACTATTGTCAATATTGCGGAGGAGAAGCAGGTGCAACAAAACACCTGGAGTGATGAAGAGATCAGGGTGGAGTGCTGTGCGGGAACCCTTGCTGCGCTCGCAAGACGCAGAGAACGCTTCTTCGCCTCCACCACTGATTTAGGCTAGCCAACTGAGTGGCCAGGAGTCCGAAGAAAAGCTTGCTACGATCCCGCAGCCACTGATTTCACGTTGACAGTCGTGCCATCCACGTCGCCGCTAACTTTAGCCTTCGCTCCGGCCAGCTCGTTCAGCTTATCGAGCGCGGCCTTGTCCGAAGTTTGGAGCGTATAGACTTTGTCTCCCACGACGAGCGCGTAATTGGCGCCATGCTTCACGCAGGCGCGCGTGCATTCGGCGGGCTTGGTGGGCATTTCTTCATGTTTTGCGCCACACATGGCATCGCTCACCACGCCGGTCAAAGTCTGGCTCTTGCCGGCAGCCAGCGCCGGAACCGCCGCCATACCAACCAACAGCTGAATCCCCAGAACCGCAGCCGCAATCTGATTGACTTTCATCTGATAATTTCTCCTCTGAAATGAGGCGGATCGTCCTCGGACGTCACACTCATCATCTTACTCTTTATGATGGCAACAGAATGAGTTTCGCGCAACTGCGCGCGCTACTGCTGCTTGAAGCGGATTTCCACGTCGACGGTTTTGTCTTTCTCCAGTGACTCGTGCACTGTGATCGTCCACTGCACGCCGCGGGGCAGAAGCTTCCCGGTCTCCGTGCGAAATTTGTTGGGGTAATCGGCATTATAGGGTTGACCTTGACGCAATGCCCACGCTGCCTGCATGTGCGCTGTAGTCTGCGTGTCGAGGCCCAGAATCTCTAGCTCGCCCATTTTATAGAGATCCCCTTCGACAACGTTCAGATCGTAGTGCACTGTGCTCTTCTCATCGTCGAGTTGCGCGTCCGGCTTGATCTGTACCGTCATGTAGCCACGGCTGCGGTAAAGCTTGCTCACGCTCTCTATGTCGCGCAGCAGCGTTACCGCATCGGCAGGCTGACCCACTGGCAAGTGAATGAGTGGTGCAACCTCGGCAGCGCCGAGCGCAGAGTTGCCCTTCCACGCAACCCCGGAGGTCGAGTAGATCTTGCCCGGAGTCGCCGGAATGATTGCGTCAACCTCAACCTGTGCGCGGTCTTGTGGGTCAGCCGCAGCAGGCTGAGGCAGCACGCGCGCGTCGGAAGGCGCAAACGCAGCCTTCAAATATCCGCGATGCCGGTATACCGGCAACAGGTCAAACCTGGCCACGGCGGCCAGAGAGGCTCGTCGGTATTCGGCGCCCTTGAGACCGCGAGCGGCGGTTGCCAGCAGAGCCGCCTGCTCTGGCGAAGCGCCCGGGAATTCTACGTCGCGGATCGTGATCCCGACCTCCTCCACGTGATAATCGATTCCATGGAGGGCGCCTCCGGCCTCGTCACCCTCGCGCAGATAATCGACCCGCCCTGGAAATTGCCTGTCGCTGAGAATGGACTGCAACCCCTCGGAAACCCGGTCGGGAAGATTGCCGCTAATGGGCAGCAACATCTTGAATAGCGGAACGCGCTTTTGCAATTCGCGGGTTAGTTCATCGTCAGTGAACCAGACGAAATTATCAAAGTGCGCCGGGACCAGCTTGCTCTCGTCGACATCCGTGAGCTGAAGCTCGAGCTTCACGTCCTTGCCCGATGAAGTGAAGGAATACATCACTCCGCTGAATAGTCCCGAATTGCCCAGCCGCTGCACCGCCTCTTTGAAATCGCCGTCAGCAGCGAGTTGACCGATCTGCAAGCCGCTCGCAGCGAGAATTTCCTTGTCGTTATAGCGCGTCGTCCCCGTGACCTTCAGAGAGACGAGCTTGGTCGCAGAAGGAGATGATTGCTTCTGGCCAACGGTGGCGCCCACGACGGTGGCGCCCACGAGTGACAACAGGATAAGAAAACGAAGGATCCGTTTCGCTTCAACCGGCCTTAGTCTTGCCCGGATCATTTCGATCGTTTCCCAGCCGCGGTCGTGGGAAAATTCTTTTCCTTCACGGCGATTTCCATAAAAGCCTTGGCCGCGCGGCTTAACGATTTGTCCTTGCGGAACACGAGCGCCAGATCGCGTCGGATTTGCAGGTCTGCCAGCGTGATCGCCACCAGCGCCTTGGCCCGTATATCCTGTTCGATATTCGACCGGGGGATAAAGCCTATCCCGACGTCGGCCGCCACAAAACGCTTCAGCAGTTCGCTTGAATCAAGCTCCATAGCCACTTGCGGTTTCAGATGATGGTCATAGAAGAGCGCATTGAGCGCGTCGCGGGTGTGCCCGAGCTTCGGCAGTACGAGCGGATAGGTCGCAACCTCGCTCACGGTGACGGTCTTCTTTGCCGCCAGTGGATGCTTCGGAGAAGTGATGACGACCAGTTCGTCGCGGTGAATCATCTGCGCTTCAAGCCGATTGTCGTTGACGGGCAGCGAGATTACACCGAAGTCAACCACGTTTTCGAGGATCGAGTCGAGAATTCGCGCGTAGTCCGAGCGCTTGATATTCACGGCAACGTTGGGATAGTCGCGTTTGAATTGCGCGAACACTCCGGGCAAAATGTGCAGGCAGGTGCCTTCGTTCGCTCCCACAACAATTTCGCCGCGGGGGACGCGTTCGGTTTCGGCGATCTCGTTGAGAATAGTCTTGCGCCGTTCGAGCGTCTCCTCGGCATATTTGAAAAACAATTTGCCGGAGGCGGTGAGCGAAACGCGGCCTCCAGAGCGGTCGAGCAGGCGAGCTCCGACTTCTTCTTCAAGGGCGCGAATCTGCGAGGAGATCGCAGGCTGGGTGCGAAAACGCTTCTCCGCCGCGCGCGAGAAACTGGAGAGGCGCGCTACTTCCAGGAAGATTTCTAGCTGGTCAAAATCCATCGTTCTGGCCCCAGACACTATAGCAGCCGGGGGCGATCACGGAAGTGAAATTGGGGGCGTAGCGGAACCCTTAATGCTTGTCATCCTGAGCGAAGCGAAGGACCTGCTTTCGCGCGCATTGGCCAAAAGCAGGTCCTTCGCTTCGCTAGGATGACACGCATTTTAAGTCCCTGTTAAGGCAAGTTAGACATTAATCACCGCGATCAATTCCTTTACCGCGGCAGCGCTTTTATCCAGCGCCGCTTTTTCTTCCGCCGTGAGTTTGATCTCGATGATCTGCTCGATGCCGTTAGCGCCGAGTTTCACCGGCACGCCGACAAAAAGGCCGTGGATGCCGTATTCTCCGTTGAGATAGGCGGCGCAGGGCAGAATCTTTTTCTTGTCTTTGAGGATGGCCTCGACCATTTCGGTCGCGGCTGCCGACGGAGCGTAGTAAGCGGAGCCGGTCTTTAGGTATTTGACAATCTCGGCGCCGCCGTCGCGCGTACGCTGCACGATGCGATCGAGTGTGGCTTTGTCCATCAACTCGGTGATAGGAATTCCAGCGACCGTGGAATAACGGGGAAGCGGGACCATGGTATCGCCGTGCCCGCCAAGGACGAAGGCGTTTACATTCTCCACGCTGACCTTAAGTTCTTGCGCGATAAATGTCCGGAAGCGCGCGGAGTCAAGCACGCCGGCCATGCCGATGACGCGCTCGCGCGGAAATCCGCTCATCTTGTAGGCAGACTGCGCCATCGCGTCGAGCGGATTCGAAACGATGATGAGGATGCAGTTCGGCGAATGCTGCACGATCTTGCCGACCACATCGTTCATGATTTTGTGGTTGGTATTCAGCAGATCATCGCGGCTCATGCCGGGCTTGCGGGGGATTCCGGCGGTGATGACGACAATGTCGGATTTCGCCGTATCAGCATAGTCGTTGGTGCCGAGAATCGCAGAATCGCGCTTCTCGATCGGCATGGCTTCGAGCAGGTCGAGGCCTTTGCCCTGTGGAACGCCTTCAATAATGTCGATCAGGACAACGTCAGCCAGTTCCTTCGAAGCAATCCAATGAGCGGCCGTTGCGCCCACGTTTCCCGAGCCGACAATCGTTACTTTATTGCGCATGAATTTCCTTTCTTGTCAAAACGCGTTAACCACGAAGGACACTAAGGCACGCGAAGGAGATCGAGAGTTTCCTAGTCCGCAGCGACTGCTACCCGCATGTTTTCGATCACGCAGTCGGCAAATTCGCTGGTTTTGACTTTCGTGGCGCCTTCCATCAGGCGCTCGAAATCATACGTGACTTTTTTCTGTTCGATGGTGCGCTCCAGGCTTTGCTCAATCAAGTCAGCAGCTTCGCCCCAACCCAGGAAACGAAACATCATGACGCCCGAAAGAATCACAGAGCCGGGATTGATCACATCTTTATCCGCATACTTCGGAGCGGTCCCATGCGTCGCTTCGAAGATGGCATAGCCGTCGCCGATATTCGCTCCCGGAGCGATGCCGAGCCCGCCAACCTGCGCGGCGCAAGCGTCGGAAATGTAATCGCCATTGAGATTGGGCGTGGCCAGCACGCTGTATTCATCGGCGCGCGTCACAATCTGCTGGAAGATGGAATCGGCAATGCGATCGTTGATCATCAGCTTTTTCTTCCACGCGCCCTTGCCGTGCGTCGCATAGATCGAATCGAGACAATCTTTCACTTCCTTGTAGAGATCGCGGCGGAAATCGTCGCTGGCAAACTCGAGGCCCGGCTCAATGAGGCTGGCGTTCTCTTCAATGGTGAGGGCGGGTTTCTTGTCCTTGTTGTCGATAATCCAGCTCTCGCGTTCGGTCACAACTTGTTCGCGGAACTCTTCAGTAGCGAGTTCGTATCCCCACTTGCGGAACGCGCCCTCGGTGAATTTCTGAATGTTGCCCTTGTGTACGAGCGTCACAGATTTGTTTTTGTTTTCGAGAGCGTGTTTGATCGCCATGCGCACCAGGCGCTTGGTGCCTGTGATCGAGATCGGCTTGATGCCGACGCCGGAATCGAGGCGAATTTGCTTTTTTCCGTTCTTCAACATGTCTTTGTTGAGGAACTCAATCAGCCGCGCGGCATCGGCCGTGCCCTCTTCCCACTCGATGCCCATATAAACGTCTTCGGTATTCTCGCGGAAGATAACAATGTTCATGCGCTCAGGATGCTTCACGGGCGAGGGCACGCCGGTGTAATACTTCACCGGGCGAACGCAGCCATAGAGATCGAGAATCTGGCGCAGCGCGACGTTGAGCGAGCGGATGCCGCCTCCAACGGGCGTAGTCAGCGGCCCTTTGATGGCCACGCGCAATTCGCGGATGGCGGTTACTGTATCGTCGGGAAGCCAGTTCTGAAAACGCGCCTTGGCCTTCTCGCCGGCAAAAACCTCGTACCACGCGACGGAGCGTTTTCCCTGATAGGCGCGCTCGACCGCCGCATCAAAAACGCGAACCGAAGCCTTCCAAATGTCGCGCCCGGTACCGTCTCCTTCAATGTAGGGAACGATGGGGTGGTCGGGAACGCTATATTTGCCGTCGTTATATTCAATCTTTTGCCCGTTGGGTGGTAGCGGAACACCGTTGTACGATGCCATCAGACTGCCTCCAGAAGCTCTCGGAAAGACCGGAACATTATAAAGAATAGCGAGTGCAGCCAAGGAAGGCCAGCCATCACGAGAGAATGTGACCACGATCACAGTGGCTGGCGATCTACCGGCGTGACAAGTGGGCCGCTATACGCGCTCGATTTTGACCGATTTCACCACGACGTCCTT
Source organism: Terriglobales bacterium (assembly GCA_049511995.1). GTDB lineage: Bacteria > Acidobacteriota > Terriglobia > Terriglobales > Acidobacteriaceae > Acidiflorens. Next base: position 15,161 of record JBEKXO010000002.1, read on the forward strand.
ATTCGGACGATCCTGGCGATTCTTGGCGACCTTGGAGATTTTTTCCGCGACGTCGTAGCCCTCGACCACCTCGCCAAAAATCGTGTGCTTGCCGGAAAGCCAGTCGGTATTGGCGACAGTGATGAAAAATTGCGAGCCGTTCGTGTTCGGTCCGGCATTCGCCATGGCCAGCTTTCCCGCCTTGTCGAAGCGATGCGGCGAACCTTTCGTTTCGTCTTCAAACTGATAGCCGGGACCGCCAAATCCCGTGCCCATCGGGTCGCCCCCTTGAATCATGAAGTCGGGAATCACGCGATGAAAAATAGTCCCGTGGTAGAGCGGATCTTTAACCTTCTTGCGAGTGGTCGGATGCGTCCATTCGCGCTTGCCTTCGCTGAGCTCAACAAAGTTAGCGACAGTTTTCGGGGCGTCTTTTTCAAACAGGCGGCAAACAATGTTCCCCTCGCTGGTTTCGAACACGGCATAAGTTCCGGGTGTGCGGGTCATAGTCTCCTCGAACTATCGAATTTTTCTTCTAACTATCGGGACAAGGCCAGTCTCGCCTCGACTACATCGGCTTCTGCGTGCCGGCGGATGGCTTAGCCGTGGCCTTATGGGCGGTGGTTGCACCAGCGCGATGGATTTCGATGTGCGTGATCTTGATCGGGCGCAGCGGGCGGTTGTTCCTCGGGTCGCTGGCCATGCGCGCGATCTGCTTAACTAGTTCGACCGCCGCATCATCACACTGGCCGAAGATGGTATAGCCGCCATTCAGGCTGGGATAGGGAACTTCGGTGATGAAAAACTGTGAGCCGTTGGTGTCCGGTCCGGAGTTGGCATAGGCGAGGCGGCCGGGCCGGTCAAAGGTAACCCCTGGCGAAGTCTCATTCTTGAATTTATAGCCGGGATCGCCTGTGCCATCGCCTTTCGGATCACCGCCCTGAATCATGAACTCCGGAATCACGCGATGAAAGATGGTGCCGTCATAAAGCGCCACACCGTGCTTCTTGGCCTGCGAGGTCGGGCTGGTCCAGTCTTTGGTGCCAGCGGCCAGACCGATGAAATTCTCGACTCCAATCGGCGCGATTTTAGGAAAAAGCGTGCAATGCAGATCACCAGCGGTAGTGTGGATAATAGCCGTAGGCTCGGTGCTTGCGGGCTTGCTGACCGGCGGCGAGGTCTTAGTCTGTGGAGTGGAAGCTGTTTGTGCCGCGCCAAGCAGCGAAGTGGAAACAATCAGGACAAGCGTCTGCAGCAGAGTTCGCATGGATGCTCCTGTATGTATTTTGGCAAACGTTAATTGTACGACAGGGATTGGCGAGTGCGCGTTCGCCAACGGCTTGCGGCGCGCCAAATTCGTCAACCACAAAGGGCACCAAGGTTCACGAAGGATCAGCAGGGAGAACCTATGTGGCTAATTGGTTCTAGCCTGCATTTCACGGCTCACCCGCTCGGACTCGCTAAAGACGCGCAGCAGGTTTCCGCCGAGAATCTTGCGGATATCGCTCGCGCTGTAGCCACGGTCGAGCAGCGCCTGGGTGATTCTAGGTAGATCGGCAGCCGAGTCGATGCCTTCGGGAGTCGCTCCGCTGACTCCATCGAAGTCCGATCCCAGGCCGACATGGTCAACGCCTGCGACCTTGGCGATGTGGTCGATGTGATCGATCAGCGAACCGAGCGGCGGACGCGGGATCTTCGCGTACCACTCGCGCTCGATGCGGTCGGAGTCAAGATAGGTGACGGTTTTGCCGGCGGCTCTGAGTTGCTCGGCATCGGCCTTGGTCGCGGCATCGCGATCTTTCGCCTGGGCTTCGGCGGCTTTGCGAAAGTTCTCGTCGACAAAAGCGCTATAGAAGTTGACCTGGACGACGCCGCCGTTCTTGGCGACGGCGCGAAGCATGTCATCGGTCATGTTGCGCGGATGGTTCGTGAGCGCGCGAGCGGAGGAATGCGAGGCGATTACCGGCGCTTTGCTGATGGCGATGGCGTCATAAAAAGTCTTGTCAGCGACGTGAGAAATGTCGACCAGCATGCCCAGGCGATTCATTTCGAGAACGATCTGCTTGCCGCCCTCGCTGAGTCCGTTGTGATGTTCGATCTTGGGATTATTGATATCGCCGGAAGAATCTGCAAATTCGTTGGTGTTCGACCAACTCAAAGTCATGTAGCGAACGCCGAGCCGGTAATAATCGCGCAGCAGGCGTATATCGTTTTCGATGGAGTGCCCGCCTTCAATTCCAAGCAAAGCGGCCAGCTTATGCCCGCGGTGCGCGCGTTCAATGTCGGCGACGCTGAAGGCCATCATCATGCGATCGGGATGGCGAGCCGCTTGCTCATACACCGAATCAATGAGATCGAGCGTGTGGTGGGCGAAGTGGCCCTGATTTGTTTCCGGCTCAACCCAGATGGAGAAAAACTCCGCTCCCAGATTGCCGGCCTTGGCTTTATCGAGGCTGATATGGCCGTGGTCTTCCGGATCGGTTGATCCAATGTCATAGTTTTCGTCGAGAAAGCGCTGCGGCGTATCGGCGTGCGTGTCGATGACGATAGCGGAGTTTTGAATCTCCATAGCCTTCTTGCTCACAGGAGTTTGCGCGCCAGCCGAGACAGTGAGGGCGAGCGCAATGGCAAGAGCGAAAGTGAACTTGGTCATGATGAGCAAGGATTCTATACGATGCGACGAAGCGGTGGCAGGCTCGTGCTCCGTTAAGCAACGATCGCGGCAAGGGCCTGCTCTACGCACTCGTCAAACGGTTGGTCGGTGTCGATTGTGGTTTTCGGATAGACAATCGCTTCGAATCGCTGTTTCACTTCCTCGTACAGTGCGTAAGTTCGGTTGCCCGCCGGGTGCGCCAGACCGGCCGCGAGATCAAGCCGTCGGCGAGCGGATTCGTCAGAGCAGATGCACTCAACAATTTGCCAGGGCTGGGCGAGTTCGCGCGCGAATTCAATCACGCGGTCGATCTGAGAGCGGCGCGAAAATGGCCGCCCGTCGAGAAAAATGACGCGCGACGGATTTCTTTGCAGCAGATAGCGTGCGGCGTCGAGCATAACCTCCATCACCAGATCGTCTTGCTCGACGGAATATTGAATATCTTCTGGAGCGAAAAGCGCGGCGCGTATTTCATCCTTACCGAGCAGCGCGCCGTTCGCGCGCCGCGTCAGTTCGCGCGCAAGCGTCGTTTTACCCGTTCCCGGAAGGCCGGCCATGAGAACAACCATTGTGGAGAAATTGTAGCGGACGGAGAACTTAACGCTCACTCTATGTCGAAAATCGCAGGGTAAGGAGCCGTCAGTTGGAGGCAGGCACCACTGTGGCGGGAGCACCATCGGTGGCCGCTATTGCGGTGGCTGGCGCAGGTACAGGCCGTTCCACGGGCGCAACCGGGAAGAATGCCTGCGTCTGGCGCCAGTCATCGTAGCGATCCGAAACCATGATATGGAAGCACCAGTGGCGCCGCTCCTCTTCGGGTTCGACTAGGCCGAGCGCGTTCAGATAAAAGAGATAGTGCTCGACGAATCGCATCTGCTCTTTGGTCATGCCGCGGCGCTGCAGGTCAATCGTGATACCCGCGAGATGAGAAGACGCGGTATCGCCATCGATTGGCGCCGCGTTGCGATTGTGGCGGCGCAATTTCTTCTGTACCTTGACCGTGCGTACGGCGGAGTTCACCTGAATTTGCGCGTGAAATTGGTGATAATAACTTTCGGCAAGGTCCTGCACAAAGTCGCGAGTCCACGGACGGCAATAGCGGCGTGAGGGATCGAGGCTGCGCTCGATCTTCAGAGATTCACTGGCTGTGATCGGCACCAGGTCACCCGACGCTTTGAGCGCTTCGAGTTCGTCGTCATCTTGAATTCGAGGCAGATCGAGCCGGTCGATTTCTTCGTTCTGGCGCACCAGCGAATCGTGCGATGGGCGGAACAGAGGATTCCAGAGCATCCCACGGAGACCGCGGAAACGAAATGCCTGCAGGATACGATGGCGGCGGGGATGGTTAATGCGATGCAGCGCGAACGCGGATTGCGGCGTTATGAGCTCAAAAAAAGTAAACAGCGCGAGCAAGATCGGCGGCATCAGCAGCGTAGCGCGCGCTTTTGGCCCTGTCGTCATTTCGATAGCAGCGATGCTCTATGTAGCATCTCAAGAGCCTGGGATCCGTGGAATACCACTTTTCCCCGAGGCTCTCGAATTGTAAACCAGAGATGAAAAACTTTGTGAGTGATTTCTAACCGAGGCCACTTACTTTAGGCAGATATCGATAGTTACCAGAGGGTAACTTATTGATCTTAGGTGTCGCGTTTGGAAACGCGCTGTTTTGGAACATTACTTTCGCATCAGATCTCCCAGCGCCTGCTTCATCACCTGGCCACCAACTTCAGCGATCGAGGTGGTCAGCGGAATTTCCTTCGGGCAAATCTCGACGCAATTCTGCGCGTAGCCGCACTCCTGTATGCCGCCATCCCCCATCAGCGCCGACAAGCGCTCGCGCTTCAAAGCCGCTCCAGTCGGATGCGTATTGAACAATCGCACCTGCGAAATAGTAGCCGCGCCGACGAAACCCGTGTCTTCATTGAACTGCGGGCACGCCTCCATGCAGCAGCAACAGGAAATACAGTTCGATAGCGGATAAGCTTTTTCCTGCGCCTCCTGCGTGACGCGCGGCCCCGGACCAAGATCGTAACTGCCATCGACCGGCACCCAGGCTTTGACTTTTTTCAGATTCTCAAAGAGCACGCTGCGATCGACGGCCAGATCGCGCACAACAGGAAATTTCGAAAGCGGCTCAAGTTTAATCGGCTGCTCGAAATGGTCGAGCAGGGCAGAGCACGCCATGCGGGCGCGTCCATTGATCAGCATGGCGCAGGACCCGCAGATTTCTTCAAGGCAGTTGGAGTCGTAAGTGACAGGCGTGGTCTTCCTGCCGTCACAGGTCACCGGATTGGCCGCGATCTCCATCAGCGCCGAAGTGACATTCATGTTCGGCTTGTAAGGGATTTCGAATTCTTCCCACGACGCGTGGGCGTCGGGGGTTAGTTGGCGTTTGATTTTGATGATTACGGACTTATTGTTTGGCATTTGGCTGTTAGCCCTAATTAAACCTTGTCATCCTGAGCGAAGCGAAGGACCTGCTTTCCTGTCAGCGCATAAGAGAACAGGTCCTTCGCTTCGCGAAGGATGACAAACATGTAAAGTCGTCCCGCCACGTCAATACTTCCTCGGCCGCGGAGGAATCAAACTCGCATCCACCGCCTCAAACTCAAACTTCGGCTCATCCAGATCAGGTGCAAATGTCGCTTTCGTTGTCTTCATCCAGTTCTTGTCGTCGCGGTCGGGGAAATCGGGCTTATAGTGCGAGCCGCGAGATTCGTCGCGCATTGCGGCTCCCTGCGCTATGACGCGCGACAGTTGCAGCATGTTGTAGAGCTGGCGCGCAAACGCAATCGTCGTGTTCGCCCACTGCGAGCGGTCGCTGAGGTTAATCTTCTGAAAGCGCTCCAGTAGTTCGACCAGCTTGGCGTCCGCTGCCTCACACTTTTTGCTGTAACGAATGACGGTGCAGTTTTCGGTCATCAGCGCGCCCAGTTCGCGCCAGAGCAAAAAGGGATTTTCGCTGCCGTCGGCCTTCATAAGTCCGGCATTGATTTCTTGCTGGCGCTTGCGCTCGGCTTCAAAATGGCCGTTGCTGGGGGCGGCTGCCAAACTTTTCGCATACTGCACCGCGTTCGGCCCCGAGACAAAGCCTCCATAGATGCATGACACCAGCGAATTCGCGCCCAGTCGATTAGCTCCGTGGTATTGGTATTCCGCCTCGCCCGCCGCAAATATGCCGGGAATATTCGTGGCTTGTTTGTAGTCGATCCACAGGCCGCCCATGGTGTAATGCATGCCCGGGAAAATCTTCATTGGCGTATCGCGCGGGTCGTCGCCGACAAATTTCTCGTAAATTTCAAGAATGCCTTCCAGCTTGCGATCGAGCGTCTTGCGGTCGATGTGGGTGAGATCGAGATAGACCATCGGCTTGCCGTCAATGCCAAGGTTGAGCTCGAAGACTACTTTGAAAATCGCGCGCGTGGCCACGTCGCGGGGGACGAGGTTGCCGTATTTCGGATACCACTCTTCGAGGAAATACCAGCGTTCTTTTTCCGGGATTGACTTAGGATCCCGCTTGTCGCCCGCGGTTTTTGGAACCCAGACGCGTCCGCCCTCGCCGCGCGCCGACTCCGACATAAGGCGTAGCTTGTCTTCTCCGGGGATGCAAGTAGGATGGACCTGAATGAATTCGCCATTCGCGTAATAAGCGCCCTGCTGATAGAGCGCAGATTGTGCCGATCCCGTGCACACAACCGAATTCGTGGACTTACCGAAGATGGCGCCGCATCCGCCGGTGGCGATGATGATCGCGTCGGCAGGAAAAGTGCGAACTTCCATCGTCCGCAGATCCATGGCGCAGATGCCACGCGCTACGCGCTGTCCGTCCAGCACGGCCGAGAGAAATTCCCAATGCTCGTACTTCTTCACCTTGCGTTCGGATTCGTAGCGGCGAACCTGTTCGTCGAGCGCGTAAAGAAGTTGCTGGCCGGTGGTCGCTCCGGCGAACGCGGTCCGGTTATAGAGCGTGCCCCCGAAGCGGCGAAAATCGAGCAGGCCTTCTGGCGTGCGATTAAACGGAACGCCCATACGATCGAGCAAATCGATGATACCCGGGGCCGCCTCGCACATGGCCTTGACTGGCGGCTGGTTGGCAAGAAAGTCGCCGCCATAAATGGTGTCATCGAAATGCTGCCAGGTGGAATCGCCCTCGCCCTTGAGATTCTTGGCGGCGTTGATGCCTCCCTGCGCGCAGACCGAATGTGAGCGCTTTACCGGGACGATCGAGAACAGATCAACCTCGCCGCCCATCTCGGCAATCTTGATAACAGCGGCGAGGCCGGCGAGGCCTCCGCCTACTACGATAACTTTCGGAGCTGCCATGCTGTGTAAATCCGATCTGCTGGGCGCCCGGTGGCGAAAGCCCGCATCGTTACTTTGTCTTGCAGTAGAACGGCGGACGCCGTGCCCTTCCCAGGAAAACTTTGCAAAATTTCTATCGCATCACGATATTTTCCAGCGCGTTCGAATCCAAAGGCTGTTGCGGCGTTCTGAAAAATCCAGTCATGCTGACGCCGCCAAGTAAAATCAGGCCGAGAGCGAGGGCGAAACAGATATAACCGAAACGGTGTCGCGCTCGTTCTCCGGTAGTGATGCCCCACTTCGCGGCAAAAAGCCACAGGCCATAGCTGAAGTGCCACGAAGCCGCGATGATGCCAACGCAATAAAATGCGACCATCCAGGGATTCTGAAACTCCGCCTGAACTTTGGCAAAAGATTGCATCGGATGCGTTGCCAGGTGCACTCCGGTGAAGCGCAAGTAATACGTGTGCTGCACCATATAAGCGAGCGCGATGATGCCCGTCCAGCGCTGCGTCGTGTAGAGCCAGTTGCCGCTCCAAGGATAAGCGACGACGTTCGTGTCGCCTTGATACCAGATATACAAGCCGTAAAGGCCGTGATAGAGAATCGGAATCCAGATAAAAAACAGCTCCAGCAGAAAAACGCCCGGAAGGCTATTCAGAAACTCGACTTGCCTTCCATAGGCGATCGGGCCCTTGAAGGCTTCAGCGTTCGAAATGAAGTGCTCGAGAAGGAATGCGCCGATGGGCACGACGCCGCTGAGCGAATGCAGACGCCGCAACCAAAACGAAATGCCTTGGCCAGCGCGCAACGGGGCAATCCCCGGCTTTATCTTTGAAGGTGAAATTTGAGTTGGAACTGGAGCGACCGAACTGGCAGTAGACGCCACGATGAACTGTTCCTCACGACCGCGCAATGTGAAAACTAACTATTATCGTTTTCCGTTCGAAGATAAGTCAAGGAGGGATAAGATCGGTGGTCGCTTATGCTTTTCGATACCACTCCAGGAAAGCACGAAAGGCCGCGCCACGATGGCTGTAGCGCGCTTTTTCCTCCGCGCTGAGTTCGGCAAACGTTTTTTGAATGGCGGGGAAGAAGAACAACGGATCATATCCGAAGCCATTCCGCCCGCGCGGCGCCGTGAGAATGATTCCCTCCGCGGCCCCGCGAAAAGTTGCCAGAGTTTTTCCATCTCGGGCTGCCGCGAGCACGCAGACGAAACGAGCAGTGCGCTTGTCCTCGGGAATATTCTTAAGCTCGCGCAGCACACGCGCGTTGTTAGCTTCGTCAGCGGTATTGCGCTTCGCTTCGTGCGGACGATTACTCTGCGGATCATGAGCAGCATAGCGCGCGGAGTAAACGCCCGGCGCTCCGCCGAGCGCGTCAATCTCCAGGCCGGAATCGTCGGCTACAACCACTTCACCCGGAGCGGCGAGACTGTAGGCCTCTGCCTTTTTGCGCGCGTTCGCTTCAAACGTGGAACCATCTTCGATTACCTCCGGCAGCGAAGAAAAGTTTGGCAGGTTAGCCACAGAAATGCCGAAGTGTGCAGCCGCTCCGGCAAAATCGCGAAGCTTACCGGCATTCGAAGTGGCCAATAGAATTGAGCGATGCATGAATCGAGTTTAGATTCTCCCGACCCGACTTCGCCGTCTGGTCATAATCCAGACAACAATCAAAACCAGCAAGCTGATTAGCGAAACAAAGTCTCCAACAACGCGATCAAGAGTCGACCTGAACCGGATCTGCACGTCGTTGTCTCCAGCAGCAACCGGAATGACCATGAGCTCAGTGATGTCGGTCTTCCCGGTCCTGGCGGGCTGCCCATTTACTACGACCTTCCATGCCGGATAGCTAAAGAGTCGCACCACCAATTTCCCCGCATCAGCGGCGTGCACCGTGAAGTGTCTTTCCGTTGGTTTCCACTCCAGGATTTTCTCTGTCACCGGCTCTCTCGCTTCATTGCTGATGAGAGGAAGATCCCGATTTAACTCGTAGGCGTCGGCTCCCGCTGGAACATATTCATCGGTACCCTCGTAGCCGGTGCCGTCCGCCATGGCATCTGCCATCTCACGAATATCTGCAGCCCGATCCCACCAAGGGCGTTGAAAGCGATATCCAGCCGCGATTAGCGCGATCAGCAAAAAAACAAACGCCAGCAGGCGCGGAGTCCAGCGCCGGGTGGCCATGGTGATGAGCAGGGCCAAGGCGGCGTTCATGCAAAGCAGCCAGCGAAACGGAAGCTGTACGAAGCGCAGCTTGGGCAAATGCTGCCATAAAACATTACTCACCGGCAGCATGAGGATCGCCGAGCCCGCGCCCCACGACGAAAGCAACAGCCAACGTGTTCGATCAATCGCCGCGACCCGCCCTCGACGAGAAAACACGATCGCGAAAAAGAGAACGATGCTTTCGACTAAGGCAAGGGTGGAAACCAGAAAATTGAATCGATTATGGTCGGCATCCGCGAGAATGGTGAAAAGGAAATTATCTTGCGGCCGCACTCCAAACGACAGCACCTGGCTGACGTCAATCCAGTTCTGTTCATAGATGGCGGGAATTAAATAGAACGAGGCCAGGCCAGCGCCGAGAAGAATCGCCATTCCTGTTCGAATCAATCCGCGCCAATGCTTGGCTCCGAACGGTCTTTCGTGCACTGATCCCGTCGCGCCGTCAGCGGCCAAAACCAATGCCATCCCGACTGCTGAGTAGTGGATCATCACAGCGGCGGGCACATTCGTGAGCCACGCTGCCGCCGAGACAAGACTCAACCATAACGTTGGTTGAATGCCAGCCTCAGATTCCTGCGAGAAAATCCGCAGCAGGCAAAGCACCAGAAGCGGCAGCAAGCTTGCCGCAAGCAGTTCGGCATATGCGCTTCTCCAATAGATAATCAAGAGATGATAGGGGTTCAGCGCATAAAAGATGGCGGCAAACGATGCGTCGCGCGGGGAAAGCCACTCGCGACCGAATCGGTACATCGCCGCCGCGGCCAGGCTTAGCGCAATCCAGCAATACGCCCCCGGAACTAGCTTCCACGGCAGAATCGCGCCAAGCGCCGCGCCCAGCGTCCACGAAGCGGGAGGATAAAACAGGAAACGAGCCTCGCCGTATCCCCAGTGTGCCATCGCGGCCCAGCGCGGATAGATAATGCCGGCCCTCCACTGTCCTAGCACCTCCATCCACGAATTCAGGTGGAACTCGAAATCGTGTCCTGACGGATTGCCCCACTGGAAGAAGGGAATGATGCTTGCGAAACATGCGCCCGCCAGCAGCAACGCACGAGAGATCGAAGTTCTTGGCAAATGGATGGCCCTATATTCCTTTGGAGTTGCAGCTTGCCGCATCTCCCGCGTCCATCGAGACGAGGCAACTCGTTCCGAAGGAAGGGCAATTCTATTGCATGCAAGAAAATTCCCGGAAAATTAATCGAATGGAAACCAAAACACCGGGCGGTAGAGTTAGCCTGCGCTCAACGAAGTGAAACCGACCAGCCGGGAACCTGGGCCGACACCAAAGACGGGGTGTTTTCCCGTTCCCGGTTTTTCTGTGGCGCTGCGCTGGATTCTATTGGTTGACGGACGCCGGAGTTCGCTGCCGGTGAAGTTCGGCGAGAAATTCTTCTTCTTCCAGAGTGTTACCGGTCCGGAGCAGTTCCAGCAGCGGATCCTCCACGTCGGCTTCCGCGCTGCTCGCCTGGTTCAGGTCGACAGAGTTTGCGACTAGAGAGCGAGGCGAAGTTTCCAAATGCGGGTCGGCACCCGGCTGGCCGGTCAAAAACGCAATGAACTCGCCCACGCTCTTGCGCTGCTCCTCGGTCCGGGCAGGGAATTCAATCCCCATCCCATGCCCGGGATGCATGATCCTGACCAGTCCTTCGGTATGAATCTCCATCCCCGCGGCGCGCAGGCAAAGGTCAACGGTGGAAGACTGAGGAAAGGGCGATTGGGTTTGCACATAGCAGCCGCCCAGGCTAAGGTCGGTCAGTTTGCATGGGCTGACCTCCTCCTGTTCTTCGGGCAGCGCCTCGTGAGAGCGGGCCCCCAACCACTCTCCCATCCGCTCACGGGCTGAGGCTTCCATATCCACAAAGCGGAATCCGGTCTGACCATTGGCCGTGCTCCACGCCACCTCAGCCGACCCTTCAATCGAGCCCGTGCAATCGGGGAGTTCGAAGGAGGCATGCACTACGGTCGACGATGGAAGCGGCTTGGCCGCCAACACGTCCATGCCACCCATGCTCAGGTCGAGCAGGATGCCCTCCACGAGTGTGGCATCATCAATGCGCAGTGAAATTGCCGCCTGAACCGCGATCCGCGCCGATTGCCGCCTTTCGCGGCGCAGCAGCGCCGTAGCGGCGCGAAAGGTATTTTGCGCCTGCTCGCCCTCCACCGGCTTGCTCAGGATGAAGTGCGCGCCGGCGCCGAGAATAGAGCGTACCTGGGATGCGTCAGGCAGCAGCGCAACGGTCACTGGCGAGTTCCGGTCGGGACCGGCGAGACCCCGGCATCCATCGAGCATCCGCAAGGCGGCGTCGCGATCGTCGAAGTCGACGATCGCCAGATCGAAACGCTCCTCCGCGAGGCGCGACAACGCGACATCGGCCGTGTTCGAGCGGCTCACGGCCGCCCCAAACTGCACCAGAACCTGAATCAGCGTTTCCGCCGTCAAGTCGTCTTTCGACATCAGGAGTGTCTGCAATATCATGGCGCCTCGCGCTTCTGCGGTCAGCTTTCTACGGCCACCGCGGAGTTACGCTGCGCCCGGACTTGGTTGCGGCAGGCGCGGATTGAGCGCTCGCCTTGGCCGCCATGGCATTGGAGTTCTCGTCTTCGACTTCCGCCAGTACCGCGCTATCGTCCTCGGTGTCGGTTTCGGCGAGCAGGGGAGCGACTTCGCGTAGTTTCTCGGCCGCCTGTTGCAACATCTCGATCTGTTTCCCCAGCTGTGTGTACTGCGCCTGCTTGCGGCGCAAAACCTCATGGATATCCTTCATACTACCCCCTGCGCCTGACTCTAGGTTTGGACTAACGTAACGTCAACGCCAAAGCCATCCCTGACCATTACTGCGGTAACTCGGGAAGAAGGGAAGGTGCTGTTGTCGGCGTCGGAGGGAACCGGAGAGTAAACGCAGTCGCGCCGATCTTTTATGGCCTGGGATGGCTTGGAAAATCAAAAGCCCCGCCTTGCGGGCGGGGCCATGAGTTGAGTGTTCTGGGCGAACCTAAAACCAGGTTATCGACCGATCAGTTTACGACGGAACATTCCAGCGATACCGATCAACCCGGTTCCGAGAAGACCCAAAGTTCCGGGTTCCGGCACAGCGAGCTGCGTGGTGCCCATGTTGATGTGTCCGATGCCAGCGGCCAATTGTCCCTTCGAGCTGTAGATTTCTTGCGTCGTCGTCCCGTTCACCATGCGGCCATTCCACAGTGTGCCCGAGATGTCGCCGCTTAGTGTATAGAACACCTTCGCGCCTTGCTGTCCGGTCATAGTCCAAGTGATCGGACCAGTGAAGCTGCCAGTGAACAGCGCGCAACCTCCGCCGCATGGCGACCCCGTTACGTTGCTTGCCCATTTGCCTTTGCCGACGACGTCAAAGGATGAGCCTGTAGATGAAAACGTTCCGCCCGTCGCAACGGAGCCACTCAGCAGAACGCCTGTCGCGTAGCTGACGCTGCCTAGGGACTGTCCCTTGGCGGCCGCGTAGCTCCCATATTGAATCAGTTCTGACCCTTTCGAACTGATCGTCGACAAACCGATTCCCCCAGACGTGATTGCAAGCGTGCCGGCTTCGTTGATGATCGTGATTCCGTCCGCCCAAGCGGCCATCGGCAATGCCAACGCCAGTAATGCTAGGACTACCACTCGCCTCATGTTAATTCCTCCCAAAACTTTCCCCGATTTACCCCTAGATTTGTACCCAAGGGTATAGGTCGCCTTATCCTCTTAAGTGCACTTGTCGTTCCAAAGCTGTGCATCTCTTATCACCACTTATTATCAACAGCTTACGTCTGTTTCTAGGTCTTGCGTTCTACTTCGGAATGCAATTTGCTGCACACTTCGCAACATTTCACTTTCCTCGCAGCTCCCCAGTAATTGCATTTCGCAGCTTGCGTATCCGCGTCGAAACAGGATCACTGGTTTTGGGAACGGCAGCGAAGATCTCTCGTTGAAAAAGAACTACTTGGTCACGGAGATCCCGTTGCGGAACCCGTTGCGGCCTTTTAGTAACCAGTCGCAAGGTTACGGATGGTAGCACAGGTCCCCCGCTGCGCAAGTGGCCCTTTCGTGCCATGTTGCATCCCCCAAATGTGGGATACCGGACTCCTGAGCGCTGGCATATCTTTGAAAATGAGCAGTTCTTGGGGAAGGCTGTTCGGGCGTCCCGCGATCTTTAGGATCCGGGGCGCTTCTTACTTTTGGAGCTGATCTCCGGCCTGGCGCGAGCGCTAGCAGCGGACGATTTGAGAGAAGTTTGCAGCGAACCGCGAAGAGAACTAACGGGCCGTGTTTTCGATAGCCATGATCGTTTCAGTCTTACTCGAAGCCATACTTCGATAGGCGGCATCGAGGATGACCTGATTTCGCCAGCCTTCCTCGCCCGGCGCTGGAAATGCCGCTTCACCTGCGAGAGCTGCCGAAAAGCTATCGACTTGCAGGGCATAGGCCATTTGATTGGAAACCTCGTCCTCGGAAACACATTGCCCATCGCGCCACAGTTCGACTTTTACCGGCCTTTCAACGTTGAGCGCATCGTTCGCCCGCAGCACGCCAGACTCTCCCACGATCTCCAGCGGCGTTCGATATTGGGCACGGGTCGAAACCAGCACCGTCGCCAGCGCTCCGCTTTGAAACTCCAGCGCCAGCGAAGCCGCCGCTTCCACATCGCCAGATTGCTCGTCGGATCGGCCGAGAGCGCTCACCATGCGAGGTTCATCCTGCAGGATGTAACGCAGCGCGTCGATACAGTGCACGCCGACATCGGCAATGGGTCCGCCTCCCGCAATGGCGCGATTGTAGAGCCATGAGCGGGCATGACCTAATCCGGGATACGAAAACTCAGACCGGGCAAAGACTGGACGGCCAATGTCACCCGCCGCGATGCGGGCGCGAAATCGAGCCGTGCTTTCTCCGAAGCGGAACACCTGGGCGACTCCGAGCAAAATGCCAGCATGCCGCGCCGCGTCGACCATTTGCCGGCATTCGTCCGCATCCATTCCCATGGGCTTTTCGCATAACACCGCTTTGCCGGAAGCGATGGCCGTCAGCACATCCCGCAGATGGCAGGCGTTGGGAGTCGTGACCAGAACGGCGTCCACCTCGGGGCAGCGGCAAAGTTCTTCTGTAGTCCCAAAGACGTGCGGGATTGCGAAACGAGCCGCAGCCTCGCCGGCTTTCTTAGCATCCCGTCGCGACAGAGCAACTACCTTGCAGTTTTGGGCCAGTGCGAAACCCGGCATCAGCCGCCGCACCGCATGCAGTCCAAAACCCGCAATTCCGAAACGAATCATCAGCGTTAGTTCTTAGGTGCTAAGTGTTGGGTTTCAGGAAAATCACGAGTTCTAATCCGACTCCTGGTTTTTCCGAGACCTTAAGACCTGACACCCGCGACCCTTCCTTCCCGCAATTCGGCCAGCAGAGTGGGGTCAATATTGCCCCCGCTGATCACAGCGACATTGATCTTTGTGGCGGGCAGCTCGGAGGCATGAAAAAGAAACGCAGCCGGAGCGACCGCACCACTGGGCTCGGCCACCGTTTGCTCGTTAGCACTAAGGGCGCGGATAGTCGCGCGAATCTCGTCCTCCGTCACGCTAACGATGTCATCTACGTAGGCGTGGATATGCTCAAAATTGATTGCACCGATGCTCTGGGTGCGAAGTCCGTCGGCCAGCGTCTCGGAGACTTTTTCCGCCGGAAACGAAACAATATGCCCGGCGCGCAAACTCGCCCGGGCATCGGAGGCGAGTTCCGGCTCAGCGCCGATCACTTTGATCTTAGGATTGCTGAGCTTAATAGCCGCTGAGACGCCGCTAATCAATCCCCCGCCGCCCACGGGAACAATCACGGTTTCAACGTTGGGCAAGTCTTCCAGGATTTCGAGCCCGACGGTTGCCTGGCCGGCGATGATCTTTTCATCATTGTAGGGAGGCACGATCACGTACCCGTGGAGGCCAGCCAGTTCCTCAGCGCGCAGCCGCCGCTCTTCGCTGCCGGGCCCGACGATAACGATCTCGGCCCCTAGCGCAGCCGTAGCGTTAAGTTTATTCTTCGGAGCATTCGAAGGCATCACGATGATGGCCTTAACCCCCAGCGCACGAGCCGCGTAGGCCACACCCTGGGCGTGATTTCCGCTGGAATAGGAGATAACTCCGCGGCGCCGCTCCTCGTCACTCAGCGCAGCGACCTTGTTGTAAGCCCCGCGCAGCTTGAACGCGCCGATCGGCTGCAGATTTTCCAGCTTCAGAAATAACCTGCGCTCGTCCGCCGCGCCGGTCCACTCGAAGAGGGGCGTACGGACGGCAATTCCCGCGAGCAGGGCATGGGCAGCGCGAATGTCGTCGAGAGAAACCATAAAGCTTGCTTTCAGAGTGCCCTGCCCCGTGTTTTTTTGCAAATTTCGAGTTGGACGATCGGTGCCGAACAGAGGTTGACATCATGATGTCATTACTATTAGCATCATGATGTGCGAACAACCCTTACGCTCGACGACGACGTGGCCAGCCTGCTGAACAAGGAGGTTCGCCGTTCCGGCGAATCGTTCAAGCAGGTGGTGAATCGCTTTCTGCGCTTCGGATTGAATGCCTCGAAGCGACCTACTCGGAAACCCTTTCGCGTAAAGCCGCTAAATCTGGGTCTCCCTCCGTTTGAAAAAGTCGAGGAACTGTTGGAATACCTGGAAGGCCCGGATCATCGGTGATCGTAATTGACGCCAATCTGCTGATTTATGCCTACGATCGCGCTTCGTCCGACCACAAGAAAAGCCTGGCCTGGCTGGAGGACGTGTTGTCCGAAGCAGAAGCAGTCGGATTGCCCTGGCAAAGCATATCCGCTTTCCTCCAGGTGATCACGAATCGGCGTTTGGCGGGAGCGCGTGCGACGGTGGAGCAAGCTGTGCAGATTGCAGAAGAGTGGCTGCAACAACCCAATGTGCAAATGCTCGTGCCCGGAGATCAGCATTGGTCCGTTTTGAGGCGCATGATCCTGGAGGGGCGCGCCTCGGGCCCGCTCGTGAGTGATGCGCAGATCGCGGCGCTCACGATTGAGTATGGAGGCGTGCTGCACACCACCGACCGCGATTTTGCGCGGTTTCCCGGGCTGCGGTGGAAAAACCCGCTGAGCTAAGCTCAAGCCGCACCCGGCTGCCAAATCCTTCCTTCCACCAGGTAGTGCGGGTACGCCGCTTGTTTCAGCGATTCCAATTCGCTGGTGTGCTGATTCATTTGGATGGCGGACACAATCGCATCGAAAGCGTCTTCCGATTCTGCGGCGCACTTCTTCCAACTATCAGGCAGCGACGCACAACAGCTGGCAATATATTGTTGGCGTGCGTTCTGATCGCTTTTGTGGACCTCACCCGTAAGTGCCCTCGGCCAAATCTCGATTACTCGAGGCTATCCTTGGCGCTGGAGCGGCCAGACGGAAAAGCCTTCGCGAGAGAGTTGCCGCAAAAGCCACATGCCGCGAATTGAGCCGGTTCCGACCGCTCCGGCTCCTCCAATTTGAAAAATGGACTTCGGATGAATGCGTTTTACTAGAAAATCCCGATCTGTTTTTCGAAACTGTTCTTCGTCCGGCCGACCCGGATTCTTCTTCCCCGGCCTTCCCCAAAATGGATCGCAGCATTCTTCGAGCCAGCGTTCTCCGTTGCGATCGCGCTCAACATGATCCCACATCTCTTCGGCGGAATTGTATTGTTGATGGCTTACGAACCAGGAAGGGAAGGAAAAAGCGAAGTCAATCCCAACGATCGTCTTTCGGCACTCATCGCGGGTCTGGAGCAGATAGTCGCGAATTTCACCGGGGGATCTGCCATTTGTGGGCACGCTGAACGGCTGCCCATTCCGAAATTCCGCAAGCCAGATTTTCTTAGCGGCCCGTTGTTTCGCACCGGACCAGTCAATCGCGATTACGCCCGCGGTCATTAGTTTGGTCCTTCTGCGCCTCTCGATTTCATAATGACACCCTGGTTTTGAGCAGCCGTTTCACATCGCGTTTGCCATGCAGGACGGCGACGATCTCCACCAACTCCGCTCGCCGGTAAACGATCATGTATTGATACACGCTGAAGAACAACACATCTCGTTGGGTGAGGTCGGAACGCTTATGACCTTTGCCGGGAACATCGGCCAAGCCCTCGAAGGCGTCCACCAGTTCGCCCTGAATCCGGTTGGCGATTGCGAGCCCCGCTTCTCCGAGCAAGTAACGCCAAATCTGTCGGAGATCGTCCTCCGCTTCTGGCGCGACGAGGTAGGGTTTCACGAACCGGAGCGATCCCTGTCCGCGAGCCACGCCGCCTTATCAGCTTCAAGACGCTGGCGCAGCTGGTCCCCGGCTATGCCTTCGCCGCGGTCGAGTTGGGCCAATCCGCGCTCGATCTTAGCGCTAATGGCTTCTTTGTTCTCCTGAAGCCAAGCCTCGCGTTCGCTTTGTATTTCCAAAGCATCGATGAGCACGTCTTCCACGCTCTCGAATGCGCCGCTGTGCAGTCGCTGCTGAATGAGCGCTTCGATTTCCGGGCGGTTGATTTCGATGGTCACGGTCTAGCCCTTTAAAAGCTATTCTCTTCTCACCCTACCGCCAAGCCCCGCTTCGGTCAATTGGGAACAGCCAGAACTCAAATCTCCAGTATCACTGGCATAATCAGCGGCCGCCGCTGCGTCTGCCGCGAAATATACCTTTTCAAATCCGTGCGGATTTTCTCTTTGATCACGCCATAGTCCGCCTTCTCTTCCGCGCTCGATGCGTCGAGCGTCTCCATGACAATCTCTCGCGCACGTTCAATTACGCCGTTTTCGCCCGGAGCAAATCCGCGCGTCACAATTTCTGGCGAAGTCTCGACTCGCCCCGTGAGCTTATTGATCGCGATGATCGGCATTACGAAACCATCTTCGCTAAGGTGGCGCCGGTCTTTGATAACCAGATCTTCCACCACGTCAGCGCGCGAGCCCGAATCGATGCACACCCGGCCAACGTTGACCCGTCCTGCTTTCCGCGCGCCGAGCTCGTCGATCTCCAGCACGTCTCCACTTTCGATCAGCATCACGCTGCCGACCGACCCGTGCATCGATCCGGCCAACTCGGCGTGCAATTTGAGCTGCCGGTACTCGCCATGAATTGGCACAAAATATCTGGGACGCACCAGGTTGATGATCAACTTCAACTCTTCCTGGCTGGCGTGCCCGCTGACGTGAATCGGCGGGTACGAACCATCGTCGTAGATGACGAACGCTTCGCGCCGGAACAGGTGGTCCACCATCCGGTAGATGCCTTTTTCGTTGCCCGGAATAATGCGCGATGACAGCACGACGGTGTCGCCTTTTTCGATTTTGGCGTGCTTGTGGTTGTCGACCGCCGCGCGCGACAGCGCCGACATCGGCTCGCCCTGCGTGCCGCTAATGAGCACGCAAACTTTTTCCGGCGGAAAGTTTTTCATCTCGCCGGGGTGAATCATCATCCCTTCGGGAATTTGTACATAACCCAGGTCTTCCGCGATCTCGGAAGAATTCTCCATCGAGCGCCCAATGAAACAAATCTTGCGCCCGTGTTCGCGCGCCATGTCGACCGTCAGCTTGATACGATGAATCGAGGACGAGAAACAGGATACGAACAGACGTCGCTTGGTGCGAACAAACACCTCTTCAAACTTGCGCCGCACCGCTCGCTCGCTCGGCGTGTAGCCCTTGCGCTCGACATTCGTCGAATCCTGCAAGAGGACGAGCACTCCTTCTTTGCCATACTCGGCGAAGCCGTGCAGGTCGAACAGGCGGTTATCGGTCGGTGTCGGATCGACCTTGAAATCGCCGGTATGGAGAACGACGCCCAGCGGCGTGTGGATGGCGAGAGCGACACAATCGACGAGGCTGTGCGTCACCTGAAGCGGATGAATCGTGAACGGCCCGACCTTGAAGCGTTCTCCCGGATTGATTTCGCGCAGATCGGAATTGTCGAGAAGTTGATGTTCGTCGAGCTTATCTTCGACGTAAGCCAGCGTGAACTCGGTGCCCCAGACGGGAACATTCAATTCGCTGAGAATCCAGGGCAGCGCGCCGATATGGTCTTCGTGGCCGTGAGTAAGAACGATGCCGCGGACATGCTTGCGGTTCTCGAGCAGGTAAGAAATGTCGGGCACAACAATGTCGACGCCCAACAACTCGGCCTCGGGGAACATGAGGCCGGCATCGACTACGATGATGTCGTCGCCGAAGCGTATGGCCATGCAGTTCATACCGAACTCGCCCAACCCGCCCAGCGGCACTATATGCAGTTTTCCCGTTGGCATTATTAATGTGAATGCTAGCACAGGGTGGATGACGGTTGGGGCCACGCTGAGGCAGATCCCTATCCGCTTCGCGAGGCGGTGCGCGTAAAACTCCTAAACAACTTGTCATCCCGAACGAAGTGAGGGATCTGCAGTCTCGCTGCGAAATGCAGGTCTCTCACTTCGTTTGGGATGACAACCAGCGCGATTGACAGTGGAGTCGACCATGCGGCGAGGCTGATAAACTCGTGTTAATGACCGAACGCGACCGAGACGACAACAAATCATGGCTGCGCCGTCGCGTTGAGGGCGCCATCCAAGGCGGCCTGACTCGCGCCTACGAGACTATTAAGGTCGATCCTGGCCGTTTTCTGATGCAGCTGCGCGTGGCGTACGGCCTGCCCCTGGCCACGTTTCATGGCGTTTATACCTTGCCCATGGAACGCCTCGACGATGTCGCGGAATCGGTGATTCGCGGCGGCATGAAACTGGCGGCGGCCGAAGGTGCCGGTTTCGGCCTCGGCGGCATTCTCACCATCGTCCCCGACCTCGGCGTTCTTTCCGCCATCACTATGCGCACCATTCAAAAGCTCAGCCTGATCTACGGATTCGAGTTGAACACCGACGACGAGATCGCCGAGCTTTGGATCGCCGCCGCCAGCGCCGCCGGAGTCGACATCAGCCGCGAATTGCTCGAGAAAGAAGTGGTCAATCGTTTCGTGCCGCGAGTCATCCAGCGCATCGCAGCCAAAGCAGGTGCCGAAGTCACAGAAAAGTGGCTGGGACGCCTGATTCCTTTTGCCAGTTCAGCCATCGGATGCGCCTTGAACTATTACTTCGTTCGCGCGTGGGGTCATCGCGCGCGCAATCATTTCCGCGAAAAACACCTCGAAGCGCGAGCCCGCTTTGCCGCAGAACAGGCGCAACTTCCGGCGGCGCCTTCGGGGACGCTGCTGTCGTAAGGCCATCATCGCGACGAATACGTGTCGCCCCATCCGCGCTCAAGAAAGTCTGTCCAGGACCAGTGTTTGAATCCCTTCCACGCGTTCGAAGACGGCGTCGTTCGTGATCAAACCCGTAGCCCGCGAATGAACTGCTGTCGCGACCTGCAGGGCATCTGGAGTTCTCAAGCGATGCACGGCTCGAATGCGAGCGGCAAGATCCGCAATCTCAAGGTTCGGTGCAACCCAATCCAGGTTTGGATAAGTGGAAAGCAACGTGTAAAAGTCATTTGCCCGTGCTTCATCGCCTGCGCGATAGGGAAGCACCAGCAATTCTGTCAACGTGATTGTCGATGTAATGGCCTGAAACCTGGACTGCTGGAGGTCGGAAAAAATAGGATCGGTATACGTGACATATTTTGGGTGAGCTTCTAGGTGATAGATGAAGATGCTCGTATCGAGGGCGATTCGCCGGTGACGCCGCAAAAAGGAGCGGAGCCGCTCTACTCCCAACTCTGGCGTTCCTTTTGCAGATAATCCTCTGGATATCTACCGCGAGCTAAACCACGAGTCGCGGCATGATATGACTTAGGCTTTTGCAGCACGAGAACCGTCGGCCCTTTTACAACCACAAGTATCTTATCGCCAGGTTTCAAGCCCAGTGCTTCACGGGCCTCGCGCGGGATTACGATCTGATTTTTCGCTGAAAGAGTGGCTTCCGTCATCGCTTTACATTATAACATAAAGTAAAGCACGGCTGTTTGTTCGCTCTATTACCGCAGCCAGTCTTCCAGTTCAATCCCGCGCTCCGTCTTCTCGTCTCGATACTTCACGATCACCGGCGTGTAAAGTGAAAGATTCCAGTCGTCAGATTTGCCTTTTCCTTTTTTCACGGCGCGGGATCCCGGAACGACGACCGCATTCTCAGGAACTTCTAGCGGTTGCTCCGCGGATGCGCGATAAATCTCGCCGCGCACCAAATCATAAAGCGGCGTCGAACGCGTGAGGATCGTTCCCGCTCCAAGCACAGCCCGAGCGCGAACCAGCGTACCCTCATACACTCCGCAATTGCCGCCAATCAACACATCGTCTTCGATAACCACAGGCGCCGCGTTGATCGGTTCGAGCACGCCTCCAACCTGCGCCGCCGCGCTCAGGTGTACGCGCTTCCCAATCTGCGCGCACGAGCCCACCAGCGCGTGCGAATCGATCATCGAGCCTTCATCCACGTAAGCGCCGACATTAATAAACATGGGAGGCATGCAGATCACCGACGGCGCGACATAAGCGCCCTCACGAATCGAAGAGCCTCCCGGCACCAGGCGAACACGATCGGCAAGAGTCAGTCGGCGGGCAGGGAAGGTGTCTTTATCGACAAAAGAGAGCACGTCTCCGTCCGGCATTTCGGTGAGTTCGCCCAGCCGAAAGCCAAGCAGGATGCCCTGTTTCACCCAGCCATTCACCACCCAATGTCCGTCAACCTTCTCCGCAGCGCGCACCTCGCCGCGAGTAAGAGCGGCACGGAAGTCCAGAAAAGCGCGGCGTGCTTCGCGCGCATCACCAATCGTCTCACCCGCAGACAGATGTTCGATGGCTGACTTTAAAGTAGCGCTTGATTCTGGCATAGCAAAGTCAGGGAACTATTCAATGGACTGATTAAGACAAAACTGAAAGCTGATGGCTGATAGCTGACGGCTGCTCTCACGCCACGCACTTGCATTCGCTGCGAATCAGTACTCCCGGCATCTGATGCGTTGCCTCGCGTGCCTCGGCAAGGTTGCTATAGGGTCCGTGCCAGCGCGAATGGTTCGGATCGTGCCCCGCCGGCCGTCCCTTGCCGGAGCTGCATTGCCCGCAGGATGCGCGATGCAACATCGCTTTGTGCGGACCTGCCGCCCAATTCTCGTAAACGTAAAACTCGGTTGCCGCCGCCGGCGGAGCCGCCGGCCGCGCAATCACTCCGGCGTCGGCAGCGATCTTCTGCAGCTTTGAGCGCGTATCCCGCCGCATCGGCAACAAGGGCAGCCGATAAACCTCTTCGATCTTGCCCATCATCGCGAGCACAGCCTTCACCGGCAGCGGGCTCGACTCGATGAAGTTGGCCGTCATCAGCGGGAGATACTTGCGGTGGAGCGTGCGCGCCGCAGGCCAGTCGTTGTTCAAGGCTGCGCGTGTCATCTCCGCCATCTCGCGCGGAATCTCATTTGACGCAACCGAGATCACGCCCACTCCGCCGAGCGCGATCACCGGCAAAGTAACGGCGTCATCGCCGGACAAGACTATAAAATGCTCGGGTACCACATTGAGCACCTCGGCAATTTGCGTCATGTTGCCGCTGGCTTCCTTCACGCCCACGATATTTGGAACCTCGCACAGCCGCGCAAGGGTTGCGGGTTCAAGATTGGTAGACGTTCGTCCGGGAACGTTGTAAAGAATAATGGGCTTGTCCACGGCTTCGGCAATCGCGCGAAAATGCCGGTATTGGCCCTCCTGCGTCGGCTTGTTGTAGTAAGGCGAGGCAGTAAGGATAGCGTTGACACCCGCCCGCGATCCCACTTCTTTGGCTTTGGCGACCGCGTCGTTCGTCGAGTTGGAAGTCGCGCCGGCGACGATCGGCACCCGCCCGGCAACAACTTCGATGGTCACGTCGATCACCCGCAGCCACTCATCGTGATTGAGCGTGGGCGTCTCGCCCGTGGTGCCGCAGGGAACCAGAAAATCTATTCCCGATTCAACTTGCCATGCGATTAGATTGCGCAGTGCATTTTCATCAACCGATCCGTCCTGAGAGAACGGCGTGACCAGAGCCGTACCACAGCCTCGCAATTGCATGTGCTTAGCATAACGCTAATTGCAGGCGCTTGCATGGCTCAGGTCTTACCACCTTAGCTCGCGTTGGGACGGACGCCCTCGTCTGTCCAGCCGAGCGAAGCTCGGCTGCTGTCGGCGCTCGCCGCGGTGCCTGCGGCGGCCTTAAAGCTCGCGCCAGACGTTGCGGAACTCGTAGAAACCGCTTTTCCCCGCCAGCCATTCCGCGGCGCGCACCGCGCCCTCGGCGAATCCCTGGCGGGATTTGGCATCATGGCAGAGATAAATTCGATCGCCGGCGGAATTGAAGACCAACTCGTGCAAGCCAACCGCATCGCCCTCGCGAAAAGAAACAATCTCCAACTCCTGCCCCCCCGCGTCGCGCACAATTTTCTGGATGGTGATCGCCGTCCCCGAGGGAGCATCTTTTTTTTGCGCGTGATGACGCTCGAAAATCTGGCCCGAGTAATCGTATTTCAAAGCGCATCCAGCGGTCGCCGCAACCTCAAAGAACAAATTCACTCCGATGGAAAAATTCGGCCCGTAAAGAAAGCCAGTTTTCGCGGAGAGAACCATCTCACGCAAGCGCGGCAATTCGTCATACCACCCGGTAGTTCCAACGACAAGATTTTTCTTCGCTCGTATGCAGGCCTCCGCATTGGCGAGGGCCGCTGCGGGCGTGGTGAAATCAATCACAGCATCGATTCCGGCGAGCGTGTCGGCGGTAAGCGCGCGGCAGTCGGCGTTTTCAGCGGACGAGAGGCTGCGGACATGATGCCGCCGCGCATGCGCGACCTCCGCTACCATCGATCCCGTCTTGCCACGGCCAAGAATTAGGAGATTCATGCTGCGACCTTTCGAGACGCCGAGTGCCCAGACAAAATCTAAGAATTGCAGATCCCTCGCTGCGCTCGGGATGACAAAGCCGAAAAAGATTTTCTCGGCGATCTCGGCGGTGAAAAACGATTCTAGGCAAACACTTCCGGATCCACTTCCGCAAAAAACGCGTGATGCAAGCGCCGCACTACCTCGGTCGCATCGTCTTCTTCAATCACGAAAGTCAGATTAATTTCGGATGCACCTTGCGAGATCATCCGAATCTTCACATTCTCAAGGATGCCGAAAACCTTGGCGGCGATTCCCGGAGTTTCCCGCAAATTCTCGCCGACCAGGCAAACAATCGCCTTCCGCCCCTCATATTTCACGTCCGCGATTTTAGCCAGATCGGCGGCGAGCGCCGGAATCGCTTCGTTCGTCTCGGCCGTTACCGATACGCTGACTTCTGAAGTAGAAACCACGTCTACCGCCACGTTGTGCTGATCAAACGCTTCGAAAATCGACTTCAAATATCCATGAACCAGCAAACGCCGCGGCGAAGCAACCTCGACGAGAGTGATTTTTTTCTTGAGCGCAATCGCCTTGAAAATATTTGCGCAGCGCGGAGCGCGCGCCGTAATCTTCGTCCCTTCGCAGGTGGGGTTCATTGAATTCAATACAAACACCGGAATATTTTGCTGGACCGCGGGCAGCACGGTTGCCGGATGGAGAACCTTGGCACCAAAGTAAGCAAGTTCCGCCGCCTCGTCAAAACTGATGACTTTAATGCGCCGGGCCTCGGGAGTCAGGCGCGGATCGGTAGTCATCATGCCGTCGACGTCGGTCCATATCTCAATGCGTTGGGCATTAAGCGCAGCGCCAAAAATTGCGGCCGAGAAATCCGACCCTCCACGACCGATCGTCGTCGTAATTCCGCTGCGATTCGAGCCAATGAATCCGCCCATCACCGGAACTTTGCCGGAGTCCACTAACGGCTGGACGCGTTTGCGCAGCCGCTCGTTAGTTTCATCGAACTGCGGAACCGCCCGCGTATAGCTGCTATCAGTGAGCAGGCACTGACGCGAATCGACGTGGACGCCGGGCAAGCCGCGCGCAACGAAAGCGGCGGCGACGATCTTACTGGAAAGCACCTCGCCGAACGATGCCACATAGTCGTAAGTGCGCGGAGTAATCTCGCCCACAGCGCCAATGCCCCGCAGCAATTCGTCCAAGTCCTCGAAGTCAGCGCCCAGGTCGCCGTGAAATTCGGTGAACAACGCAGTGCCGAGAAGTTCGCCAGCTGTATCGTAATGGCGTTCGCGCAAAGTACGCGCCATTTTGAGAGCGGTCTTTCGGTCGCCGCCGCCCGCAGCCCGACCCATGGCAAGCAGGGAATCGGTGACCTTCGCCATAGCGCTGACGACAACAACTGGACGGTCCGCCAGCCGTCCCTGAACGATCTGCGCCACGCGATCAATCGCCTTCGCGTCCTGCACCGAAGTCCCGCCAAACTTCATCACGATCATCGGCGGGTTTCCTCCTCACAGTCCGCAGCATATTCACCACGGAGGCACGGAGGCACAGAGATAACCTGAATCAAATACTGATTTGAACGATTTTCGGGATCCGAGAGGTGAAGTCGCATCAGTTGTTTCGAAGGTTCAGTGCGAAATCTGATCGAGACATGATTAGGCTTTCCTCCGTGTCTCCGTGCCCCTGTGGTGAAAACGTTTCTCACCCGAGATATCCCTTCACCTTGAGCAGTTCAGCATTTAGCAACGCCGCTCCCGCCGCGCCCCGAATCGTGTTGTGCGAAAGCACCGTAAACTTCCAATCCAGCACGTTGCACTTGCGCAGCCGCCCAACCGCTGTCGTCATGCCCGCGCCCAAGTCCACATCAAAACGCGGCTGTGGACGATCCGGCGCAGTCATATACACGACTGGTTGATCGGGAGCGCTCGGCAATCGCAGTTGCTGCGGTTCGGCGCGAAACTTATTCCACGCCGCGATGATCTCTTCCGCCGCGGCTTTCTTTTTGAAACGCACGGCGACCGACTCGGTGTGTCCGTCTTCCACCGCGACGCGATTGCATTGCGCGCTCATGGCGAAAGGAGCCGGCTCGATCTGCGCTCCCTTCAAAACACCCAGCAGCTTCTGCGTCTCCTCCTCCATCTTTTCTTCTTCGTTCTTGATAAAGGGAATCACGTTGCCCAGAATGTCGAGCGAAGCCACTCCGGGATATCCCGCGCCGCTGACGGCTTGCATCGTTACCGCCGTCACGGCGTCAAGCGTAAACGCGCGATGCAAGGGAGCTAACGCCAGCACCAACCCCATCGCCGAGCAATTGGAATTGGTGACCACGAACCCACCCGACTTTGTGCGCCATGACTGCTTATCGATCAACCGAATGTGGTCGCCATTGACTTCAGGAATCACCAACGGCACATCAGCCTGCATACGCAAGGCGCTCGAATTCGAAACCACGGCGCAGCCCGCGTCCGCAAACTGCGGCTCCAGTTCGCGAGCGATACCCGCATCGAGCGCAGCAAAAATGATCTTCGGCGCACCGTCGGGCCTGGCGGGCGAAACTGTCATGTTAGCCACATTCGCGGGAATCGCAGTTTTGAGCCGCCAGCGCGCAGCCTCCGCATAAGGTCGGCCCTCAGAGCGATCAGATGCCGCCAGCCAGGAGACTTCAAACCAAGGGTGATGCTCGAGCATTTGGATAAATCTCTGCCCGACGATGCCCGTAGCACCGAGAATTCCTACAGATAGTTTGTTCGACATGGTGAACTGTGATTTTATACTAGCGAGTTTTTCAACGGGAATGTTGCGTAGACAGAATAACCAGCGGGACGGCTCGCTCCTTAGGTTCGACCTTTGCCCAACTCCTGCGGAAACGAATATTCGTTGAGCGGCCCGAACTTTCTTTTCTCCGCGTAGATGCGCCAGCGCCGCCACACAATCCGCAAACTGGCCATCACCGGAATCGAGAGATAGACGCCAAGTACCCCCGCAATTTCTCCGCCGGCGAGAATGCCAAATAACGCCGCCAGCGGATGCAATTCCACGCTCACACCCATGACGCGCGGAGAAATTACATAGTCTTGGATCAAGCGCCAGACGAGCAAAAACAAAAGCAGGAAAGCCCAGTGCTGATACCCCGCCAAGACCGCAACGACCATCATTGCCGTTCCCGCGAGCAACGGCCCTGCCATGGGAATGAATTCCAGGGCGCCTCCGGCGGTGCCGAGCATGAGCGCGAAGGGCACACGCATCAGTCCCAGAATCGACACATAGGCCAGCAGCGAGAACGCTGCCAGGGTCAACTGCGCGCGAATGAACTGCGCCAGCATCTGATTCAGATCCTGAAATACGTCCTGCAGAAACTCGCGTTGCGTGCGCGACTGCACCATCGCCAGCAACACTTCATTAAAGTTGCTGCCGTCCCGCAGAAAGAAAATGGCGAGAATGGGTACGAGGAAAAGAACCCATATCTCTTGCGCCGCTTCCGCCGCGCGAAGGCCAATACGCTGCGCCACGGCCGCCAACTCTCCCCGGCGGCTGATCAGAAAATCGCGTATGCGTTGCTGGGTTGCATTGCTCCAGCCGTGCTCATTACCGATTCTTTCCGCAATCTGATTGATTTGGCCTGACAGTTGACCCGTGCTCGCCCTGTCCACGAGCCCCGGCAGCGACTCACCGAGATGCGTCCCCTGTCGCGCAATTCTAGGCCCCACTAACAGGCCGAAGACTCCCAGGCCCACAACGAGCAGCAGGTAGATAATGGCGATTGCCCACACCCGGCTGCGGACCAGCTTTTCCAATCGTGCCACGGCGGGATTAATAAGGTAGGCGAAAAAAATCGCGAACAGGAAGACGATCAACGTTCGCCGCGCGGCATAGAGAAAGCCTAGCCCCAAGGCGAAAAGCAGAGCCGTTAGCAGCACTCGCGAGGTGCGTGAATCTAGAATCGTCAAGCAGTTATGTCAACCGATCCGGCCAACGCGTTAACGCGTGTTCTTTCGGCGCCAGACACTATCGTATATCGCAAAGCGTCCGCCATCCATTTCCAAAAGGGACTGACCGTAGATTGCGGTTGGCCTGGGGGCCTCTAGTCGCGCAGCACTTCCGTATTCTCGCCCACAACCAGCATTCGCATCACCTTGAACTGATCGTCGAGCCAAAGCTGCCACGTGCCTGATTCATTCTTGAGTTCGAGTTTGAGCAAATCCTGCGGCCCACCCTTTAAATTGACCTTTTCCCGACCGAGAAATTCCACGCTCATCGCTGCCGACGCATGCTGGTGCGGATTGAGCGTCCCCATTTGCGCGCGCTGTTTCAACGGGCACTGCAACTGTCCCTTGTTGTCCTGCTTGCAGGCTGCTCCCAGATATTTCCATGCCAAAACTTCGCGATGGATAAAGAAATAATCGTCGAGAATCATGGTCGATGGCGGCAACAGGTAAGGCTGCTCATGCTCTTTGTCCTGAGTTCCGCCGCTCCACTTCTGATTCAGGAACTCCTCGTTTGGCAGCACCACCGATTGTGCCTGTTCGGGACTCACTTCCTTCCACTCATAACGGTGTATATCTCCCGCCGCGGTCAGTTGCAGGTCGGAAGTCTGAACGTCGGGAGGCGTATTTTCCGTCTTGAACTCGGAGTGAATCACGCTGCCCGCATTGGTCTGATAGATCGAAAATGTCTCCGTCCCGACGCGATGGCCATTTTGTAACACGCTGAAAGAGCCGGAGTCGACAGTTTTGCCGTCGTGTTCCTTAGGCGCAGTAGCGGCCGCCACTGTGCTTAGACCCGCGATCATCCCAACCAGAATGACAATTGTGACGACGACAAAATAGAGCAGCCGAGCATACGACTTCACTGTGTTTCTCCTGTTTCAGAGTTAGCGAAGGGATTCTGAGACAAGCCAGTGTCCACTGTCCTCCCCCAAGAGAGCAACTTACGCTCGATCTCTTCGCAAAGGGAGGCTGGATCCTTGCCCGAGGTTACAACAGTAACCGTCGCCTGACGGTAGAACGGCAATCGATATTGGTAGAGCCTGGCAAACTCGACGCGATCCGTTCGCAAGGGCCGCTGCTCGGTGTGCTCGACGCACCGGCGCCACAGGTCTTCCAGGGGAGCCTCCAGAAATACCGACGGCCAGGGCCGCAGCAGTTCGCGATTCTCCGGCTGCGCGAACGCCCCTCCCCCGAGCGCAACCACGCTATCGCGCTCGAGTGACTCCGTCAGATCGTGAAGCGCGTTGGTTTCGGCAAGCCGAAAGCCATGCTCTCCGCGATTCCGAAAAATCTCGGGAATCGTTTGCCCCTCGCGTGCTTCAATGCTCAAATCCAGATCCACAAAATCCCAGCGCAGCCGGCGAGCGAGTTCCTTACCCAGGCTGCTCTTGCCCGAGGCCATGAATCCCACTAGAAACACTGCGCGCACCGCCATGGCACTCCCGGGCAGATAAAGATAAACGCGAGCGTCCGAGGTGATCATGTCACTTCGAATGTTCGTGCCGCTTATGTTTAGCTTTTCTTGATTCAGCGTTTTCAGCGCTGCTTGAGGCGGATTTTACCACTGAAAGACCGAAGCACGACCTCCGATGCTGCCTGGCCGGAGTTGCCGACAAAGGAACGTCCCACCTCCTCCGAGAAGCGGGAGTGCTTCGGTTGCAGGGGGAAATCATGTTGCACGCGGCCGAGTACAGAGTGCGCTCGGAAGCCAGCCGATACATCGATCGGCACCAGGGCCTCAATATCGCCACTATGGGTTGTAAATCGATAGTCGCCGCCGGAGCCGAAATCTCCGTCGTAGAAAATCTTTCCACTGCCGGAATTCACCTGCACCAGTGGTCCGGTGACCGCTTTCAAGTGGACGTCGCCACTGATCGACGCTAGCTCCACGTGTCCGTTGCGAACCTCAGTCAACGTGATTGAACCGCGCATCGTACGCACGTGCACGTGTCCATTCTCTACATTGCGAATATTCACCACGGCATCCGTACCTTCGAGCGTCAAGTCGCCATGCATGCGTTCCACTGACAGCGGACCGGTCGAAGAGTGCAAATTTAAAGTCGCGTCAGGAGGAATCACCAGTTCGTAATCCACCTGGTCGGTTGCCTGGCCTGCGCCCTGCAGCAAGTGTGATGCGATTTCAATGCGATTCCCAGTTTGCTGTTGGTCGACCTCCACGTCGCCTGATTTGAGAGTGGCCGTCACCACCACCGCATTGCTGGCGCCTGCGTGTACCGTGATCGCTCCATACTGCGTATCCACGGAAATATTCGCGTTCGGGCCGACCGTATAACGATATTCCTTGATATTCCCCGCGAAAGCCGCGACCGACAGGCACGTTACCAGCGCCAGAACTCCCGCCCTGACAAGCTGAAAGGTCGCTGGCCGAAGAACCACAATCCCGAGACTCGCCATAATACGCCGCCCCTGTGCGGCCGGCTATGCCGGCCCGCGCCCTTCCGCTATTGAATACGATCCAACGCGATCTGGTAAAGAAGTGCTTTCTGCTGATAAGCGTCCATCAAGTGCTGCCGCGCTTCCGCATCCCCTGGATTCTGATCCAGATAAGCCTGCGATTCGCGTATATCCGCGTTCACCGCGCGCAACTGACTCTCGTACGTCGCTCGCATCGATGGAGCACGCGTGGATACCTCGCTCAGAAACTGCTGATCGTCGGCGTTCGCTTCCGGCTCGATCGAAGTGTTTACATCGGAAGATTTTGCCGAGGCCAACTCGCTCCTGTCCGCCTTGTGCGCCGTCTGAGCAGAATCCGGCTTTGAGACAGGAGTCGAAGCCGGGGAGCCGGAAACTGGGTTGGCTGCAGGAGTTTCAACCGCACCGGTCGCTGTGGCAGGCGCCGGAGCCTCTATCTGCGCTATCTGTGTCGCTGGTTTATGACTGACAAAGTACGACCCCGCTGCGATCAGTGCGGCTGCAACCGGCGCCAACCACCACGCGCTCCACCGCTGCGATTGTGATCTCGGTACAAGAATAGGCCGGGCGGGAGTGGCGCGGAATTCGCCCTTGCCGTCCAAAGGCTCGCGAATTACGCCTTCAGCCCGCAATTGCGCGGCGATCTGAGCCCACACGTGGGGCCCCGGTTCCTCATTGACTGCCAGTCGCGGCGCTTCGCTCGCGATCAGATCTAGGTCCGACATCAGGCCGGAGCACTCCGGGCACGTCCTTACATGATGGTCAAATTCAAGGTGAAACGCGCTGTCCGGAGCGCCGTCGAGCATCTCCGGCAGAACTCGCCGTACATCAGAACACGTCATAGCAACTCTCTCCCAAATACTGCCACTACCACTATCCTGTCTTGGCCTTTTCGGCTCTCATAAACTTCAAATAGTCCCGCAGCTTCAATCGCGCCTTATGGAGCTGCGACTTGCTGTTGCCAATCGAGCATCCCACGATTTCCGCAATCTCGTTGTGCTCGAACCCTTCTACATCGTGCAACACGAAAACTGTTTTATATCCGGGCGGCAACTTGTCAATCGCCCTTTGTAGCTGCAGTCGATCGATCGAACCTGTCAGCTTCACATCCTGCGTGCCAAACTCTTTTCTCGGAGCCTCGTCGTCCGCTTCGAGCGTCTCTTCGAGCGAAACCGCCGGAAGCCCCTTTTTGCGCAACTGCATCAGCACCACATTCACCGTCATGCGGTGCAGCCAGGTCGAAAAGGCCGATTCCCCGCGAAACGTTCCGATCTTGCGAAATAGCTGAAGAAATGCTTCCTGGGCCAGATCTTCGGCCTGCGCGGGATTGGAGACCATGCGCAAACATAGGGAATACACACGTCGCTTATGCAGGTTGTACAGGATTTCGAAAGCGCTTTCCTGACCCTGTTTTGCCTGCTCAATTGCTTCTGCTTCAGTGATGCGTTGCTTCTGGTCGGTCAAGTCGCCTTTTCCGGCCGCTAGTCGTTCAGATGCGGCTTCAAACTCTTTTCGTTGTATAAATTTGCCGAGTCCGTCCCGGAAGCGATCTCGACCGTTCCTTTGCCGCAAGAATACCAAAAACCGTAACTTGTTGGATGATCTAACCCGCAAAAAATGCCAACTAACTACGCTGGTCACTTTCGTAACCCGCGTGTGGAGAGGACACTCCTGTCCGCTTGCACCGGTTGTTTCACTTCTGACAAGCGGACAAGAGTGTCCGCTCCACACTAGCCCTTCGCCGTAATCGTCTCCAGGCCATGACCGTGCGGACCGGTTTCCCGAGTTCGCAGCAGAATCGCAAACGTCAGCCCTACAAATCCAAGCACCGAGAAAATCCACATTCCCAACCCGTAGCCTGTCGGATTATCCAGGCCCGCGTGCGTGTAGTCGTTCGCCTTCCCAATGAGCAGGTTCAAAATGAAAAAGCCAATCTGCTGAATAAGCGTCATCAAGGCGTATGCCGTTCCCAGCCGGTTCTGATCGACGATATATGCCACCGATGGCCACATCACCGCCGGAATCAGCGAGAAGGCAATACCCATCATGCAGACAGGCACATAGAGCGAAATGCTCGTGTAACCCATCATTAAATATACAGGCATCAGCAGAACCGATCCGAGCATCATCAGGAGCGCCCGCTTGCCAATCTTGTCGGCCAGCAAGCCAAAAAGAGGCGTAGCGACCATCGCCGAAAGCGGCAGCAGGCTGTTAAAAAATCCAGCCCGCTCGTGCGCCCACACCCGCATCACATCCGAGGCGCTTACTCCGCCGTGGGCCGCCAAGATCTTATTGGTGAAGAAATCGATGGCAAAGGTGCGGAACGGAAAGATGGCCGAGTAAAACGTAAAGCAGAGACCAACCACGAACCAATACGAGGGATTAAACCGGAAAATCTGCCCAAACTCCAGCTTGTCGATCGACCCTGCCTGACCCAGTTCGTAACGACCCTCCGCGCGGGTTTCCAGCATCCAGTAAACAATCGAGCAGACGACCGCCAGCACGCCCGCTCCAACTGCGATAAACAATGGTCCCTGCCAGCTCGGCTCGCCATTCGGCCCTTGGGGATAGAAAACTCGATTCGCCCACGTCGGAGAATTGTCCGCCGCCACCGACGCGAGACGCGAAATCGTGAGATTGATCCCAAAGGCGAAGCTCAGTTCCTTGCCCTTGAACCACTTGGCGAGCACAGTCGTCGCTGCAACGATCATCGATTCGGCTCCTAGGCCGAGTACCGTCCGCCCCGCGATCATCACTCCGGGCCGCCCGCGTAAAGCCGTCAGCACCGCTCCGACTAAACAGATGGCAGCAAAGAAGGTCATCGCCTTCTTGGTGCCGATCCGGTCGATGACAATGCCGCCAATCAGCAAAGTGGCGACGGCTGCCACGCTATAGGAAGAATTCAGCCATCCAAAGGCAGTCGCCGAAAAGCCCAGCTTGTCGATGAAAATCCGTTCCAGCGGATTGATGCTGTCGTAAATGTAGTAATTCCCGCCGATTGCTACGGCGACGAACAGCAGCACCATCCAGCGATAAATCCGAGAAGGTTCCGGTCGAGCAATCTCAGCCATGAAGAGACGCATCCTCGGCGCCTACGAGCGCCCGCATGAGAGTTGTGGAGATGATCAACCGCACGAAGATAGCAGATTGTCTTACGAGTTGCCGAGCTTATGAAGAACCGCAAGACTTTGAACCACGAAGGCACGAAGTATCACGAAGGTTTGCCCACACCTTCGTGAACCTTAGTGATCTTAGTGGTTAACGCTTTTGCAAGTTTCGACCTAGCTCCTGAGGATGCTCACCGGCTCCCGACCACACCGCGCACCGATTCGATCAGTTTGGCTGAGTCGTAGCCAATCCCATCCTTAAAAACCGTCTCAACCTTCTCGATGTCTTCGATCTGCTTTGACGGGTCACCCTTGATCACGACCAAATCCGCCTGCTTGCCCGGAGTGATCGTGCCGACGCGGTCCAGTTCTCCCATGAATTGCGCTCCATTGGCGGTCGCGATGTGAATCGCTTCCAGAGGACTGAAACCGGCCTCGACCAGCAATTCCACTTCGCGCTGATCGCCGAAACCGGCAATCACGCCTCCCATCCCAGTGGGATCAAGACCGGCCAACACCAACCCTCCCGCTTGAGCGAAGGCGTGCTCGAATTCCATCTCCTTCTTAAAGGCCGCGGCCCACGGCGACGAATCAGAGCCATATCGCTTGCGGATCGCGGTGGTATCGCCTGCCCGCACCTTGTTATTGAGCACCGCGCTTCGGGCGTCAGGCGATAAAGCGTCGAATATCCGCTGCTGGATCGGGGGCCGTCCGGGAACCGACATTTCAAAGACTGGCAGCGTCGAGGTAACGGCAACATGGCGTTGAACGAGATCCACAATCATGTCGTGTACCGGGCCACTCTGCACATCCAACTTGGAAAGCAAATCGTAGTCACTTTTCTCGGGACACTCGCCCGGCTTTTTCCAGGGATAGAATTCCGTATCCACGAGCAAGCCATGCTCGAGATCGTCGATGCCTAACGAGGCAGCCTCACGAAAGCCGACGGCGCAAAGATGCCCGGTCACTTTCGCACCACGCTTGTGCGCCGCATCCGCGGCCGCCTTAAGTTCAGCCGGCGTGATGAACATATACGCCTTGAAATTGTCGACGCCCTGATCCAGCCAGAAATTAACTGTCTTGGTTGCGTCATCAGGTCCGGAGAGTTGATGCATCTGCAGCGCCCAACTGCCCGCGCCCTCGAGATAAGGTCCCGTAACGTGTATGTGGGGCCCCGGCGTCTCGCCCTTATCAATCTGCTTCTTCAACTCAAGATCGGTATAGGGCTCAAGCGCACCCGTGGTGCGGATAGTCGTCACGCCGGCGGCCAGGTATAAACGCGGAAAACTGAAGGCCATTTCGCCGAAAATGCCATTGCCCATCGGATAAAACAGGTGATCGTGCATGCCGACGAGACCCGGGATCACGCTATACCCATGCAGATCGAGCACCTGCGCATCTTTGGGCAAAGTCGCCGACGAGGCGTCCGAAACGGATTCGATTTTTCCTCTCGAGATCACAATGGTCTGATCGTCGCGAGCCGCCGCACCGCTCCCGTCAATCACTCGCACGTGAGTGAGCGCCACGACTCGAGCGTCTACCTTCACGAAGCTCCGCACCAGAGGCGAAATATTTTGGCTCAATAGGGGAACGCAGCCGGCAGCCATCCAAAAGATAGGAACAAGGAGTTTGCGCAAGGATTGGGTCCTCCACGTCAGCTGAGGATTCTACCGAAGAATGCGCGAGTGTGGAGATAGTTAGGAATTTAGCTCAAGAAAAAACTCCCGGTCGTTAACAATTCGCGACCGAGAGCTACTAACTGAGAGCTGATAACTGACAACTGACAGCTGATAGCTGCCCTTAAATCTTCTCCGTCTTGTCGTCGTACTTGACCATGCCGTTCTTATCATTCTGCCGCTTGACGTCATCATTGCTATAAACGCGGCTTGCCTTCTTGACCCCGCTCGCCTGAGCGGACGGATTGACTGGTCCATTGATATAGGCCCAATCGATGCGGGCTGATTCCGACGCGCGCTCGCCGTGCTCTTCACGCGCGCGATCCTCTCGCGGATGCATCTCCCGGCTGCGCTCCTCACGAAAGCGCGCCTCGCTCGGGTGCTCTTCACGAAACCGCTCGTCGCGCATGTGCTCTTCGAGCATTCCGTCGTGCATTGGGCCGTGCATGATGTGTCCTTCGCGCCCAACTGTCTCCGGCCACAAACGGATCTCCGGGGTGATGATCGGCGCGTCGCCACCCTGCTCCCAAACGGCCACGCTATAAACCGAGCTCGTCGATCCCTGAATCTGCGAAAGGGTCGAGTTGGTCGCGCCCGCGATCAATCCAGTCGTCGCGTTGCGCGCTCCCACTGGGTTCGGCGAAAACTGTTGGAAAGAGATCTCAGGCGTGGTGATGCGCGGGATAAACGGCGCGCATCCATAAAAGCACCCGGAGTACGGAAAGGGCGACTGCCCAAGAGCTGCCGCAGCCACCAAGACTACCGCCACCAAAATCAAATAGGGTCGCATACTGCCTCCACGTGGGAACTGACACATCAAGCCCTCAAGTGCAGTTTGCTGGCCAGTTGTAGCCAGCCTGAAACCGGCAAGATACACGGAGATTCGCGGTATTCTCGGCCAAATCAGGTAGATTCAAGACAAACGCCGGCAACGGGGAGATGAAAAGCAGTGCGCACATCCTGCAACCGATTAACCCCGCAGGTAACAGTGGCGCTGTCGTCGCGGCTTGCTCTGTCTCTCTCAACTCCCCACATATCGCGCATACAAACTGCGAGCAATCGCTGTGTCCGTCGTCCCCTTGATAATCGCCCGCCCATCCGGAAACAGCGTCATCTCATAAGGCTCGCGCCAGAATTTCAACACGAACTCATTGTGGCGCACATCGCCGAGAGGCTGAAGGCGCGAACTCAGTTCCGCAAAGTCCACCGGCCGCTCGCGCTCGTGAATCTGCACCGAATTCCTGCCGCACAAAGTGATGTGCGGGCGACCCTCGCCCGCCAGATGAACAAAGTCTCCCAAGCAAACCCGACATCCCGCCCGCGGACGATCCGCCGCTAACTCCGCACGCTCGTTGCTCCATACATCCCACGAGAGCAGAGTCCGCCGCAGCTTCGATCGCGCGCCGACTAGAAATTTCAACGCCTCGGTCGCGGCCAGCGACGCGATCAGGTTCACCGCCGAATTCAAAATTCCCGCCGTTTCGCACGTTTCAACCGTTCCTCGCGGCGACTCGGGGAAGATGCAAGCCAGGCAAGCCGTTTCGCCCGGAATGACATTCATGGTGACCGCATAGCTCCCGACCGCTGCCGCATAAATCCAGCTCACCGAATTTTTGACCGCGTAGTCATTGATCAGATAGCGAGTTTCAAAATTGTCGGTGCCATCCAGAATCAACTCGCAGCCGCCGAGCAGGGAATCGACGTTCCCCGGAGTCAGGTCGGCGACTTGCGGCTCGACGACTACCTGCGAATTGAAGCGCGCAATCTGGCGTGCCGCCGCGATCGCTTTCGGTACCGATTCGCGCGCGTCCGCTTCATCAAAAAGCGTCTGGCGCTGAAGATTGCTGGGCTCGACAAAG
The DNA here is from genome assembly GCA_049511995.1 of Terriglobales bacterium. Taxonomy (GTDB): domain Bacteria; phylum Acidobacteriota; class Terriglobia; order Terriglobales; family Acidobacteriaceae; genus Acidiflorens. The sequence goes on from JBEKXO010000002.1 coordinate 52,235, forward strand.
TCGCGGTCAACGATTCGCAGCGTCCCAACGCCAGAACGGGTCAAGAGCGATGCAAGCGCTGATCCGGTCGCCCCGCATCCAACCATGACCACGCGCGCCGCCGCCAGCTTTGCCTGCCCCTCCGCTCCAATCTCTTTAAACAGCAACTGCCGCGAGTAGCGGTCGTCCGTATGTTGATCCTCGATTCCCAATGCGCTTACCTCAGCGATTACCTTTCCCCAGCTTGTAACCCAGTATTATAGGTTCCGATCATCAAACTTGTTCCTGCGAGCAACGTGTGCCTCTGCGCGATTCATCGAACCCGAAAGCCCTAATGTTTGACAAACCTTGCTTTCGGGATGGAATGGGCGTCTATCAGCAGAATCGCGTGAGGGCAGGTGCCCTCACCTTCCCAACCGAGCAATGCTCGGCAACGGTCACGAAACACAAACGTCTCAGACTAGCGACAAAAATTTCCTCGATCCTCGCCCTCACACTTCTGGCGTCGCTATCCGAACGAACGAGTTGGGCCAACGATTCGCCGCAATCCGCCGCGCAATCGTCATCTCAGCAGACCTCCCAAACCCCGGTCCCACCCTCAACTGCCTTCGGTTCCATCACCCCCTACCTCGGTTTAACGATCGACGAGACCGAGCTCCCCGGCGTCCCACAGGAGGAGGCCGCATCGCTTCTCGCCGCCACGCCGCTAAAGATTGGCGAGCCTCTCACCCGCGAAAATCTCCATGATGCCATCCAGGCTCTTTTTGCCACCGGACGCTTCGCGGATATCCAGGCGGATGCCACGCGTACCGATACTGCTGGCGTACGCGTCCGCTTCATTACGGTCGCCAACTTTTTTGTCGGCAGGTTGATCATGGCGGGCGTCACCACCAATCCTTCCCCGAACCAACTCGCCAGCGCCAGCCGTCTGCAACTTGGCGAACTCTACACTCCCGAGAAACTCGACCGCGCTCTCGCGGGCATTCAAAGAGTCATGGAAGAGAATGGCTACCACCAATCGGTGTTGACGCACAGCGAACAGCGCGACCAGAGCCAACTCCAGATCAATCTAACCTTTTATATTGTCCGCGGCCCACGTGCACTTGTTGGAGAAATTGCGGTAGAAGGAGATTCCGGATACTCTCAGGCCGAGATCGCCCAGGTTGCTCGTCTTAAGACCGGCGATCGCGCCACCTCGAGTCGCATCACCCGCGCGCTGCAACGAATCCGAAGTCGCTATCAAAAGCAAGATCGCCTGCTTGCTCAAGTCGAAGTCGCGAGCCGCACCTATCGCCCCAAGCGCAACACCGTCGATTATGTCTACAAAATCGATCGCGGCCCCATCGTGTCCATTGCCGCGGAGGGTTATAAAATCGACCATCACGTTCTGCGCAGGCTCGTGCCCGTCTATGAAGAAGGCGCGGTCGACGATGATCTCCTCAACGAAGGCCGGCGTAACATCCAGAACCATCTTCAGACTCTCGGATACTTCGAAGCCAATGTAAGCGTGAGCCAGCACAATACGCAGGATGGGAAGAGTTTGCAGATCGTGTACGACATCCATCCGGGCGACCGCCACAAGCTCGCGGCCATTCGCGTCTCCGGCAACCGTTTCTTCTCCGATGAACAGATTCGCTCACGCATGCAGGACCAAGCCGCCGGACGCCTCTTCAGCCACGGCCGCTACAGCGAAGCTCTTTTGGAGGAAGATGTGCTGGGCATCCAGAACCTCTATCGCGCCAGCGGATTCCGCCAGGCCGAAGTCACCAGCAAGCTTATCGAGAAGTATCAGGGCGATCCCTCGCGTCTCGCCATCCAGCTCACCGTTAAAGAGGGCCCGCAGACCCGTGTCGCCTGGGTGCGCATCGAGGGCAGCTATACGCTTCCCCAGGAGCAGCTACCGGAAATTTCCACCGCCGAGAGCCAGGGGTTTGACGAATCCAGTCTGGCCGCCGACCGCGACACGATTCTCACCAAGTATTTCGACAACGGATTCCCGAACGCCACCGTCGACGTAGCCTATGTGTCCGTTCCGTCGCCCGACAACCTGCCTCATGTCGGCGTCACTTTTACCATTCATGAAGGCGAACAGTTCTTCGTCAATCAGCTTTTTCTCGACGGCCTCAACCACACTCGCCCGGGAACCGCCCGGCGCGAAATCCGCGTCCAACCCGGCGCGCCTCTCAGCCAGCAGGATATGCTGGAGAGCCAGCGCCGCCTCTACGATCTCGGCCTTTTCAAGCAAGTCGATACCGCTATCCAGAATCCCGACGGCACCGAATCGCGCAAGAACGTTGTCATCACCGTCAACGAAGCCGATCGCTACACCTTCGACTACGGCGGTGGTATCGAATTCCAGACCGGACAGCCTGCCGGAAGCGGCCACCCGCTCGGCACCACCGGCGTCAGCCCGATGGTCTCTCTCGGCGTCAGCCGGATTAATCTGGGCGGCCGCCATCAAACCCTTACTTTCCGAGGCAATCTCGGATATCTGCAGCAGCGCGCGCTGGTGAGTTATGACATTCCCAAATTGCTTAACCTAAGTAGGCTGCGCTTTACAACCACCGCGCTCTACGACAACACCGTCGACGTATCTACCTTCACTTCCAAGCGGCTGGAAGGAACCTTTCAACTTTTACAAGTACTCTACAAAGTGCAGGATCGCGAACTCACCACCTTCGCCTATCGCTTCAGTTACCGCCGCGTCGAGGCGACAGACATTCAGGTCAGCTCCAACCTCATCCCGCTTCTCGCCGAGCCGACCCGCGTCGGAACCCCCAATTTCATCTACATCCGCAATCGCCGCGACAACGACCTCGACACCACGCGTGGCAATTACACCACCGTCGAGGGTGGTGTCGCCTCCAGCTATTTTGGCTCTGAGGCTGATTTCAGCCGGTTCCTGACCAGAAACTCCTCGTATTACACGTTCTTCCGCAATCGCAGTACCGGCCAAGGTTGGGTGTTCGCCCGCTCCACTACCTTCGGAATCGAAAACGCCTTCGCCAACAGCGTTGTGCTTGATCCGTGGCAAACGCCATCATCCACCGAAAGCCTCATCCCTCTCCCCGAGCGTTTTTACAGCGGCGGGGGCAACTCTCATCGCGGTTTCGGGCTAAATCAGGCAGGGCCGCGCGATCCCTTCACCGGTTATCCCATCGGGGGCAGTGCCGTTTTCCTGAATAACCTGGAGATGCGTTTCCCCAACCTGACTTTGCCCTACCTCAACGATCAGATCGGCTTCACCATTTTTCACGATATGGGCAACGTGTTTGCGCGACCCCAGGAGGTGCTAGCCAGCCTTCCGCGTTTTCGCCAACCCGATCAACAGACTTGCTTTCAGCCGATGCCGGCCCCTGTTTACTCGTTGTGCAACTACAATTACGCTTCTCATGCCGTTGGCGTCGGCGTGCGTTATCAGACACCCATCGGGCCATTAAACTTCGACTTCGGATACAATCTAAATCCGCCATACTTTCCCAGCTACACGAATGTAACCAGTAACGGAGTGGCTCCGCCGGTTGGTCAATTTGGATACCAGCGGGCCGGGCACTTTAATTTTTCGTTCACCTTTGGGCAGTCGTTCTAAATGACCCAATCGCGCATCCAATTCGGTAAGATCGTTTTTGAAATCATCCGGAGTTGTCCGTTGCGCCGCGGATTGTCACAAGTCCTGAAAGACTGCTCGCTCGCGTTGGCCTTGAGCCTCGCGCTCGCCACCTCGGCCTTCGCCGGCCAGATTGTTGATCGCGTAGTCGCCAACGTCAACGGTCACGTGCTCCTGCAAAGTGATTGGGAGGAGGAAGTAGCCTTCGAAGCTTTTGCCACCGGCCGCGATCCCGATGCTTTCACCACCGCCGAGCGCAACGCCGCCCTGGATCGCCTCATCGATCAGGAGCTTTTGCGCGAACAGGTTCGCCCGTCTCAACCGGCGCCTGCCGATCAAGTCGCTGCCCAGGTGGCCGAAGTGCGCAAGGAGGTTGGCAAGGCTCATCCCGAGGCCGCTACCGACGACGGATGGCGGGCCACCCTGCAGCATTACGGACTCACCCCGAGCGCACTTGAAAAACGCCTCGGCGACCAGATCCAACTGATGAAGCTCGTGGAAGACCGCCTGCGTCCTTCCGTTCACATTGACCAGCAGGCGGTTGAATCCTATTACCACGACCAGTTATTGCCCGAACTAAAAAAGGCCGGCGACCGCGCCGCCCCCTTAACCGAGGTCTTCGGCCGCATTAAGAATTTACTGGCCGAGAAAAAAATGAACGAACTTCTTTCGGGATGGCTCGCCAGCCTGCGCTCGGGGAGCCACATAGGAACGCCCCAGGCCAGCGCCGGAGACCAGAGCCGTTGAGCGAATCAACGCCCGAATCGCGTTCGAAATCAGCGCCAGAATCTCCGATTGATCCGTCAGTCGAATCAACGACCGAATCCCTTCCACCCGTCCGTCGCCGGATTCTCTGGAAACTTTTCCTTTCCTTCTGCCTGTTCAGCCTGATCGCCTTCTCGCTGCTCGCCTGGTACGTCACCACCGATTCCTTTCAGCAGCGAGTTCGCCGCCAGGTGATTGCGTCGGTCGAGAAAATGACGGGCGGCCGCGTCGAACTGGGTGAACTTCATACCATCCCCTTTCGCTTGCGCGTAGATGCTCGCAACGTGACCATCCATGGTCACGAGCCTTCCGATCAGGCTCCGTTCCTCCACATCGACCGTCTGCAGGCGCAAATGAAGATCATCTCGCTTCTCAGCACCACTGTCGGACTGCACTCTCTTGTCCTCGATCATCCCGTCGTTCACGTCATTACGTATCCCGACGGTACCACCAGCGTCCCCGCTCCGCATGTCACCGCGTCCAACCAGAACGCCCTCGAGCAACTTATCTCTCTTTCCGTCTCCCACATCGCGGTTGAGCACGGCGAGTTGTTATGGGAAGACAAAAAGGTTCCATTCGAATTCGACGCGCACGACCTCGCCCTGCTTTTGAATTACTCTTTGCTGCGCCGTCAGTACGAAGCTCATATAGCCGCCGCCGGCGTGAATACGCATGTGCAGGACTATCCAACGTTCGTTTGGGGGGCCGATGCCTCACTGATCCTGGCGCGCGAGCGTGCCGAAATCAGCATTTTGACGCTCACTTCCGGCAAATCGGTAATTCACTTCACTGGCAACCTGCACGATTTTCACAATCCGCAACTCAGCGGAAGCTATCATGGCCAGGCGGACCTGGGCGAAATCGCTCCACTACTTCGCCAACCGCAGCTTCGGAAAGGCGAAGCGCAGTTCGAAGGCAAGGCTTCCTGGAACCTTCAGACGTTCTCCACCGACGGAACTCTCCAGGCCAAGGATGTCGACTGGTCGAATCCGAAGCTCTCAATGCGCAATGGACGCCTGACCGCCGGATACTCCCTGACTCCTGATCGCCTTCACTTATCATCAATCAAGGCGAACCTGCTCGGCGGCGACCTCGCGGGCGATGCCGACGTCATCAACTGGCAGACCTCGCTCGTCAGTTCGCTCAAGAGCACCGTTGAGAATTCAGTGGAACGATCACTTGAGCCGACGCCCACGAAGCGCCGTCACGGAGCCGCCAAAATTCCTCCTGAAACGCTTCAGCGTGGCTCGGTCCACCTGCAGCTGTCCGGCTTTCCGCTTCTACCAGCCCTGCAATTTCTGAGCTCAAAGAAGCTTCCGCTCGGTCGCCTCAACCTCGGCGGAAGTACCAGCGGCAATGTGGATATGACTTGGATCGGCTCGATCCGCGAAGCGGAGGTTCGCCTGGGCCTCGGTATCGTCCCGCCCGCGCATCCGGTCCCCGGAGAAATCCCCGCGCTTGGGCAGATTTTTGGTATCTACCGTGGTGCGCGCGATGAACTCGAAATGTCGCAGCTTCACCTAACTACTGCCGCCTCCGAAATCACCGCCAGCGGAAACCTGGCCGCGACCTCATCGCTGCGCTTCTCCGTAACCAGCCACAATCTCAGAGAATGGACGCCGCTGATCGAAGCCGCCTATGGGTCGCCAAATCTGCCCTTCGCCATTCACGGATGGGCGAGCTTAACCGGCAACGCCAGCGGCAAACTCTCCGACTTCTCGATCGTCGGAAACCTCGAAGTCTACGACTTCGATACGATTCTGCCCGCTACCGAACATGCCTCTGCTCGCGTCGTTCATTGGGACGCGCTCACCACCGCCGTGCAATATTCCAGCCACCATTTCGCCGCGCGCAATGGCTCTCTCCTCCACGGTCACGCCATCGCTCGCTTCGATGCCAGCGCCGCACTGACAGATTCCGCATTAGAAGAGAATGATCCTTTCACTCTCCACTTTGATATTCACAACGCTGAAGTAGCCGAACTCGCACAGTGGACCGGCGTCTCGCAGCCCATCGCAGGCACGCTGGCTATCTCCGCAGCCTTCTCCGGTACTCGCGCCTATCCCCACGGAGACGGACATTTAGAAGTCAGCAATGGGTCCGCCTATCGTGTCGCAATACCGTTGCTGAAGAGCGACCTGCGCCTCGCCGACGACGAGCTCCAGTTCAACAACATTGAGACCAGCGTTTTCGATGCTCCTCTTTCCGGCAGCGCCGCCATCAGCACCGCGAATTTCACTCTCGCAAATCGGCTCTCGTCCGAAAACGCGTTATCGAATACGGCGTTCCGCCTCAATCTTTCCGGACGCAACTTCAATCTCGCCCACCTCCCACGTTTTCAGACCAGCCGCTTTACAACCGATGGCATGGGAGATTTCACATTGCGCGCCAGCGGCACGGTCGAGCAGCCCTCCGTCGAAGCCCACTTCCATCTCAAGGATCTTGCCTTCGACAAAGAGCGCGCCGGAGATTTCTACCTCGACGCCGTCACCCAGGGGCGCGAGCTCACGCTCAACGCTCACTCCGACTTCGATAAGGCCGATCTCAGCATGCAAGGCACCGTCGGCTTAGAACACGATTTTCCGGCCGACCTGAACCTCGCCTTCCACAATCTCGACGTCAATGCGCTGTTGCGGATCTATCTTCCGGGAAAAATCACGGGACAGTCCCCGTTAGAAGGCAAACTCCACGTGCGCGGTCCGCTGCGCTTTCCGCGTGACTTAAAGGCCAGCGCCGAGTTCCAATCCTTCAGCGTAGAAGTAGCGCACGTAAAAGTGCAAAGTGTCGGCCCCATCAAGTTCGAAGTCACCGACCAATCGGTGCTGATCGAAAATCTTCACCTCACCGGAAGCGGCACCGACTTTACCGCCCATGGCCGCGCCCATCTGAGCGGTCTGCAAGAACTCGATCTGCGCCTCGACGGCTCCGTCAATCTCACCCTCCTGCAATCGCTCAACCCGAAGATTCTCGCGCGCGGCAATGTAGGAGTGAACCTGACCGCCGCCGGCACTCTCTCCGACCCCATTCTGCAAGGCCGCCTTGAGGTCAAAGATACTTTCGTCAGTCACAACGATTTCCCCAGTGGTCTAAGCGATCTCAACGGCGTTCTGATCTTCGATCGCAATCGCTTCCAGATTGAAAAACTAAGCGGTACCACTGGCGGCGGCACCATCACTCTCACTGGCTCTGCCACCTACGAGAGCGGCCTTCTCCTGCTCGATTTCGGCGCCACCGCGCGTGGTGTCCGTCTCCGCTACCCCCCCGGAGTAAGCTCGACCGCCAATGCCGATCTCCGCCTCACCGGCACCACCAATGGCGCTCTGCTGACTGGCGACGTCCTGGTCACGAAGCTAGCAGTCACTCCCGGATTCGACTTCGGCGCCTACATCGAAAAGAGCAAACAGGGGGTTGTCCTTACCAATAGCGATACTCTGCAGAGTCGGCTGAAGCTGGATGTCCACGTGGCCACCACGCCCGAGCTTCAAATGCAAACCGCGATCGCGCGCCTCTCCGGCAACGCCGACCTCAGAGTGCGCGGCACTGCCGATCGTCCCGCCGTGCTAGGCCGCGTCGAAGTTCTGGAAGGCGAGGTAACTTTCAACGGGACGAAATACAAATTGGAACGGGGCGACGTTACCTTTTCAAATCCCGCCCGAACGCAGCCGGTAATCGACCTGCAGGCGACCACGCGCGTGCGCGATTACGACATCACCGTACAGTTCCGCGGCGACGCCAGCGTCACCAACGGATTAAAAGTTACCTGGCAATCCGAGCCGCAGCTTCCCGAAGCCGACGTCATTGCCCTCTTAGCCCTGGGCCGCACTCAGGAAGAATCCGCCGCCGCCAATAGCAGCGGAGGTTTCGGATTCGGCGGCGAGGCCTCTAACCTGCTGATCAATCAAGCCCTCAATAGCACCGTCAACAGCCGCCTCCAGCGCCTGTTTGGAGCCAGTCGCGTAAAAATCGATCCGCAAGGCCTCGCCAGCGATACCGCCGTGGTTCGGGGGCCGCAGGTCACTGTGGAACAGCAGGTGGCCAACAATCTAACTCTCACCTATAGCACCAACGTCAGCGTTTCGAATCAGCAAATCATTCAAGTCGAATACAACATCACGAGAAACATCTCGATCGTCGCTCTGCGCGATTGGAACGGAGTAGTAAGCTTCGACTTCAAAATCCGCCGCCACAGGAAGTGATGAGGGGTAGGTTTCAAGGTTTCAGACCTTCAAAAGTGTTCCTTCTTTGAAGCCTTGAAACTCTGAAACCTTGAAACTTTGCTCTCTTGCCCTTGACATAAATCCCCAAACCAGCAACCCTAGTTGTTTTTCACCACAAGCCCAAAGAAGTGGGAAGGGAAGCCATTTTGCAAGTGCGAGTCTTTTATCACGACAAGTGTTTTGACGGAGCCTGCTCCGCCGCCCTGTTCTCCCGCTTCTACCGCGAGCGTATCCGCAGCGACGTCAAGTTCGTTTACTCCGGCCTGCTGCATCGCGCCGGCTCGCTCTTTGACGAGAATCAATTCGACGGCGACGAAAATGCCATCGTCGATTTCAAATACTCCAGTTCGCCCAAAATCACGTGGTGGTTCGATCACCACGAAAGCGCATTCCTTTCCCCCGCTGACGCCGATCATTTCGAGCAGGATCAAAGCAATCGCAAATTCTACGATCCCGATTTCAAATCCTGCACCAGCTTTATCGCCATGATCGCCCAGGAGCGCTTCGGTTTCGATCCCGGTCCCGTGGCCGAACTCGTGCGCTGGACCGACATCGTCGATGGCGCTATGTACGACGACGCCAAATCCGCCGTAGAGATGCAGGCTCCCGCCATGAAACTAACCATGGCCATCGAAGCCTCAACCGACCGAAATTTCGTCAAGACCATGATTCCGCTCCTCGCCTACCAGCCGCTCGCCAAGATTCTCGAAGAACCCTTCGTGGCCGACGTCCTGCCGCCGCTGCTCGAACGCCATCGCCGTTCCATCGACATCCTGCGCCAGCGTACCGAAGAAAAAGACGGCACGATTTTTTTCGACATTACCGACCTCGATCTCGAAGGCTACAACAAGTTCGTCCCTTACTATCTCCATCCCGATTCGATCTACAGCGTCGGCCTGAGCAAGAGTTCATTCCGCGTGAAGGTCTCGGTGGGTTCGAACCCCTGGTCGCGACGCGAGCCGACAGTCAATCTAGCCCGGGTCTGCGAGCGTTACGGCGGAGGCGGCCATGCTCGCGTAGGCGCCATCTCCTTCGAGGTTAACCAGAACGAACAAGCTCATAAGGCCGCGCAGGAAATAGTGGAAGAGTTACGAGCCAGCGTCCGCCAACAAACGTGATTGGAGTGGCAGAACGGCAGGCTTCGATTGGTTTATTAGGTGGCGCGGCGGTTCACCGCCGCGATAAATGCGTTGAGTCGAAAAAGGGTTTTTAGCCGATGAGGCAAACGCTGCGCGGGCGAGCCTTCGTAAAGTACTTTTCAGATGCTATCCGATTGCGAACTATGAAATCCCTTTCCCCATTAAAATTGAACTCGCGCCCATGCCCCGGATAGCAAACAGGCCCCACCTGATGCACCCCCACTTTTCCCACCCCAAAATCGACGACCTCGCTCACATCAAAGGCGTGCGCACCGTAGCCACCCTGGAATTCACCAAGGGAATCGTAGTCGTTCTCGCCGGCTTGGGCGTCTTCTCCATGCGCCATAAAGATATCTGGGGAGTCGCCGAAAGCTTCCTCGAATTCTTCCACGTCAATCCCTACCATCACTACGTAGGCGTCTTCATCAATCTCGTCTACCGCCTCAGCGATGTCCGCCTCTGGAAGATCGCCGTGGGGGCGGCAATCTACGTAATCCTCCGCTTTATCGAAGCCTACGGCCTCTGGTACCTGCGCCCGTGGGCCGAATGGCTGGCCATACTCTCGGGCTCCATTTACATCCCCTTCGAAGTAGCCGATCTCCTGCGCTGGGGTCCAGACCTGCTTCGCGTGATGGTATTAACCATCAACATAGGCATAGTCCTCTACATGCTGATGCTCCGCCTTGAAGCCGTCAAGAAGCGGCACGCCGAATGTCTACAGCGCTAGCGTTTTGGCGACCTTGCGGGACAATGGTCGCCTGTCGTTCTTCTCTATGGAGCGGATTTCTTTTACCAACCCACGCCGCAACTGCCCGTGAGACACGCAGCGGGAGACCTCAAATCACAGGTTGCGGCTTGGTTAGTCTAAATGTCGCTGCTGGTAGAAACTTTGCACTGCATCCGACGGGCTCTCGAAAATTTCGAACATGCGACCTGCCTTCGTCCATTCGAGGGTACTTACCAGCTCCGGAGAAACGGCCGCCAGCTTGAGGTCGCCATCCCGGTTGCTTGCCCCTTGCAAACAGCGCAGCAGAACGTCAACACCTGCGCTGTCTAGACACTTCACCTCGGACAAGTCAAGAACCAGATGCGGACGATCACGGTTTAGAAGTAGCTCGACCTCACGAACAAAGGTCTGCGCGTCGCCAAGGATCATGTTCGCGGGCATCTGTTTTACGGCGACGGCAGCGTCCCACTCGATGCAAGCCGATGCTGGAGCGGGGAAAAAGCTATCTTCCGTGGCCGCAACCATACCTCCCGGCACGCCGGAACCCGGAATTGCCGCTGCTTCCAGGCTAAAGACGTTGCCGAGGAATACGGATTTCAGCAAGCGAAGTGTCGCGCGCATGGGCAACTCCCGACTTCACTCTAATTGGGTTAGGGCTGGCAAACTGTTCAGGATTGCTCAGGTCGTGGATGTCGACGATCGCAACCAGCCAAGGCTCATGATCAATAGTGAACAGACGATGCAAATGCCAATATGTGAGAATCCAAATATTCCCAGAAAGCTGTCGGTTCCACTTGCCGACAAAAGGAAGGGTTCCATGTGGCTCTCAGTCAAGAATCTCCGAGATCGACCGTCCCGCGCCCAGCTTGAATCACTTCTCGTACAAAACACCGCTGCCCTCAAGAAGCTGTCTCGACAACTTCTCAAAGCGCAGGACGAAGAGCGGCGAAGAGTAGCGCGCGATTTGCACGACCACACTGGACAGACCCTGGCAGCGCTGAAAATGGCCGCCGTCAGCCTTGAAAACAAGCTTCAACACGACGAGGACACGGCCGGCGTGCTGTGCGATATCGCTGCCCTGGCCGATCAGGCGCTGAAGGAGATTCGCACAACCTCATACCTCCTCCATCCCCCCTTGCTCGACGAAGTGGGATTCACCGCGGCCGCGCAGTGGTATGTGCAGGGCTTCGGCGAACGCAGCGGGATCAATGTCACCTTGGACTTCGCTACACCTCCCGAACGCCTATCTACAGAGATCGAGATCGCCCTGTTCCGCGTGTTGCAGGAGAGCCTGACCAACGTACATCGCCACGCCCAATCGCCCAGCGTCGCCGTTTGTTTTCTCTACCACCCCGAAGCCGTCATCCTCGAGATCACAGATTGCGGTCGGGGCATACCCGCGGAAATGTTGCAAGGCTTGGGCGAGGGTACCGCAGAAGTGGGAGTCGGTTTGGCCGGAATGCGCGAACGGTTGGACGAACTCAACGGAGCACTGTCAATCAACTCCAATGAATCCGGAACAACTTTGCGCGCCATCGTGCCCTTAACTCCTGCCGCGGATATCTCCCCCCTGTGCCGAGATTACGGGTCCTTTCCTCCTCCCCCTATACCCCATTTTGAAGAAAGAAGCGCATCCCTATGAGCCGCTTACGAATTCTTGTCGCCGACGACCATGATGTCATAAGACAGGGCGTGATTTCGCTGATCAAGGCCGATCTGGGCTGGGAAGTGTGCGCCGAGGCGAGAGATGGTCGCAGCGCCGTGGACAAAGCCAAAGAATTGAAGCCTGATATTGTGATCATTGACATTGGCATGCCGCTCCTGAACGGCTTGGACGCTACGCGCCAAATCCTGAAAGACAATCCGAGAGTCAGGGTCTTGATCTTGACCATGGCCGACGGGGACCGAGTGGTTCGCGACGCCTTTGAAGCGGGCGCTCAGGGCTTCGTTCTCAAATCCGATGCTTCGCGAGATTTAGTTGCCGCCATCCATGCCTTGGGACACGGCAATGCTTTTTTCACTGGTCGAGTCTCTAAAATCCTGCTCTCTGGATACCTTGAACATATTCAGAGCACAAAAAACGAGCAAACAGCGCCCACTCTGACACCGCGAGAGCGCGAGGTAATTCAACTTGTAGCGGAAGGCGAGTCATCGAAACAGGTGGCGGCGCGCCTGGGCATCAGTACCAAAACCGTGGAGACTCACCGCAACAACGTCATGCAAAAACTTAATCTCCACTCCATGGTCGAACTGGTGCTGTTCGCTGTGCGAAACGGCATAATTCAGGTCGGCATAAGCGGGCGCTATTCAACATCCGAGCCGCAAACGGGCCAGAGCGCAGTGGCATCGTGATGCAGAGCAGCAGCGCGCGCCTGTTCATGTCCGTCTGAGGCATTGTCTGTTAGTTCAGCGAGCAACCGCAATCGGCGGGCGGAACGTGCGCTTTCAGAAATTCCGCCACGCGCTTATAAGCGTCAATCTGGTTCTCAACTTTGGCGAAGCCGTGCCCTTCATTCTCGTAGACCTTATATTCCGCTACTCCGCCGCGCTTCCTGATCGCATCGACCACCTGCTGCGCTTCGCTCTTCGGGCACCGCGGATCGTTCCCGCCCGCCAGCAGATAGAGCGGCGCTTTGATCCGGTCTACAAAATTGATCGGCGACCGATCTTCATACCGTGCTTTGTTCTTCTCTAAGTCGCCCATCGTCGCCAGGTCTGATTGCTGCAGCACCGGATCCTCATTCTGAATCTCGGTGAACCAGTTCACGAAAGGCACAATCGGAACGCCGGCCGCCCACACCTCAGGAGCTTTAGTAACTCCCATCATGGTCAAGTAACCGCCATAACTCCCGCCCATCAGGATAAGTTTCTTAGGGTCGACATAGCCAGTCTGTTTTATGAAGTCCGCCGCGGCAAGAACATCCTGCAAATCGCCGCCGCCCATATCGAAAAGATTCGCCTGTTGAAACTCTTTCCCGTAACCGGTCGATCCGCGATAGTTAGGCGCGATCACAATGTAGCCCTGATTCGCCATGTATTGTACGAAGCGATTGAAAGTATTCATCGTCTGCGCCGTAGGGCCGCCGTGAACGTAGACGATCGCCGGATGCTCTGGATTGTGCGGCAAGTTATAAGGCACATAAACAAACGCCGAGATCGTCCACTTACCATCCTTACTGGGATAGTGCACAAGATAAGGTTCGACCATATCTTCCGAGCGCACGCCCCCGACGAGCGAGTTGGTAAGTTGATGCGATATGTTCGGGTGCGATGGCTTGTCGCTGAAGGTATAGACCCACAAGTCGCCGGGAGCGGTGGGGCCAGTGTGTGAAAAGAGCATGCGCGACCCGTCGGGGGTGAAAGGCGAAGGATTGCCCGCAATGTGGTTCACTCCCTTCGGCAAACCGAGATCGCGCGCCTTTCCGGCGGCGATATCATAGAGATAAATGTCAGCGTTGCCATCGACGTTGGCGGTGTAGGTGAGGAATTTCCTATCGGGTGAAAAATGCCCGCCGGAAATTTCCCACTTGTCTTGTGTCAGCCAGCGGATTTTCTTTCTCGCGATATCGAGCAAACCGACATTTTCATAGCCGTCGGCGGCATTCGATGTAATCAACACGCTCTTCCCGTCCGGCGAAACGTCATTCGCCGAGTAAAGATGCTCGCCATCATGCGGAGTAAGCAGCGTGTTCTGCGTGCTTTCCACGTCAACCACAAATACATTCGAATCCGTTCCCTTCGCCTGTTCCTGCGTATAGACAATGAAGGTGCCATCCGCCGACCAGATCGGTGCGACATTCATCCGGTCTTTAGCCGTGCCCGAAGTCAGATGCTTCACCTCGCGCATCACCGTGTCGTAAACATCGATCTCAAATACCGACGAAGTCTTCGGCTTCACGATATAAGCCAGATACCGGCCATCATGCGACCACGTAGGGTTTTCCTCCGCGATCTCGCGCGTATTCGTCAGGTTCACGACTTGCCCTGTCTTCGGCGAGACGAGAAAAATATCCCACTGCTCGTCGCCGTCGTAATCCGACATATAGGCGATCCATTTACCATCAGGGGACCACGTTGGACTCGTCTGCCGCTCATTGCTCACCGTAAGTTGCATGGGCCATCCGCCCTCGGCATCGACCGTCCAAATGTTATTGCGCCCACTTAGATTGCTGATAAACGCGACCGTCCTCCCATCCGGAGACCACGTTGCACCGCCCACCTGTCGCGTCATGTAAAGCTTCTCGACCGAAAGATTTTTCTCGACCCGCGCATCGGGCTGGGACGCGATCTGCTTCGGATCAGTAATCGCCTGCGGCACAGGCAGAGTTTGCGATTCAGTCATGACTGTCATCAATACGACCATAACAAAGCAGCAAAGAGTGCGCATGAGTCCTCGAATGATTTATGGATATAAGAGTTTAGCAGTGCGAGCGCGCGCAGGCGCGTCAGCTTTGAACTATTCAACCGTCACTTCGTAATCTCGCCCTTCCCAGCGCGCAAGATTTTTCCAATAGAACGTGAAAACGATTTGGCGTCCCGGCGCGAGATAATCTGTCGGCAAGTCAACATACTGCATGTCGCATCCGCTATCGACTGAGTCGCTGTCCTGAGAGTCGTACCACCCGTCGAAGCTCCAGTGCACCATGGCGGGTTCGATCATCAGAATTCGCAGCTTCTTTCCGCAGGGCATCGTCCGCGGCTTATTGTTGAAGCGCCAGTTGAAATAGGTCGCCGAAACTTTCTTAACCAAATATCGTTCCACTGTCTGCGTGGGCTGATCAAAAATCTTGCCATCCGCCAGCGACCGCCGCAGCTTTATATATTCCGAGTGCGCCCAAACCAGCGGGCAGGCCGACCCGGATGCCTTCCCGATGAACAACTCGCGCTCTGGAATATCGTTCGCGTCCCACACTTGCTCGGGAATCAGCCGATTCGCATCCGTCGAATTTTCCATCACGCCCAGTAAAGCTTCGGCGGAATCTTTACGCCCAGCGGCCAGCTCGTAGTGCGCCCGCTCCCCAGCAAGCAGCGGCCATGGGCGCCCAATCCCATTACCATCGAACGGCGATCCGTCCGCGTGTTCTCCATAACCGTCGCCATTGTAGCGATACCACGCGGGCCCCTGCGGAAGTTTCACACGCAGCAGTTCGTCGATCACCTTGATAGTGTTGAGAATTCGCGGATCATCCGGCGCGCGCAGCCCAAACCTCACCAGCGCCAGCGCATCCGGACTGACAATCTCCACCGCCGGCGAATCCGAATCTCCAGGCGGATGATTCTTGATCGGAACAAATCCTTGCAGTGGTGAAGCGGCTCCATCCGGCGTCGGCGGCGGAGCGATGCGCACATAATAGCCTTCTACTCCCATCTGCCGCGCGAGATCGGTGTTCGTCGCATAGGTTCGCCGCTCAATGTTGAAATTCCAAGTGTCGGCCATATGCCGCCAAAATTCAGCAGCCGTCGACTCGCCGAGCGACTCCGCCATATCGGAGGCAATCAAAAGCGCAGAAATCTCCGCCGCCATCGTGAATGGCGAATATCCTCCGTCCTCCTCCCAACGGTCCTGCTGCGTGACCGGCCCATTGATCGCAATGAAGATCGCCGCTTTGCGCACCATTGGCCACCAGCGGCGTTCGTTGCCGAAGCAGCGCGGCGATTCGCGCCGCAACAGATCAACCATCACGATCGGAAACGCAGTCTCATCCATCTGCTGGCCGGTCCAGTAGGGACGACCATCCAGCCACATATTCTGCGGCCAATGTCCGTCGGCCTCTTGCGTAGCCTCGAGATAATGCAACACGCGAAGCGCATCATCGTGCGCGCCCGCGGCCAGCAATCCGCCAGCACTTTCGACCAGGTCGCGCGGCCAGATCAAGTGATAACCGCCTAGATCTTCGTCGCCCTTGTTAAACCCCCAGGGAATCGAGAGACTCGCAATGATGCCGCCGAGAAAATCTTTCGATTCATGCGAGCGCAAAACCGCCACGCTGGCGCGATATAAGTCTTTTTCCCGCGGCTTCGCATCTAACTTCTTCAGCGTCTGCTGCCAATTCCGCCAGTGCGATACATAATCCTTGCGAGTCGTCTCATAAGAAGTGAGCAGGGAAGAGACGACTTGTTGTCCAGCCTCTGCCCAGGCTGCGCCAAAACCGAGCGCCAGAATGAATTCGCCGCCACACGCGGCCAGGTCGATTTCGGCGGTTAACGCGATGTTTCCGTTCTCCGCGAGTTCGTGCTCCCACGTCATCTGAAAATGTTGCTCCAGGTCTCGCCAACTGTCGGATACGCCGACGAATCCGACCGAGCGTTTCAGCCACGGTGCAGAACAGCCGAGCGCGAGAGCGCAACCATCGCGCTGCGCGAAAAGCATGCGCTTTCCCTTGTACTCTCCTGCCCATCCCGTATTGCCGTACCCGAAATTGGCCAGATGTGGCGCCAGTAGAGCATAGAGGTGATAGTCGCTGAGTCGTCCCTGGAGCGGCACGAACCTGATTTTCTGCAACACCACGTTTCGCCATGGATCGGTCAGCACTTCTTTGTGAATCCGGTACCGTCCCTGCATGCAGCTGTTCGTCAGTTCGTAGGCGGGTACTCCCGGTTCAAAGGGAACATTGCTGAAGGTACAATGGCGTTTCTCCTCGGAGAAAAAACCATGCCCGTCGGTGATCAGCAGCCCGAAATCGCGCGTGCACGCTTGATCGACGCGCGGAAAATAGATTTCGTTCAGAATGCCGTGGCTCAGCGTAAACCAGACTCGGCTGTGCAGGTTCAACGCGGTGCCAACACCGGTCTTGGCGCTCGAAGTCCAGCGCGGCTCAATTCCCGGCCACCCCGGCGCGATACGAAGCTCGTTTTTCAGAGGATCATTGGCCACAGAAAGTTGCCGCTTCTCGCCGTTCAGCAGTTTGCCAGAAGATCAGGATTTATGCTCGAACTCCAGCGCGACGTCGGCGTGACCGCGAAGAGGAGCATCTGATCGACGAGGGCGGCAAATCGGAGCGCAGCCCGAGGCCAACGTCATTGCGAGAAGTCCGTCTCGGTCTCTCGAATCGGGCTGGATAAAAACGCGGGCCACTAGGTTCCCTCCGTGTTCCTCTTCCGGCTAAGAATTTTGTCGGCGACTCAACCCACATAGGGTGAGGGAGAAAATAATTCGTCGGAAGCAGTCCTAAGTGCTTGCAAAGCAAAGTTGGTCATCAGAAATTTACTGAGTTGTAACCTTCCGTTAACATTGTCGCCATAAAACAAAATGGAATACGTAAATTCAAAATCCAGAGGGGTCCTCGAGTGAACCATCGCATCGCGCTGCTGTTGGCAGTTCTTGTACTAGCGCTGCCCGTCATGGGGCAGACTCAACTCAACGGAGCAGGCGCAACTTTCCCGTATCCTATCTATTCCAAATGGTTCAGCGAATATAACAAGCTGCATCCCGACGTTCAGGTCAATTACCAGTCGATTGGCAGCGGCGGCGGCATCCGCCAGGTGTTGAACGGCACGGTGGATTTCGGAGCGGCTGACGTCCCCATGACCGATGAGCAATTAAAAGAAGCTAAAGGCAAAATCCTCCACATTCCCACCGTGCTCGGTGCCGTCGTACCCGCCTACAATGTTCCCGGCATCACTGGCGAAATTAAATTCACTCCCGAAGCGTTGGCGGGAATTTTTCTTGGCAAGGTTCAAAAGTGGAATGATCCTGCCATTACCCAGGCCAATCCCGGCGTCAACTTTCCCGATAAATCGATCATCGTGATTCACCGCTCTGAGGGGAGCGGCACGACCTTTATCTTCACCGACTACCTCTCGAAGGTCAGCAAAGAGTGGGAATCGACAGTGGGGAAGGGACCTTCACCGAAATGGCCTGTCGGCCTCGGCGGCAAGGGCAATGAGGGTGTCGCCGGGCAACTTCGCCAATTGGAGGGATCCATCGGCTACATAGAATTGATCTATGCCGTCGAAAACAAAATCACCTACGGATCGGTCAAGAATGCCGCGGGTAATTTCGTCAAGGCTTCGCTCGACGGAGTCACCGAGGCCGCAGCCTCGGCCACTATGCCCGCCGATTTCCGCGTCTCCATCACCAACGCGCCCGGCAAAGCAGCCTATCCCATCTCCAGCTTTACCTGGCTGTTGATTCCAGAGCAGTCCCAGGATCCGAAGAAGGGGAAGATCCTCGCCGATTTTCTGGCCTGGATGGTCAACGACGGCCAGAAGATGACCAACCAGCTCAGCTACGCGCCGCTGCCCGCAAACGTCGCAGAGAAAGTTAAGGCGGCGATTAAGCAGGTCCACTAAAGCGCCCGAACCTTTGTCGTTCGCTTCGCGTGCCAACTCCGTGTCTTGATTCATTATCGAAAATCAGGTTAGTACCACCGGCCGGGCAAAGGAGAGTAAGCCAAAACCAGGCCGGTGGTGACTCTGAAGGGGTAACGCGCCCTCCAGAAGGTGAGTTTCCGCCAAACTGTCTCTGTCAAAAAGAAGGTCCCGCGCCAACCGCGACGCGGGACCGTTTTGATTCTTACGGCAAGTAGTAGCGGAACGAGGTGAAGACCATGTTGTCGATCCCGTTCGGTTGCCGGCCCTCTCCTGCCCAGGTATTTTTCGTCACGTACGAGTATTGTGTGCCGTACTGGAACCTGCCCTTGGGCCCGCTGTAAAAGCGATACCAAAAGCCGACGGTTCCTTCGATCAGCGCGCGCGCGTCAAACGTGCAATTCGCCAGAGTAGTGGCACCTACAGGACCCGAAACAAAAGTGCTCGTGCCGGGCGCAGGCTCAGCGTAGCAACCTGTGTTGTTGAACCCGGGGGCGCCATAACCAACTGGATTGCCAGTTACGGGATCAATGCTCCACGTACGATTGGCGTACTCGACTCCACCGTAGCTGTAAAAATCGACATGCTTGGTCTTCAATTCCAGCGTGCCGATACCGTGAAGGTTCTTGATCAAGCGAACTGTACCGTTCGGGTTGATGGTGGCATCCGACAAGCCGCCGGGGGCGTACCGTCCGACTCCGCTGCCGCCAAAGCCCTTCAGACCAAAAGTGAGGCGCTTGGCGAATAGCCAGCGCGCGCTGGCGCCGACACCGCCTCCATTCTTGGAATAGTTATAGGCGTCCGAGGGATTCGGCCCCGCGGTCGTGCTGGTACCGCACGTGGTGGTCTTGGCGATGTCTTCGCACGGGAATACGCGATCCTTAAAGCGATCGTACAGCCCGAATATCTCGTAGTGTCCAAACCCTGGATCGAACGCCACCTTGGCGATGATGTCGGGCGAGGGGTTGAAGGTATAGGTCGCAGTTGTGTTGTAGCTGTTGCTGGCACCCGCCTGGGTGAACAGGAAATTATTCGCGTTCCCGTGGCTGGTCTCCGTGCCTTGCGGATTTTCCAAGGCAAACGCGAACGCCACCTTGTTAAAGCTCTTGGTGAGGCGAAGTCCCCATTGGCGAGCAAAGTCAAAGCCGACGTTGTAATTCGCATCGATCGTCTTAGGCCGGGCATCGTTCGTTTTTCCCATGTCGTCGTCTGGAGAGATTCCGACACCATTCTCGGTCACCAAGCTCCACGCTTGGCCGGCGAGGAAGCTCCAGCCATTATCAAATTTGGCCTGCGCCCATGCTTGGCGGACACGAAGCGTGTAACCATCGGTCTGGGTAGAAGTCGAAGTGACACCGGCCGAGATGAAGTCGGTGGAGATATAGCTGGACAAATCCACATGGGCCAGTTTGCCGTCAACGAAAACGGTGGCCTTAGACTGGCGGCCCGAGCCGAAGAATTCTGAGAGCTGGGTCGTCGAGGCGCCCGGCGGGGTCAGGTTGTTAAAGGGCGTAGATATGTCTGCACT
>JBEKXO010000003.1:0-70801 GCA_049511995.1 Terriglobales bacterium
GGGAGATTATGTCTCCGAACATTCGGATGTGAATCTGCTGTGCGTGCTGGGCGAGACTTCTTATGCGCGAATCGAGGCGCTGGTACCGGCGGTTGAATGGTGGGCGAAGCAAAAGCATCGACCGCCGCTGCTCATGAGCGCAGAAGAGATGCGTCGGTCGGCGGATGTTTTCTCTATTGAATTTCTGGATATGCGTCGGCATTACCGGTTGCTTTGGGGAGAAGACGTTCTCAAGACGCTGGAGGTTCCGATGCGTTTGCATCGGGCCCAGTTGGAGTATGAGCTGCGGGAAAAGACGATCCTGCTGCGGCAGCATTTATTAACGGTTTCGAACAACGATGAGGCGAAGTGGGATTTGTTGCTGCGGTCGCTGCCCGCGTTTGGTACTTTGTTTCGTCATGCGCTGATGGCGCTGGGCGATGCGGGCGCGGCCCACAAGAGGGAAGCAGCGGCTGCGCTCGGGAGCAAGTTGGGAATCGAAACTGGTGTGTTTGCGGAACTGCTCGATATTCGCGAGCGTAAGAAGGATCGGAAAGCGGTTCCGGTGGATGAGCTGTTTGCGCGTTATTTGAAGTTGGTCGAGCAGGTAACGGCGGCGGTGGATAAGATGCTTGATCCGGCGGCGTAGGAGCAGGGGTCTAGGTTGCGCCTCAAGCATGTCCTTCGCTTCGCTCAGGATGACAAACGGTAAAAATACAATTTGAGGAGCGTCTCGGTCGCTTCAATTTGGTTTCAGGAGAAAGATATGAGCAAGGGGTTGATTGTCGTAATTGTGCTGGTGGTGATTGCTCTGGCGCTGTTTGGGCAGTATGTGGGCGTGAAAAACACGCTGGTGGCGAAGGATCAGGCGGTGAAGGCAGCATGGTCGCAGGTCGATATCGTGCTGCAGAGGCGCGCCGATTTGATTCCCAACCTGGTCGAGACCGTGAAGGGATACGCGGCGCAGGAGGTGCAGGTGTTTGGCGATATCGCCAAAGCACGTTCGGCACTGCTCTCGGCGCAGACTCCCTCCGACAAGATTGCAGCCAACGGGCAGTTGGATGGGGCGATCGGGCGGCTGCTAGTAGTGGTCGAGAATTATCCCCAGCTCAAGTCGAATGAAAATTTTCTACGCTTGCAGGATGAACTGGCGGGGACGGAGAACAGGATCGCCGTCGAGCGCAAGCGCTATAACGACACGCTGCAGGATTACAACACTTATGTGCTGCAATTCCCAAATAGTATCTACGCGGGCTGGGCGGGATATAAACAGAACCCGGCGTACTTCCAGGCTACGGAAGCTTCGCGTGTAGTGCCGAAAGTGGATTTTGGGACGAAGCCGGCGGCTCCGGCGACGGCTCCGGCACATTGAACGAATACGGTCGATGGTCGTTCGTCGGTAGTCGTTAGCGATCCAAGTTGTTGCGAGAAGTCGTGCAACAAAGCCAGAAGGGTTCCTGCTCGCTACCGACCATCGACCATCGACCAACGTCCCGCAAGAAACTGAACATTTTCATTGTTCACTCGTCACACAATCGCCAGAATTAAGGTGGTATATAGCGTGTAGGGTTTCCGGAATCCCCTCCGATTCCGAAGTCTCGGACGCGAGGGGATTCGTATGTGCCGCCACAGTGACCTAGTTCTGTTTGCGCTTCGCCGTGTTTTTCGCGTGGCTGTTTTCCGCATATTCCTCTTTCAACTCATCTTTATAACTGCTGACATGTGGGCGCAGGATGCGTCTACGGGCGCGTTACGAGGGATGGTACTGGACGCGCAGGGGGCCGTGATCACCAACGCGGATATCGTGGCGATTCGGGTTGAGACCGGGGTGCGCTATCACTCAGCCACGGATTCGGCGGGGCGGTTCGTGCTGGACCTGCTGCCACCGGGAGATTATTCGGCGCGGGCAGAGGCGGAGGGCATGTCACCGCAGATTTCTCCGACGATGCGTGTCGAATTGGGAATGGCAACTCAGGTCACCTTCAAACTGAAAGTGGCTGGGCCGCGGGAATCGATCACGGTGACGGACGCTCCGCAGATCGTGGACGCGAATCCGAGCTCGATTTCGGCGCTGGTAGACGAGCGCGCGATCAAAGATCTTCCGCTCAATGGACGGCGCTTCACGGATCTGCTGTTGCTGTCGCCGGGGGTGACGCAGGATCCGCGTGGGCTGACCTCGGGATCGAACGGGGATCTTTCTTATGGCGGAATTCGCGGATACAACAACAGCTTTCTCGTCGACGGCGGCGACAACAATAACGGATTTTATGCGCAGGCTTCGGGACGGTATCACGCGCCTTATCAATTCTCTGACGAGGTGATACAGGAGTTTCGCGTGCAGTCGAGCGGCTACGGCGCGGAATCGGGACGGGCGGGCGGCGCGGTGGTGAATGTGGTGACGAAGTCGGGCACGAACCAGTGGCACGGCAGCACCTTCTATCATTTCCGGGACAGCGAACTCGGCGGCGCGGCGCCAGCGTTTGTGGGCTTCAATCCGAGCAATGTGCAGAACCAGTTTGGCGCGACGCTGGGAGGGCCGATCCAGCGCAGCAAGACGTTCTTGTTCGCGGGGTACGATCAGCACATTTTTAATGTGCCGGCGGTAGTGGAGTTCTACAACGGTCAGACGGTAGTGGTGCCGCAACCCGGCCTTTATCCGACGCCAGGAGATTACGAGATATGCAACCCGGCCATTGGGGGGCCAGCATGCGATGAGGCGTTGGTGTTTGCGTCGGCGGCGCAACTTTCAACGCTGGGCGGTACTTTTCATGCCAGGCTGCTGGGGCAGACGGGATTTCTGAAGCTGGATCGAGTGCTCGCGCCGCATCAGTTTCTCTCAGCGCGGCTGAGCATGTCACGGTCTTATGGGGCAAACAACGTTTATTTTGATCCGGGAAGTCCCATCACTTTTGACGCGATCAGCGCCAACGGAGAAGAGGACATATCGACGGAGAGTGCCTCGCTCAGTTTGCTGAGCGGAATTTCTCCGCGCCTGTCGAGCCATTTGCGGGTGCAGTTCTCGCGCGACCTGGAACAGTTGTTTCCGAACACAACCGGAACGCAGACCGATATCTACAACTGGATGCAGGATTTTGGGCAGTCGTCGAACTTGCCGCGCCTGACGCGAGAACACCGGCTGCATATGGGAGAAACCTTAAGTTGGAGCCGTGGGCGCAATCAGCTTAAGTTCGGAGTTGATGGGATGGTGACGTGGGATTACGACTGCTATCCCTCATTGTTTGGCGGGGAATATCTCTACGATTTCATTTCAGTAAATCCGTTCACGTTTGTCCCGATGGAGGAGGGGTTGCAGCTAACTCCGCTGCGCGCGTGGGCGCACAATGTGCCCCGATATTACGAGCAGAATTTCGGAAATCCCGTATCGCATCCGGACAGCAACGACTATGCGGCGTTCGTGCAGGACACGGCGCGGTTGACGCCGCATTTCAGCCTGAGCCTGGGGGTGCGCTACGATCTGCAGACATTTTCGAAGACGGGAATGATGAGCAATCCGCTGTGGCCACAGGCGGGAAAGATGCCGCTGGATGGGATGAATTTTGCGCCGCGCGTGGGAATCGGTTATGCGTTCGGCGACTCGCGGCCGGTGATGGTGCGGGCGGGATTTGGGATTTTCTATACGCGCATTCCGCAGCTCTATCAGACGGCGCTGATCGATAACAACGGGCTGAGCGATAACTTTATTTCTCTGGACAACACGAATTACTACCAGGGATTAGTATTTCCGGCCTATCCGAACGCCGCGGTGAATTGTGCGCGAGGGCCGGTTGCGTGCGCGATTCCGGCGGCGTGGCAACAGTATGCGACGAGCGACGTGTCGGCGTTTGAGCCGGGCTTTAAGACTCCGCGCGTGCAGCAAGCGAGCCTGAGTCTGGAGCGGCAGGTGGCGCGGGGGTTCACGGGCACGCTGTCCTATTTATTTGTGCATGGTGTGGATATGATTCGCGCGCGAGATATAAATCTGCCGCCGCCAACTTATTACAGCTATCCCATCTTCGATCCGACCGGGAGTACTTTCCAAAATCAGTTTTACAACGTGGAATCGTTCGCAACGTGGCAGACGACTTACAGCATTAGTTGCCCTTATCCGCCATGCATCAATAGCCTGGAGCGTCCTATAACTCAACTCGGGGCCATTAACCAGTTTGAGAGTGCGGCCACGAGTGCATACAACGGCATGACTGTAGCACTTCGAAAGCGGACGTCGGGAGGAATGTATTTCAGCTTGGCCTATACCTGGGCGCACGCAATCGACAATGGGCAGGATGCGCTCGTGGCGCTACAGCCCGTGACCGTGCAAAATTCTTATGCAGCCAAAAGCGAGCGGGGGCCGAGCGTTACCGATCAGCGGCAACGGCTGACAATTTCAGCGATCGAGGAGCCGCATCCTTTCGCGAACGGACTTCCAGCGACTCTGTTTGATCACTGGAAGGTCACAGGAATCATGACGTATGGAAGCGGACGGCCGGCGAATGCGACAGTGTCCGGCGATCCCAATCAGGACGGGAATTTGAGTAACGACCGCTTACCCGGATATGGACGCAATGCTTTTACCGGGCCGGACTACGCGAGCATGGATCTGAAGGTGGGTAGGATGATGAATCTTAGCGAGCGACTTCATCTGGAGTTGAGCGGAGATTCGTTCAATCTCTTCAATCGCAATAACGAAAGACTAATAATCACCGACAATGGCTTTCAAAGTACGGCAGGGCAGTTCATTAAGTATACGCAATATGTGGGGAATGGTTACTATCCTGCTTATTATCAGCAACCTATCAATTTTCTTAAGCCTGCAAGCTCATTTGCGCCACGGCAAATGCAGATATCGATGCGGATGAATTTTTGAAGAGGAATGAAGATTTCTGCACATTCTACTTGACTTAGGAGGGCAATGCTTGCCATAACTAAGCAAGTCCAGTTTGGGGACAAGTAGGGGGGTGTAGTCCGTTGGCGGAAGTTCGACTGCAGGAGGGCGAATCCCTCGAAAATGCGCTCCGTCGGTTCAAGCGGAAGGTACAAACTGAGGACATCATCAAGGAAGTAAAGCGTCACTCGTTTTACCTGAAGCCCGGCGAGAGGAAGCGAGTAAAGGAAGCGCTGGCTCGCAAGCGCAGCCGCAAGAAGGCACGCAAAGAACAAGACTAATATCAAGAACTAAATAGCCAGGACTAAGGGAAAACGGGCTGTTTGAGATTCGGACGGCCCGTTTTTCACTCCGCAATAGCAATTGGAACAAGACAGCAAATCAGAACGTGTTGGAAACGAGAGATCGCCTGAGTTCCCGACAGTTGTTAAGCGATCTTGAGGGCAGTAAGTCACCATCAGTATCCATGCGGTGCACACCGCGTGGCGGGCCGAATCCAAGGGGTCAGCATGAGGGGGATGTAAATCTCCTGCCCACGATGTGAACCGGATCCTTCCCCATTCGGGTCTCCCGTGCAGAGCAGGTCATGCGTAATGGGAGCGCCTCTTCAATGGAATACCAGGACAAGGTTTTAAAGTGCATCGATTGTGGCACGGATTTCGTGTTCACAGCGGGTGAACAACTTTTCTTCCACGACAAGCAGTTCAAGAACGAGCCCAAGCGTTGCAAGAACTGCAAAGGCAAGCGAGTGGCCGTACTTGGAGCTTCGTCAGCGGCACCGTCGCGTGGGCACTCCTACACGAAGATGGAGACGCGCACGAACTGCTCGCAGTGCGGGAAGGAAACTACGGTACCATTCCGGCCGACGCAGGGGCGGCCGGTGTTGTGCCGGGAGTGCTTTCAGGGGCGAAGAGTCGCGAGCGCCTGATCATCATTCTTCGATCGTTCTTCCTTCGATCGTTCGGGCTCAGATCGTTCCGCAACAATTTCCCGAAGAGAACGATGGTCGGGACGAGCGTTTGAGACTAAACCGGCCAGCGGGATGCTCATCCAACATGGCGCTTGTTTTCTTGCGCCTTGGAGGCACCGTTTTGCCGGCGCCGCTGTTTGTCTGCGTGGTTAATCAGCAAGGCTTCCACCTGCCGCAAGAGGTCCTTGGTGCCCATCGGTTTGATAAGTAACGACTCCGGTCCTTCTCCCGCAAAATTCTGGCCGTCCGTCTCTTCTTCAGGGTGATGTTCACCAACCGGACGGGCCGTGCGCCAATGTTCTCCCGAAGGCGGATGGGCAGTGAGAAGCGCGGTGGCAGGATTGTAAGCTTGACTTCGGGCGCGGCGGAGGACCTCAAGGCCGGATTCTTCGGTCTCCATGCGCAGGTCGCTAATGACCATCTGGAAAACGCCGGATTCCATGCGCGTAAACGCCTCTCTGGAACTGGAGGCAGTTTCGATTTCAAATCCGTGGAGTTCGAGGACCGCCTTGAGCGTCAGGAGCACCGCGAGATCGTCATCGACTAGTAGAATGCGGCGTTTCATGTGCGGCTCTGGGGAAAACTTGACGCTGCGACGCCCTGGCCATTCCGGCCGGAATCCCGTACAGATGGTTCATCCGCGGCGCCTACTCATTTAGTATAGGAGCGTGGCTCGCTTCTACATAGAAAATTTTGGCTGTCGTGCTACTCAGGCGGATGGGGCGGCGCTGGAACGGCAGTTTCTTGACCGCGGATTGGAGCGTGCCGAAGCGGCTCGCGACGCTGAAATTGTGGTGCTCAATACCTGCACGGTTACTTCGGGCGCTGATAAGGACGCGCGCGCATCGATCCGGCGGCTGCAACGCGTCAATCCCGATTGCAAAATTCTGGTGACGGGCTGCTACGCGCAGCGGGCGCCGGAAGAGCTGGCCGCGCTGCCCGGGGTCACATGGGTCGTGGGTAACTCGCACAAACACCAGGTGGCGGAGATTGCGACATCCTTCTCTTTTTCATCTTCTGCGGGATTCATTTCGCTGGCGCAGCTTTCGGGCGAGACTCGCGACCCACTCATTCGCACAGAACGCGAAAGAGTGGCGCACCCGGATAATATTTTTGTCGGGGACATTTTTGCGCACACCGAACTGATGGCGGCTCCGGTGTTTGAAGCGGCCAATGAGCGCACTCGACCAAATCTCAAGGTGCAGGATGGATGCGACAATCGCTGTTCGTTCTGTGTGATTCCTTATGTGCGCGGACAGAGCCGCTCACTCCCGGCCGAGCGCGTGATTGCCGAAGTGCGGACATTGGTCAATGCCGGCTATCGCGAAGTGGTGATTTCGGGAATTAATTTGGGACGGTGGGGAAGGGATCTGCGCGCTGTTCGCTATTCGTCGTTCGCGATTCTCGAAGCACGAACAGAAATCCAAGCCTCGGAGGAAGCTGGTCGCGAACGACGAACAGCGAACAGCGAACGACCAACGACCATCGACTATCGACTTGTTTCTTTGGTTCGCGCGATCCTCGATCGCACCTCCCTTGAGAAATTGCGCATCAGTTCGGTCGAGCCTATGGATTGGAGTGACGAGCTGATTGGGTTGGTGGCATCGTCGGAGCGGATCGCGAAGCATGCTCACGTGCCGATGCAATCGGGCAGCGATGCGGTGCTGCGGCGCATGCATCGCAAGTACCGTCCTTGGCATTATCGGGAAAAAATATTGAAGATTCGAGCGGCCATGCCAACCGCGGCAATTGGCGCCGACGTGATGGTTGGGTTTCCGGGCGAGACGGAAGCCGAGTTCGAAGCGACGCGCCGCATGGTCGAAGAGTTGCCGTTTACCTATCTGCATGTGTTTACCTATTCGCAGCGGCCGGGAACGCCAGCGGCGGATGCGCCCGGACAGGTTGCAATTGGAGTCGCACGAGAAAGAAA
Source organism: Terriglobales bacterium (assembly GCA_049511995.1). Taxonomy (GTDB): domain Bacteria; phylum Acidobacteriota; class Terriglobia; order Terriglobales; family Acidobacteriaceae; genus Acidiflorens. Next base: position 7,762 of record JBEKXO010000003.1, read on the forward strand.
TCGCGTGCTGCGCGAGATTGCATCTCACAAGAAGGCGGCGTTTATGCAAGCGCTGGTGGGGACGACGGTAAATGCGATTATGCTGCACGCGGGGGGAGCGGACTTTACGGAAGCCCTGACCGACAATTACTTAAAGATGAGAATTTATGGTCGTCATGAGGCGAACCAATGGACCCTGGCGCAAGTCGAACGCGTTGACGGCGAAATGCTCGTGGGTGGCTCTTATTCTTTTTCGTGAGAGATGTAGCCCCGCTGGTAGAATGTCGCCGAGGCGCATCGCAACTCACGCGCGAGGAGAGCTTGGATGCCTCGGGATGAAAACGTAAAAGCCGTTCAACTAGCGGCTGAGCGGTTCAACGCGAAGAATCTGGAAGGCTACCTGGAACTCTACGACAGCAGTGTCCTGCATCACGGCTTCGGTAACATCAAGCTAGGCGTTGGAGGATTGCGAGAGCATTTTCAACATCTGCTGCGGGGGTTTCCCAACTTAAGGATCGATAGTCAGGATATTTTCGGCGACGACGAAAAAGTGGCGCATCGCTATACCTTCTACGGAACTCACCAGGGAGAATACATGGGGTATTCCGCTACCAACAAATTCGTTATCGCTCCGGGGGTCTTGCTTCATTCGTTTGAGCGGGGAAAATGTGTTGAGGTCTGGCACGTGATTGACAACACGCGGTTTCTCGCAATTATGGGCGTAATCCCGGCGCTACCAAAGCTACGCAGCGATGCGCCGCCCTCAGCCAGGAGATGAGTCCAGGCTTCCTGCTCAAGAAAATGCCCTTGAGGGTTGGTCTCATGATAGTGACTCAAAAGTGCACCCGGCAGAACAAAAGACATTGACCGGCAACCCTTTACCGGCTTACGATAACAAAAATCAAGAACTGCGGGAGTGATCCGAACTCATGTCACAGTCAAGGCTTCGGTCTGCTGTGTGCGGCTTGCTGTTGATCCTGTTTCCGGCGCACGTGATGCTGGCGGGAGAAACACCATCAGCAATGCTGTACACCAACGGTGCGGCGTGGTTGAACGGGAGCGTGGTGCCGAAGTCGGCGGCCGTGTTCTCGGGAGATTTGTTGCAGACGCGTCCCGATTCGACAGCGAGCATTCAGTCGAATGGTTCGAGTGTGATGGTCCTGGCCGACTCGCTGGTGAAATTTGAGGGGCCGACGGTGGAGTTGGAGCATGGCGCCTTGCGAGTGACCACCTCGCGCGGACTGGCGGCGCGTGCTGGCGATGTGACCATAAAACCAGCGAGCGATAGCTGGACCGAATTTCAGATTAGGGACGTCGATGGGCGCGTGCAGATCGCGGCCAATAAGGGTGATGTGACGGTGCAGGACGACAAAGGAACCACGACGGTGTCTCAGGGACAGGAAACCACCCGCGACGATACGACTGATGCTGAAAAAAAGAAGAAAAAACGGCGACGCGCGGCGGGCGCCGCGACGGCGGCAAGTGGTGGAATTATGAGTTCAACGCCAGCGGTTATCGGTGGGTTGGCCGCGGTGGGCGGGGTTGGAATCTGGCTGATATTGCAGAACGGAGCACCCGTGAGCCCGTCGTGCCCGTCGAATCCATGCCAGTAGTTTTGCCGGTTAGTTTTGTATTGAAGTTTTTCTCTCCAAGGCGTTCTGGGGTGGGCGACTGAATCCATGTCGCGCTACGTTTCCTACCGAGATTTCGATTGGGTCCTGATGGGCTTTGTGCTGGCGATCTGCGCCCTTGGCGTGGTGCAGATCCACAGCGCAACCGAGCACACGAAATTTGCCGGATCCCACATACGGCAAATCTACTGGATTCTGGGTGGCCTGGGTGCCATGTTCCTGGTCAGCCTGGTTAACTATCAAGTCCTACTTGAACAAATCCATTGGATGTACATAGTGGCGCTGGCGTCGCTGATTGTGGTGCGCTTGTTCGGGGAGAAATATCTGGGGGCTCGCCGCTGGGTCAAACTCCCTGGAGGAGTGCATCTTCAACCGTCGGAATGGGTAAAGCTGATTCTGATTTTGGCGGTGGCGAAGTACTTTGCGGATTTGCATGAGCGGGAGCTGTCGTGGTCGGATTTTCTGAAAGCCGGCGCAATTGTCGGTTTTCCGATGCTGCTGGTCTTGGCCCAACCCGACCTCGGTACCGCACTGACGTACATTCCCGTCGCGATCATGGGACTCTTCCTGGGTGGCCTGAGGTGGAAGCAGGCGGGGGCGGTGATTCTGCTGGCCGCGCTGTGCATGCCTCTGGCTTGGCATCACATGAAGGACTACCAGAAGCAGCGCCTGGTAAGCTTCCGTGAGCCGGATGCGGACCCGAGGGGATCGGGCTATCAGGTGTCGCAGTCGTTGATTGCGGTGGGCTCGGGGGGAATCTGGGGCAGCAGGCAGGGATCGCAGACGCATTTGGCCTTTCTGCCGGTGCCACAGACCGACTTCATTTTTGCCGCGTTTGCCGAGGAGCATGGGTTTGTAGGAGCTCTAGCGGTACTGCTGTTATACTTCATTGTGCTGATGCGGTTGACCCAGAATGCGCAAACGGCGCCCGACCGCGCCGGGGCATTTCTGGTGATGGGTGTGGTGGCTGTGCTTAGCTTTCACATTCTGGTCAACGTCGGCATGGTGGTTGGCTTTATGCCGGTCACGGGAATACCTCTACCGCTTATGAGTTACGGTGGGTCGTCCGTTCTCTTCATGTTTTTGGCGCTCGGAATTGTAATGAACGTCCGCATGCGCCGCTTCGTGAACTGAGACGGAATCGGTAGAAGTGGGGGCGCCTTTTCGCAACATGGCAAACGGCGCCAAGAAACAAGATTAGGCAGGAAACAAGATTACGAAGGCCCTCGCGAAAAAGGAGGGCAGAATGCCGGCAGAAGTCGAAGCCGGACAGGATTGAAGCCAGTCAGGCGGGGAACGGCCCTCTCGGCGGAGTCAGAGAGTTGTGGCCACAGACCTGACGGAAGGCTTTACGCGATCAGTGCAGACGAGCATGAACAATTCACTGCTGCAGTGTATGTCCCGGGAAGTACCTGTTCTTCGGGACCGCGCCCGCTCCTACCCCGCACTTGTGGAGCGGCGCTGAACGCTATCGATCCGATGGTCCGCCTTGCGCTTCTGGTCCGGTGAGAACAACCGGAGTAGAAATGAACAAGGAATTGTACGTATCAACCACGCCCCATGAAACCAAAGTGGGGATCACAGAAGACGATCAACTCGCAGAAATTTACCTCGAACGAGAAAACGAATACACCTTAGCTGGATCGATTTATAAAGGCCGAGTCACACGCGTGCTGCCAGGCATGCAGTCGGCGTTTGTGGATATTGGCTTGGAACGCGACGCGTTCCTCTACGTCTCCGACTTCATGGATCTGGAACAAACAGATGAGGACCTGGATGAAGCGATTCCAGCGAATCGTCCCGTAACCGAGGCGCGTCCGCGCGGCGAGCCGGAATCAGGGCCGGCGCTCGATAGCGAAGGGCAGTTTGACGAGAACGGTGGCGCGGGGGACGATGCAGAAGAACCGGCGGCTGCCGCACCTGCCGAAGCACAGGGCATTGCGCCGAGCGCAGCGCGCGATTTTCGCGGCCGTCGCCGGCGTCGCGGACGCCGAGGAGAAAGCGGCGATCGGCCTGGACGCAGCGAGCGTTCCGAGCAGGTTCGAACCGAACCCCGCACTGAGGGGCGCATTGAAACTGCCCCTGAATCACGGAACGAAACGCGCGATCAGACGCGAGGAAATGAAACAAGGGGCGAAGCCAGGGAAGGAAGAAACGAACGCTTTGGCCGCGGCGACCGTCCCGGACGTGGTGGTTCCGATTCGCGATTCCAGCGCTCGGCGCCCGCCAGTCGTGTAGGCCGCGACTACGATTACGGACCACCTCCGGGATATCAGCCGATCCTGCTCCCCGGCGAATCAATCTCGAAATACCAGCGTCTGAGTCAGAATCAAGCTCAACCTCAAGCACCAGTTACGCCCAAAGAGGCTCCGTCCTCAACCGCCGCAATTCCCGCGCCCACCGCAATCGTTGCGAACTTTCCTGACGATGAGCCTATCTTCGCGGCGGATCTTGCCGAGCCCCTCCACGAACAGCACGATCATGTGCCGCACGCGGAATTCGATGACGACACTAACAGCGCGGCCGTCAGCCAGGCGCCGGATATTGCCGAAGCGCGGCACGAAGGGAGCGTTCCGGCGTCTCATTCGGTACCGCCTGCAGTGGGCGAGTCGCAGCTTCAGGAAACGTCGCACGAAGCCGCACCGGCCCCGCATGCTATGGAAGAAATTGCTCACAATCGCTCGCATGATTTCTCGCCAGCGCCCCGCGAGTTTACTCCCGAGGACAGGAGTGTGGTTTCCAGTCCGGCAGCGCATGGCGCGATGGAAGAACAAGAGATTGAGGAAGAAGAAGTTGAGCTTGCGTCTTATGGCGAAGAGCCGGGGGATGACGCGGGGTTTGAAGAAGAGGAACTGCTCGAGGTAGAAACCAGAGCAGCCGGAGAGTTGTCCGAACCTCCGGTCGGCGAAATTGCTCCGGGTTTGGCAGCCGGCAGTGAGCTGGCAACTAACGCCGAAGCAGTTCCAGAAGCCGTGCTGGAGGCTGAGGAGCGGGAAGCCGAGGAGTTGGAACTCGAGGAGGCGCAAGCGGAAGCTGAGGCGCTGCTCGAGGCGGAAGCAATCGGCGACGGTACGGTCGATGCAAGCGCTGTCGTTCGCGGTCCAGCACCAGAAGCGATGTTATTGCAGAGAACGCAACGTCGCGGGCCGGAGCGCGGATTCGATCGTGGCCGCGGACGCCGTGGTGGGCGGCGGTTTCGCAGTCGCGAGAACCGCGTCGTGCCGCAGATCAGCGAACTGCTCAAAGAGGGCCAGGAGGTTCTGATCCAGATTGCCAAGGAGCCGATTGCCAAGAAGGGCGCTCGCATCACCAGTCACATCGCGTTGCCGGGACGCTTTCTGGTTTTCATGCCGACGGTGAATCACACGGGAGTATCGCGAAAGATTTCGTCGGAAGAGGAGCGGCAGCGGCTGAAACGAATCATCCAGAGCGAGCGCGAAAATGGCGGTGGCGGTTTTATCGTGCGAACTGCTGCAGCGGGCGCTACGGATGAAGAACTGCGAGCCGACATTCGTTTTCTAAAGAACTTATGGAGCGAGATCAAGACACGTTCTGAAAGCAGTAAAGCTCCGGCACTGATCTATCACGATCTTAATGTGGTCGAACGGGTGCTGCGCGACCAGGTCAGTTCGGATTTTTCGGTGATATGGGTTGACACCGAACAGGAGTACGAACGCATCGTGCGCTTTGCCAATCGCTTCCAGCCGGGCCTGGTTAAGCGCGTCAAGCTCTACACGAAAGAGACGCCGCTTTACGATCAGTTCGGCCTGAACGAAGAAATTAATAAGGCGCTGAAATCCAAAGTATGGCTGAAGAGCGGTGGTTACATCGTGATCAACCAGACCGAGGCGCTGGTCGCGATCGACGTGAATACGGGCAAGTATGTTGGCAAGACCGCTCGCCTTGAAGACACAATCGTGAAAACGAACGTGGATGCGATCAAGGAAATCGTGCGCCAGGTGCGGCTGCGCGACCTGGGTGGCATCATCATCATCGACTTCATCGACATGGACGAGCGCCGCAACCGGCAGAAAGTGATGCAGGCGCTGGAAGAGGCGCTACGCTTCGATCGCGCGCCGTCGAAGGTGTTGCAGTTTAACGATTTCGGCCTGGTGGCGATTACTCGCAAACGCGTGAAGCAGTCGCTCGAACGGACGATTGGATCGCCATGCCCTTATTGCCAGTCGACCGGCTTCGTGAAATCGGTGAGCACGATCTGCAACGAGGTTTATGTCGAGATGCGCAAGATCGCGAATCATCTCGAGCACAGTGACGTAATGTTGCGCGTGAACCCGGAAGTTGCGAAAGCGCTGAAGACGAACAATGCGAAGCTACTGACCGAGATGGAAGAGCTCACCAAGAAGACCATCATCGTGAAGTCGGATCCGGCGCTGCACCAGGAGCAGTTCGATATTCACTAAGACGACTACGGGTCGGTTGGTCGCTCGGAGTTCACAGTACGTGGAAGGTTCGAGCAGAAGGGGCGGGCATTTTGCTCGTCCTTTTTTTGCGCGCGTTTTCGACAAGGCGGGCGTGAAAAAATGGTATTGGAAATGGTAATTCGAGTGGTATAATACCATCATGAATGCCATGCTGAATATGGACCGGGCCGGCCGGCTGGTTCTTCCGAAGCCCGTTCGTGAGCAGTTACAACTCGAGCCTGGGGAGCCACTGGAACTCGAGTCGTTTGACGACCATATCGTTTTGCGTCCAGTGCGGGGCAATGCGTCAATGTGCAAGAAACAGGGCGTCTGGGTTTTTCGTGGAGGTGCGCCGCTGAAAGCGTCCGCTGTGCGTGAAACCATTCGTCGCGTGCGCCAAGACAGAGAGGAAGCAATATTGGGCAAGAAACGGTGAAGTCTTTTTTCGATACGTCGGTCCTGGTCGCCACGTCCGTGGAGGTTCACGAACATCACGAGCGGAGTTTCGCTCTCTTTACTAGCGCCGATCGGAAAACTGCCTGTTGTGCCGCACACGGTCTCGCCGAACTGTATGCCACGTTGACGCGGTTACCCGGCAGGGCCCGCATGAGCGCAGATCAGGCCCTGTTGGTTCTCGATTCAGTCGAAGAGCGTCTGGAAATTGTATCGCTCGATGCGCGAGAGTATCGGCTGGCAATTCAAGACGCCGCGACTGCCGGTATCGTTGGAGGGACGATCTACGACGCTCTGATAGGTTGGAGCGCTTTGAAAGCTGGCGCGACCAGGATCTACACTTGGGACGTTGCCGATTTTCGGAGGCTCGGAGCTGAAATCGCCAACAAAGTGCGAACTCCCTAGCGTTTTGGCGATCCGAAACCCGCTCGGTTTGTGCCCTTCAGAAAACTGTCAGTTCATATCAGTCGGCGATCCAGATTTTGATGATATTCCTTCCAGTCGAGGCAAAGCGAATCTCCCGCAATTTGATTTGACTATCCGATCCCGACGGTATTCAGTCTAGTGCTTCAAATGCTTTTGCGGTTACGCTTCGGTGATGAGCTTGGCCGCTTCGGCGGTGCGTTCGCGCAGCTTGTCGAGAGAATTGCGCAGCGGCTCGCTGTCGGCGTGGGTTTCCGCCTGTTGCCCGACGGTCAAAGCTAATCGGTCTACGGCTTCAGCCAGGCGTTTGGCGAGATCGATCAGCACTACCAGTGAATCGGCGTGCAGTTTCCAGACGGAGCGCGAATTGCGCGAGCGCTTGAGTTCCTCCATCTCAGTAGTGAGGCGCGCATTTACCGCTACCAGGCGAAGTAGCATGCGAGCCGCATCTGCCCGCGGGCCGGGTTGTTCGAGATAGTCGGCGGTGTAAGCTTCAACCTCCGCGGCATTGAGCATGAGGTTGAAATAGCGCATCGGCACGATCTGGCGGAATTTCGGATCGGCGACGCGCACGAAAACGCGGACCGATTCTTCCACTCGCCGCAACTTTGCTTCTTCGACGGAAAGCGCCTGCGGCGTGATGGCTGTAGGAACGTACTTCACAGCCAACGCTGGAGCAGCCGCCGCGGTGCCGGAACCCACGGCGTGCGCGGACGCCGCGTGGTCTGGATTGGAGCGACGGATCGGCGGCCTGCGCTCTAATTCTTTTCTCAGTCGCGAGACGCGTCGGAATTTTTCCAGGGCAGAGCCGTAATCAACCTTCAACAACGCCTGCTGATTCAACGCGGCAACGTGTTCAACCGTTACTTCGACGCCATCGACCGTGCTGAGAATGCTTCCGCCCAGTTCTTCGAGTCGCCTCGCAAAATCCTTGATCTCTTCCGTAGCGGCGGCAAAGAGCGAGTGGAAGCGGTCGCCGAATGCGGCGTTGTAAGGCGCGAGAGTAGCCAGGACGCCGGGATGATAGATCGATTCGCCGAGCGAGGCTTTTAGTTCTCGCACCCGCTGGATGATGCCGGAATCCATGAGCGCGCTGAAGTCTTGAAAGCGATTGGCCTGATCGAGCAAGGGACCAAATTCGCGCAGCAGTTGCACGTGATTCTCAGGCAGCACCGGCACATCGGATTCGGAAAGGATTTCGAGCAACGCGATTTCAAATGGAGACAGAGGAATCGAGCCATCGAGGCCGTAACCGCGCCGCTCCCATTGACCGGGCACGCGAGGATGGCGAAATAGAAAGGTGGCGACCAGGTCCGTCTTGTCACGATTGGCGCCGGAATCGTCACGATGGCGTGCAAAAAAGCGCAGCAGCGCCTCGGCTACTTCAGGATCAAGGTCGGATTGCACGCCGATGCGTAACATGGCGGGAGTGATCGCCATGTCGAGAAGCTGGATCCAGAGCTGCATTTGATTGAGAGTGGAGCGCACGTCGCTGGCGCGGCTGATAACTTCCGCAGCGAGTTCGGCGGGCGCCGGGACCTCTCCCCCGAGTTGGTCACTAAGCAGACGATGGTAAAAGCTCTGCACGGTTGCGAGCAAAGCGAGTTCCCATTGGGGATCCTCAACCACAGTCAGCTCCTTCGAGATTCGGGCCGTAAGATTTTCAAATGAGGGCCGTCATTAGTAAAACCGAAAGGAGAATGCAGTGCAATTGGTTACCCGGTTACGGAAGTGATGGCACTACTCCCTTGTTGCGGATGCGTAATTTTTGGCCGGAAAAGTCGGGAATTCGACGGACATATTGCCAAATGGCTGCGTCGTCGAGTACTTCAGTAACGACGCGAGCGGCTCAAGCGGCGCAAACGCTTCGGCTATTTCTTCAGTGTCTTAATGATGACGCGTGCCGCATTAGCGCCAGAACCGCCGGTTAACCCTGTCCCAGGGTGGGTTCCACTGCCGCACAGATAGAGACGTTCAATCGGAGTTTGATAGCGTGCCCAATCGAGCAGCGGACGCATGGTGAAGAACTGATCGAGGGCGAGTTCGCCGTGAAAAATATGTCCTCCGGTGAGACCGTAAGTTTCTTCGAGATCTTTGGGCGTGATGATCTGGTGGCGCAGAATGAGTTGCGGCAGATCAGGCGCGTAGTGTGCGATTGTTTTGACCACCGTCTCGCCGAGTGCCGTGCGCTGGCTCTCCCAGTCGCTGTCTCTTAATTTGTACGGAGCGTACTGCATGTAGATCGACATTACCTGCTGACCGGGCGGAGCGAGCGATGGATCGGAAAGAGACGGGAAGGCAATTTCAATATAGGGATTGCGCGAGAAGTTGCCATACTTCGATTCGTCAAAAGCGCGCTCAAGGTAATCGATCTCTGGGCTGATCTGGATGCGTCCCTTGAGTAGGTTGCCGTTGCTCTTGGTTTTGAGCGCCGTGAAATCGGGTAGGGCGGAGAGCGCGAGGTTGATTTTCGCGACCGTCCCCATACAGCGATAGTTCCTAATTTTTTGTATGAAATCCGGGGAGAGGTGGGCGGGATCGACCAGGCGCATCAGAGTGCGTTTGGGGTCGGCGTTCGAGATGACGGCGCGCGCGAAGATTTCTTCCCCCGAGGTTAGGACGACTCCTGTCGCGACGCCATCCTTCACGCGAATCTCGACGATGTCAGCATCGGTGCGAATTTCCGCGCCTGCTTGCTTCGCCGCCGCCGCCATTGCTTGAGTGATTGCGCCGACTCCGCCAGCAGGGAACTGAACGCTTCCCGCCGGAGTGGAATCGGCAGTCCGATCCGCAGCGGCGTGCAACAGGAGAACGAGAGCGCTGCCCGCCGACCAGGGGCCGAGGAATGTTCCGAAAATGCCGCGGGCGGTGATGGTCGCGCGCAATGGTTCCGAGTCGAAAAATTCGGCCACCAGATCGGCGACGGCCATTGGTCCCCAGCGCAGCACGCGATACAAATCTTTCTTGCCCAGATTTCGAATCGAGCGGCCAGTCTGCAGCATTCCCCAGAGGTCGCCGCTGCTGGGGTTGTCGATATTCGGCGGCGTCATTGCAAGCGCTTCGCCGATGACTTTGCCGATCTTGCCGAGGGCTGCGCCGAAGTCGATATACGCGTCGGCATCTTTCTGCGACCATTGCGCGATTTCCTCGGCGGCTTTCTTCCCATCGGAATAGAGGACGAGGGCCCTGCCGTCGGGCAGCAGGGAAACGATGCTGACTTCGGGCGTCGTGAACTTCAGTCCATGCTGCTCGAGTTGCATGTCGCGTACAATGTCGGCGCGCAGCGGGCCGGGGAGGTGCGCAAGCGTCGAGCAGCGGAAGCCAGGATGCAATTCTTCGGTGATGGCCGCGCCGCCTACCTGGGCGCGACGTTCGAGGACGAGCGGTTTGAATCCGGCCCGGGCAAGATAGAACGCGGCTACCAGACCATTGTGGCCGCCACCGACGATGACGACATCACGTGTCTCCGCCGCCGATGCGGACATTACGCTGCACCATCTTTCAGAATTTCAAGCGCAGCTAATCGTCCGGGCGCACCCATGATGCCACCTCCAGGGTGGGTGGCCGATCCGCACATATATAGGTTCTTGATGGGCGAGCGGAATTGCGCCCATCCCGCAACCGGGCGCAGGAAAAATAATTGTTCGAGCGAGAGTTCGCCCTGAAATATGTTGCCTTCGCTTAATCCCCACGTGCGTTCGAGATCGAGCGGCGTGACAACCTGACGGTGCAGAATAATGTCTTTTATGTTGGGAGCGTACTCCGCGATCGTATTGACGACGTTGTCGCCGAATTTTTCTTTCTCCGAATCCCAATCCAGGCCGGGCGCGAGTTTGTAGGGCGCGTATTGCACGAAGCAAGAAAGAATGTGTTTGCCCGGCGGCGCAAGGGATGTATCGGTGAGCGTTGGAATCACCATATCTATATAAGGATGTGAAGACCAGTGTCCATATTTCGCCTCGTCGTAAGCCTTCTCCATGTATTCAACGCTGGGTGAGATCGAGATGGCGCCCCGCAGGTGAGCTCCGACTCCGGGCATGCACTTGAAGTTCGGCAAACCATCGAGCGCCATGTTGACCTTGCCCGACGAGCCGCGAAACTTGTAACGCTTCACGCCCTCCATAAATTCGTCGGGCAGATGGCCGGGCTCGATCATCTTGGCAAAAGTGAGTCGCGGATCGACGCTGGAGGAGATGACGTCGGCGTATATTTCATCGCCATTCGCGAGAACAACGCCGGTGGCGCGGCCATTCTTAGCATCATTCTTGACGATAATCCGCGCAATCGGTGCTTCAGTGCGAATTTCTACTCCGGCCTCGCGAGCCGCGCCGGCGATGGCGTTAGAGATTGCGCCCGTGCCGCCGCGCGCGAATCCCCATGCGCGGAAGGCGCCATCGATCTCGCCCATGTAGTGATGCAGCAAAACGTAAGCTGTACCTGGAGAGCGCACGCCGAGAAAAGTTCCGATAATTCCCGATGCCGACATCGTAGCCTTGAGCACATCCGTCTCAAACCACTGATCGAGAAAGTCGATGGCGCTCATGGTCATCAGCTGAACTTGGTTGTATTTATCCTCGCTCGACATGCCCTGAAACCGTCGCCCGATGAAAAGCAGCTTCATGAGTTCACGGGGATTGAGAGTCGCTGGATCGGGCGGAATCATGCTGAGGATTGGCTTCACGAAGCGGCACATTGCCTGCATGGCCTTGCCGAATTCATCGTAGGCCTCGGCGTCTACTCGGGAATGCCTAGCGATTTCGCGGTGAGTCTTACCATGATCATTGATGCGCCAGAGGTGGTCGCCGTTCGGCATGGGTGTAAAAGTGCCGTCGAGCGGAAGAATTTCTAATCCGTGGCGAGGAAGGTCGAGGTCGCGAATGATTTCGGGGCGCAGCAAGGAGACAACGTAGGAGCAGACTGAAAACTTGAAGCCGGGAAACACTTCTTCCGTGCAGGCGGCGCCGCCGAGAACGTGACGGCGCTCGAGCACGAGAACTTTTTTGCCCGCTTTTGCCAGGTAAGCGGCATGGGTTAGGCCGTTGTGGCCGCCGCCAATAACGATTACGTCGTACTGGTTGGTGCTTGAAACAGCAGGCATCGATTAGTCCAGAATGACCGGGAAAAATAGACAGGAAATGACTGGTCATTCTATCTAGAAAGCATCGTTTTGTCTTTAGATACGCGCAATTCCTGACTTATGGTCAGTCTGATATCCACGCTTGTGAGCCATCGGCTCGGTACATATAATCCGCTGTTGGATCCATTTAGTTTTTTCGTGGAGAGAAAATTCTTTACCACAGAGAACACGGGGAGCACAGGGAAATTTACACACGGGAAAGATCATGCGAGGTTGAATTTTGCCCATTGGAACTGCATTTCACGAGAGAACTTTCGCTCTCTGCGAGAGCTTGAATTATCGCGAGTGGTCGGGATATTACACGGTCAGCGTGTATGAAGTGCACCACGAGCATGAGTACAACGCGATTCGGAATGCATGCGCTCTGATCGATATTTCTCCGCTCTACAAGTATCTCGTCACCGGAAAAGACGCGACCAAGCTGGTGAACCGCGTGATCACGCGCGACATCAACAAGGTCGCGGTTGGGCAGGTCATTTACGCCTGCTGGTGCGATGAAGAAGGCAAAGTGATCGACGACGGCACCGTCACGCGTCTCGAGGAAAATAAATATCGATGGACGGCGGCCGATCCCAGCCTGCGCTGGTTTCGCCAGAACGGTTTGAACATGGATGTTCAGATCGAGGACATCTCCGAACAAACGGCGGCGCTGGCGTTACAGGGGCCGGCTTCGGCGAGACTGTTAAAAACGGTCGCAGAGGCCGACATCGCTAACCTGAAATATTTTCGTAAAACTTCGGGCAAGATTGCTGGCGTACCAGTCGATATTTCGCGCACCGGATACACGGGCGATCTTGGCTACGAAATATGGATCCCGATGAACGGCGGCGATGGCGCGATTCATGTGTGGGACGCGCTGATGGATAAGGGCAAGCAGTTCGATATTCATGCGGCCGGAATGCTGGCGCTCGATGTGGCGCGCGTGGAGGCGGGACTACTCCTGATTGAAGTTGACTATATCAGTTCGAAGAAAGCCTTGATCCCGTCGCAGAAATATTCTCCGTATGAGTTGGGCTTTGGGAAGATGGTGCATCTCGATAAGGAAAACTTTATCGGCAAGCGGGCGCTTACGCGGGATCACAGCCAAGGCGTAGCGCGGCAGTTAGTCGGCCTCGAAATCGATTGGGTGGAAGTGGAAGAGCAATTCGATAAGTTTGGATTGTCTCCCGCAGCCCCGAGCCAGGCATCGCGCGTCCCGGTGCCTGTTTACGTCGGGGACAAGCAGGTGGGGAAGGCTACGACAACGGCATTCTCTCCGCTGCTGAAAAAGTTGATTGCGTTAGCCAGCGTGAGCGCCGAGTATTCGAAGCCCGGAACGAAATTACAAATGGAATTGACCATCGAGGCGCAACGGATGAAGACTACGGCCACCGTGGTGTCGTTGCCATTTTTTAATCCTAAGCGTAAGACGGCAGTGCCTGTGTAATGTTTGCGTGAGTCAGCAGCTACTGTGTAAACGTGTCGTAAATCCTCAAGAATTGCAGCGGCAAAAACTGCTGAAAAGCCGGCGGTGTATATACCAATGTGCCGTTAATATCGAGAACGTTGTACGACGGGCCCAAGCCATCCGCCGCGTCGTTCAGATCGTAATAGGCGACATTTTCCCACTTTCCCGTGGTGACTCGGCGTTCGAGGGTCAGTAGGGCGGCGATCGTTTCTGCGGGGGTAAAAGCGCAGTGCCCTGCGCGATTCACGAACGCTTGTTGTAAGAGGGTGCTGTCGTCGGCCTCATGGACAACCGTCTTATAAGCTCTTTCGACTTCGACTGGCACGAGTCCGTCGCCAATCGTGTGCAGTGTGAGCACGGGAACGGTCAGCTGACCGTTATAGATAATGTTATTGCTTAAGTAGGTTAAAGCGGCAGGGTCGGCCGCAATGCGCGGGGTATTTTTCAACGTCTCGAGGTCAGCATCAAGGCTTAAACCTGCAGTCAAATACAATGCCTGCACTTCCGCGTAATCGGCCGACTGCTTAAGCTGGTGTTCGTAATTCACTCCGGTGTTAAAGGAAGGATTGCCTCCAGCGCGTCCTTCCAATTCTGTCCGGAGATAGAACGGAAATAGAAAATCATCGTTCGCAAACCACAAAAACTGATTACTTTCCTGCGTCGCATAGGCGTTTGGGGGCGGTGCGGGCGAGGCCGGGTCAAACCATCCGGGCACATCCGCAAGCGCTGCAGCCAAAGCAATTCGCGCCTGTCCCTGCGGAGTGGCCTGGGCAGCGCCGAGAACGGCTTCCGCGTTCTCATAATTCTGCAACGGGTTCGTTATGTTGACAACTTGCAGTGTCCCGGCGGCCAGCAGCGTATTGAAGGCAAATGCCGCATCGAGCGCCTGATTCCAGAAGCCCACGCCACCGGCTACGACTCCGCACATGGGAAGAGCGCCGTTAAAGCGTCCCGGATACTGCTGAACTAATCCGGCCGTGATCATGCCACCGAGGGAGTGTCCCCAGGCGATGGTTTCGGCCGGAGTTCCAACGTCAGTTTGAAACACATCAAGCGTCGCAATCTGATCCGGGATCGCTTGCTGAACTGCCCAACCCGTAGTCGCGTAAGACGACCCTGCGAGAGCGTAACCCACAGTGTAGGCATAGTAACCAGAGTCGAAATCGCCATAATCGTAGGCGGGATTCGGTGAACCGGGAGTGACGTATCCGTGACTGTATAGAAGCAGCTTATGGTTCCAGTTTGCGGGCACATCGATTACATAAGTAGCGCCGTCGGGCAGGGTACCGGTGAGATGTTGTTGCGCGGTGGCGCTCGCGCAGAGCGCGGCGATGGTGCCGGGCAGCGCGGATAACAGGAGAAGTCTCGCGATCTTCGAAATGGACATAAGAAATTTCTTGTTCCCGTCGCCCGTGCGCCCGCTACTGCGTAAAGGCATCGTAAATCCTCAAAAACTGCAGCGGCCGATACTGCTCAAAAGCCGGCGTAGCGGGGACCACCGTTCCATTGTCGTCGATAATATTAAACTCGGAGCCCAGAGCTGCCGCTTCGTTGTTCATCTCGGTAGCAGAGAGGTCTTGCCATTTCCCGGTTGCCAGTCGCAGTTGGAGCGTTTGCATTGCGGTGATCGTTTCCGCTGGCGAGAACGCGCAGTGGCCCGCGCGATGCACGAATGTTTTGCGCAACCACCCGCCGGCATTCGCCTCATTGACAACCTTCTGGTAAGCCCGTTCGTTTTCAACAGGCACCAGTCCGTCTCCGGTGGTGTGCATCGTGAGTACCGGGATGGAGAGTTGGCCATTGTAGATTATGTAGTTGCTCAAGTAGGTCAGGGCACCCGGATCCGCGGCTATGCGCGATGCGTGATTCAGGGTTTCAAGGTCAGCGTCCAAATTTAATCCCGCAGCGGCGTAGAGCGCTTGCACCTCCGCGTAGTCTATCGAGCGCGTCAGTTGATATTTGTAGTTCACTCCGGTGTTAAAGGAGGGATTGCCTCCGGCTCGGTACTCCAGCTCCGCGCGGAAAGCGAACATGAAGGGCACGTCGACCTCGGATAGCCACAAGAATTGGTTGGCCTGCTGATCCGTGTAGTCGGTGGCAGAAGGCTCGGGAGATGCGGGATCGAACCAACCGGGCAGATCTCCAAGGGCTGCAGCGAGTGCGATTCGGGCCTGTCCCTGCGGAGTGGCCTGGGCCGCGGCTAAGATCGTTTCAGCCGCGACGTAATTTTCGCTTGGATTCGTGATGTTGACGACTTGCAACGAGCCACCGGCCACCAGCGTGTTGAACGCGAACGCCCCGTCCAGCGCGCCGTTCCACTCTCCCACGCCACCGCCTACAACGCCACACATCGGCAGGGCGGCGTTGAAGCGGCTCGGGTACTCCTGCACTAAACCGGCGGTGATCATGCCGCCGAGAGAGTGTCCCCACGCGATGGTCGCGGTGGGAGTTCCGACCAAGGTCTGAAATACATCGAGGGTCGCAATCTGATCGGGGATCGCCTGCTGCACCGCCCAGCCGGTCGTCGCATAAGAGGAACCCGCCAGCGCAAAGCCTGCGGCCAGCATATAACCACCGGTGAGCGGATCGCCCACGTCTGTCGCGGGGTTCGGTGAACCGGGCGTGACGTATCCGTGGCTGTAAAGAAGCAGAGTGCCGTTCCACACCGCGGGGACATCGATCACATAGGTGGCGCCATCAGGCAGCGAGCCGGTGAGATGTTGTTGTGCGGCTGCGCTGGCGCAGAGCGCGACGATGAGGAACGATAGGGAGAATATTGTGGCGAGTCTCGTGAAATTCGACATGGAAATCCTCGATCGGGAAATTTTCGACATGGAAATCTTCCTCTGGGAGCCTGAAAGCCCTTCCCCAAGCCAGATTCCGCATCAAGGAAGGCGGCGACAAATTGTCTGAAAGTTTCTGCTTCTGATGGCGACTTGTCAATGCCAAATCGATGGATTTCGTTGCGCGCGGCGTTTTCCCAGACAGTAAAGGCCGACTCCGATCAGCACCAGCGCGCCGCATCCGCCGACTATTTTAAACACCGCCAGCGGCTTATTGGGTTCGTCGGGCGGGGGCAGAACGGAGAGAGCAATGGTCAGCAGAGTAGCAGCAAATCCCACGACCGCGAGCACATGAGCAACTGGCTTTCCCCCCGGCACTCGAATGATCTCTTCTCCAGCAGGTTCGCGCTGCAATTTGAACATCGACGCAAATAAATATAGGTAGGGAATGAAGTAGGTAATCACGCTCATGCTGACGAGTACGTCATAAGCGCCTTTGACCGACGTCCCCGCTTGTCCGAGAAAAATGAAGATGGCGCCGATCACCGCCTGCGTTAAAAGCGCGACCCACGGTGTGCCCCAGCGGGGATGCAACGCTCCAAAGGATGAGGGGAGGTAGTGGTCGATTCCGGCGACAAAAGGCAAGCGCGCGACCGCGGCCAGGTACGCTCCTGAGGAACCGATGTTGCTGAGCGCGATCAGAAATGCTGCGATGGGAAGAAACCATGGAAGTCCTACACGCTCGGACGTCTTGGCGATCGCCTGCACCAGACCCTGCAGGGAACTGACTTCCGAGGAGGGGAGAGCGAGCAGCACGCAGACGGTTCCGACGATGTAACAGAAGGCGACGGTAAGTCCGCCGACAAGAAGAGCGAGCGGAATGGTGCGACGCGGATTCTTAATTTCTTCGGCCATGAATGAGCCGGTTTCGCAGCCGCCAAAGGCAAACGCGAGAACCGACCAGAAAACGATTTCGTTCAGGCGCACGCTCGGAGTCATGCTGTGGAGCGAGAAGTTAGTCGCCGATCCAAAGCGGTGATAGGCGAGCAGGCCCAAACCGATAATGATGAGAACGGGAATCCACATGGCGAGCGCGCCGACGTTATGCAGCCATTTGCCGACGTCGAGGCCGACGACGTTCAAGAGCGTGGCGCCGGCGAGCGTCACCAGTGAAAAAATGATGCAGTACGTGGCGTTCGAAGAAAGATGCGACCATTGCGCCTGCCGCATAAAAAGTATGTTGGTGGCGGCGAAATAGAGTACGGCAGGGAAGTAGGGAAGGTTGCTGGTCCAGTAGGTCCAAGCGGCCATAAAGCCGGAGAAGTCGCCGAAGGCGCGCTTCGACCAGACGTAGAGTCCGCCTTCATTC
The DNA here is from genome assembly GCA_049511995.1 of Terriglobales bacterium. GTDB lineage: Bacteria > Acidobacteriota > Terriglobia > Terriglobales > Acidobacteriaceae > Acidiflorens. Next base: position 25,405 of record JBEKXO010000003.1, read on the forward strand.
GGGTAGCGCGAAGAAAGCTCGATGACCGAAAGCGCGAGCGGCGTATAAAAAAGGAGCCAGGCGCCAAGCCATATCATGATTGAACTGGGGCCGGCCGCGGCTGCGGTCGCGATCCAGCGCAGGCTGACACCAGTGACCACGTAAAACAACACTAGATCGCGAAATCCCATGACCCGCTTGGGCCGGTTGGGATCTGCGGCCTCGGCGATAGAGATGCCGCTTCCATTCAATGAAAGCAGTTCGAGATTCGGTCCGTTCTCTTGGTCACTCACAGTGAGAAGATTTGCTCTCGATCATTAGCGACAGGAGCGACGAGGTCTGGCTGATCGCCGATCGGGTCATCCCATGGCCAGCTCGTCAGAAGTTTCCAGAGGTGTTCCGCAGCGCCGGCAGATGACAGCCGAACAGTCACCACAGGTCAGTGGATCGCCGACTTCCACCGCGCAGACCGGGCAATAGAATGTTGCCACAGGTTTCGCTTCCGGCGCGGGTTTCCGAGTCGATTCCATCCGCACGGAACTGTAGCACAAATTCCGTAGAACGTTAGGCGCTGTCTCAGTCTGGCGGCTTGCGCAGGATGGGCCCGACTTCCGCCGGTGGCAGCGAGAACGGAAATTGCCAGATTTGGTCTTTCATATAGAGGCTGATAATAAAATCTTCCCGTTCTTTCCAGGGTCCGATCCACTTGTTGGTGGTTGCGAAGAAGACCCAGCCGTGGGCTTCCGGATTGCCCGGAGTGAGCGTTACAGTGGTGGGATCCAGGCTTTGCGTGCTGACGAATTCGATAAACTCGGCAGCCACCTTCTCGTATTCGCGCAACAGGGCCGTATTTTGTTCTGCTGTTTTCGGATCTTTCTTGATCTTGCGCTCGGTTTCGAAGACTTTTGTGTCAATGTCATTCTGCAATCGATTCGAGAGCTCTGCAGGGTCTTCGAAGCCCTCGAAAACATCGTGATGACGAATAAAGTCGATGCGCACGTCGGCGGGAAACTCAAATTTGCCTTTGCCCGAGTAGGTCACACTTACATACGCGCCTAAAAGGCGATAGAAGCGGTGGCGACTCTTGGCCAACTCCTGTGAGTCGACGACCAGCGCTATGCTTAGATCCTGCCCCGTCATGATCCAGCGGTAGTGACCGTCGTCCGTCGGTTCGAATGTGCAGCCGGGAGCGCCCGCGGCCCAGCGCACGGTGGGTAAGTTTTTCTTTTTCGCTGCGTGGCCGAGTGGAGGCGAAAGAATCGCGAAAGAGAGAATCGCGACCATCGCGAGTATGAGTCGAGCGCGCAAGAAGCCTGAACCTCTCATCAACGCAGAGTGTATAGCTTTTGATCATTGACGTCACCGTCCAGGCGCGGCATCTGCCCATAAAACGCGTTCTTTGCGAAATCGCACTACACGTATGTTCGAAAAATGGGCACGGGTCACAGGGAGATGTGTCTTACGTCACAGAGGCTCGGACAAGCTTCCCCGATAATGGGAATGTCTCGTTGAGCAGAGCTGACCCCTAATCGACCTCGTCGGATCTGGACACGGCGAGACTCCCACGGAAACCCAGGATTATCAAGGAGAGTTGTATGGCGGCGAATCCCATTGTCACACCCGAATTAGAAATTGTTGGGGAACGAAAACCGACAATCGACGACAAGATTGCGGAACTCCGCCGCAAGCGAACCAAGATCGAATTGGGAGGCGGCAAGCAGCGGATCGAGAAACATCGCGCGGCGGGATTGCTGACAGCGCGCGAGCGGGTGGACAGACTGGTCGACGGTGAAAGCTTCCAGGAAATTGGAGCGTTCGCAAAGCATCGTTCCACCTACTTTGGCATGGCGGAGAAAGAACTGCCGGCCGATGGAGTGGTCACAGGATGCGCGACGGTAGATGGGCGGTTGGTGCATCTCGCCAGCCAGGACTTCACCGTGGCCGGAGGTGCTGCCGGCGAAGTGCATTGCGCCAAGATCACTTCGATGATGCAGCTTTCGCTGAAGACGGGAAGTCCGTTCATCTTTATCAACGATTCGGGCGGAGCGCGCGTACAGGAAGGGATCGACAGCCTCGCCGGATATGCCAGCGTGTTTTACAACAACACTCTGCTGTCGGGAACAGTTCCGCAGATTTCTATTATCTGTGGGCCATGCGCCGGAGGCGCGGCTTACAGTCCGGCCCTAACCGATTTCATTATTCAAACTAAAAAAGGGCGGATGTTCATTACCGGACCATCCGTCATCAAACAAGTGACGGGCGAGGACGTAACCTCAGAACAACTGGGCGGGCCGGCGGCGCAGATGAATCGGTCTGGCGTGGTTCACTTGATCGCGGAAGATGATGCTGGCGCGCTGAGCCTATGCCGTCGACTGTTGAGCTTTCTGCCGTCAAACAATCTGGAAGAAACGCCAAGGCTGTCTTACAACCAACCGCGGGAGAACGATCCGACTCTAAATTATGCCATTCCAGTGGACGCGAAAATTGCTTACGACGTTCGTACGATTATCTCGCGGGTGCTGGATTATCATGACTTTTTCGAAATTCAGCCGGGGTTCGCGGCCAATGTGGTAATCGGTTTTGGCCGCATTCAAGGGCGCACCGTCGGTATTGTGGCGAACCAACCTTGCGTGTTAGCCGGAGTTCTGGATATTGACGCATCCGACAAAGTGGCTCGCTTCGTGCGCTTCTGCAATGCGTTCAACACTCCACTGGTGACGTTTGTGGATACACCCGGCTTCTTGCCGGGTATCGAGCAGGAGTATGGAGGAATCATTCGCCACGGCGCGAAGATGCTCTTCGCTTATTCGGCGGCGACGGTTCCAAAAATAACCATCGTACTGCGCAAGGCGTATGGCGGCGCTTATATCGCCATGTGCAGCAAAGAGCTGGGCGCGGATCGCGTGGTCGCGTGGCCCACGGCTGAGATTGCGGTGATGGGCGCCGAGGGCGCGGCTGAGATTGTTTTTCGACACGAGATTGATGCCGCCGAAGATAAAGTGGAGCGGCGCAAGGAACTCATCGAGCTTTACCGCAGCACGTTTGCCAATCCGTACGTTTCGGCTGGCCGGCGACTCGTGGATGATGTCATCGAGCCGGCCGAGACCTCGAAATATCTGGCGCAGGCGCTTGCGGCGGTGAGTTCAAAGCGCGAACTTCGTCCGCCAAAAAAGCACGGTTTGATTCCCCTTTAGGAATTTGGATGCCTCCTATGTACTTGCTTACGGCCGCGCTGGTCATTGCCGGATGGGTAGTGTTGTTGATTACCTTGCGGCGTTCGCTGGAACGCACGCGTGCGGAGCTTCGCGCCGAGCTTCAGGGGCAGATCGATAAGTTGTCGGCGAGTATCAGCGCTTTGCAACAAGCAGCCAAATCGCGAAGCGAGGAAGCGGGGCAGGAGTTCTCTGCGGGGAGTGCGGCTGCGCCTGGCTCAGGTTCGGCGCACTCGCCCGTAACGCAGACCGGCGACGAAATCACGCCGGAAACCCTGGCGATGATTACGGAAAAAATCACAATTTTACTGGGCAGGAAGGTTCACGTGCGATCGGTGAAACTACTGGCGAAGTTCGACGTAGGAATCAGTCCATGGGCGCAGCACGGACGCGCCGTGATTCAGGCTTCGCACAACTTGTCCTCGTTGAGGCGCGAAAATTGAGGGCGGCAATTATGATTTGCCAATGGGCGATCGCTTCGTCGGACATGGTGTTCCCCGAGGAGAGCCGCTAGTGAAGATCCAAATCGTCATCGGCGGAAAGGCGTATGAAGTTGAGGTTGACGTCGAAGGCGGCGAGGATCAACTGGCTGTGCCCGGTCATCTTCCCGCCGGGACGGCAACCATCCAGTCGACGAGGGTGCCGACGGCGCCTCGACCGCATTCTCCATCAGACGTGGACGGGGATGAATCGAGAGTATGCCGCAGTCCGGTGGCAGGAATTGTGGCGCGAGTGTGCGTTGCGCCGGGCCAGCAGTTGCAGATGGATGATTTGCTCGTGGTTCTTGAGGCCATGAAGATGGAAACCAGTGTAACGGCGCCGGTTGCGGGAAAGGTGAAAGCGGTGAAAGTCGCGCCCCGCGAGGCGGTGAAGCTCAATCAGGTTTTAGTCGAGTTCGAATAGCGATAAGGCTTAGAAGCCGGAAAGAAGCAGCGTTATGGCAGTCAAACCTTTTGTGATTAATCGGTACGGCAGGATGGTCTTCCCCTGCAACTTCTTTCCTGAGCTCGATTTCAGCGTTTTCCATACACTCCAGCAGTTCAATGCCGTAATTCGGCGCGACTTCGGAGAAAAGGCTCCCACGGAAGCGGAAATCGTAGCCCGGGTAGAGAACGGTCAATATAAGAATCGCTACGAAGTATGCCGCGACATGGCGCTGAACCTGTTCTGGGCGCAGCGCTACGTCTTGACGATGTACGAGAAACGCCCGACCCGCTGGGGCGATCTGCCTCGGAATCGAAGCGACATTTTTCTCGGCCTGTACAAGCCGCGCGATTTTGCCGGGCCGACGGCGGCCATCGAAGCGGGCTACGTGAAGCTGCCGGCCATGTGGGATGAGGAGACTGAGGATAAGAGCTTCCGCATGTTGATGGACGTGCTGCGAAACAAGCAGGGCTCGGGCGGAGAATTTCGTGCGCTTCGGCCTACTGTGGCCGAAATTTTGACGAACCCCAGCAATCGAACCTATCGCCTGTTGAGCTATGACCGCGACTATCCCGGATACGATTATGACGACGTCATCGATTGCATCCACACCATTCCTGAGCTCGAAGCACTGATGCGGCAGGCGATGATCCTGCACAACCAATACAGGTGGGATCCCGCGACCAGCACCAGCACGGAAGTCGGCAAGCTGCAGGATGACGATTATGTTGTTGCCTTTCATCCACGAAACAGTGATGTGACCGAGTTCCTGCGGCGCGTGAAACGGAATGGGAACTCGGTACATCGACCCAAGCCTGAGCGACCGGCAACTTTGGCGTTGAGCGAGCCTGAAAAGCCTTATCCACCGGTGATCGTGCGTGACACCTTCACCGTCATGCCGCGTATCGAAGCGATTGCCGTTTATGAGGGCGAAATCCCTTGCACGAATCAGGATCTTATCAGCAACCACGCTTACTGCTGGTCACGCATGAGCGCGGCGGATGTTTCCGAAAAGACAGGGATTGAATCGCGCTGCTACAGCGAGTTGAGTCTGGAAGACATGGCGCTCCTGGCGGTGCGCGCGGCGTTGACCAAGTCGGGGCGCAAGCCTTCGGAGATCGGCGCCGTCTTGTTCTGCAGTTGCACCAGCACAACGCTCATTCCATCGGTTGCGACGTGGTTGTCGGGAGAGCTGGGGCTCCGCCAAACTCACAATTCCTGCGACATCGTCGCGGCCTGCGCAGGAATGTCCTATGGGCTGGCCGAGGCCACGCGGCTGCTGCAGGAAGTCAGGCGGCCCGTGATCGTCGTGTGCGCGGAAAAATTCTCGGACAAGATTGGAACCGTTCGCACCTCGCGCATGATCTTTGGCGATGGCGCTGCGGCTATGGTCGTCGGCCCCGCTCCAGAAGGAGCGCTGCCCGACATTGAAGTTTTCCAGACCTATGCGAGCGGGCCGTGGTCGGAAGTGAACTCCATCATCTGGCCTAATCCGGAGTTCGATAACAACATTACGGTCTACGGGCCGGAAGTAAAGATGCTGGCAAAGCGCTACCTCGTGCAGATGATCGGCGAGCTCAAAAGCTTGCCGCGCCCCGACGGCGGTGCCGGTACCCTCATGGATTCGCTTGATCTGGTGGTTCCTCATCAGGCCAACAAAAACATGGTGCTTGATCTGGCGAAGGCCGCTGGAGTTGCTCCAGAACAGCTTTACTTCAACATTGACAGGGTAGGAAACACATCATCCGCCAGCATCTTGCTGGCGATTCACGATGCGGTGCGGGAAGGACGAATCGATCGCCCGATGCGCGTGTTCGCGCCCGGTTTTGGCGCCGGGGCGGTAGGCGGATACGTGGTGATGCGGGTAGACCCCGCGGTAGTGCATTGCAACTCTCAGGAGAGGAATATTTCTATGGAAAATAATGGCGACAATGGAAATGGGAATGGAAGTCATGCAGGTTCGTTGAAGGGCAAGGTTGCGCTCGTAACCGGTGCGGGGCGGGGCATTGGACGTGCCATTGCTATCGAACTGGCTCGTCGCGGCGCCAATGTGGCGCTCGACTATCGCTCCGATGCTCCGCACGCCGCAAGCGCATGCGAGGAAATTCGGCAACTCGGAGTGGAGTGCATCACGATTCAGGGCGACGTATCGAAAAAGGGCGAGGCGCAGCGCATCGTCAAAGAAGTGCTGGATAAATGGCAGCGCTTGGATATTCTCGTCAACAACGCCGGTATTACTCGGGACCGTTCCATGCGCAAGATGACGGATGACGACTGGGCGGAAGTGATCAACGTCAATCTAAACGGGACTTTCTACTGCACCAGCGCCGCGTTGCCGGCGATGATCAACCAGAGGTTTGGCCGCATCATCAATATCAGTTCGGTGGTGGGGCAGATGGGCGCGTTCGGGCAGGCCAATTATTCTGCAAGCAAAGGCGGCATCATCGCGTTCACCAAGACGCTGGCACTCGAAATGGCGAAGTTCAATATCACCGCCAACGCGATTGCGCCAGGTTTTACGTCCACCGAAATGGTCGATGCGATTCCGGAAGAGATTGCGGCGCAGATCAAGGCGAAAATTCCCCTCGGGCGCTTCGCCTCAGTTGAGGAAATTGCGAAGGCGGCTGGATTCCTGGCCACGGACGCGGACTATATCACCGGGCAAGAGCTGAATGTGAATGGTGGCTATCACATGTAAGTGGGGCTGTCTTTTAAGGACAGATTGTGATCTAATTGACGCAGTGCAGCAGGTAACGCAGCAATTGTTCGTTGCACGGCAGTGAAGGTGATCACAGATGCCCTTTACACTTGATGGCAAGACGGCTTTGGTGACGGGATCCGGCCGCGGTATCGGCCGGGCGATTGCGGAAAAACTGGCAGAATGCGGCGCTGCGGTCATGGTGAACGACCTGGATGAAGGCGCGCTGCGCGAGACCAAGTGCCTGCTGGGCTCGATGGGAAAGAGGGTTGAGGTCTTCGCCGGGGATCTGACCCAGCCCCAGTTTCCCGACCAGCTGGTGAAGGCTACCGTGGACGCCTTTGGCTCGGTCGACATCATCGTCAACAATGCCGGCTACAGTTGGGATGGTGTGATTCAAAAGACTACCGACGAGCAATTTCAGGCCATGCTCGAAATCCACCTGGTCGTCCCTTTTCGCGTTCTGCGAGCAGCATCCACCTATATTCGAGAAGCGGCAAAGCGAGAGATCGCAGCCGGCAAGCAGGTGATGCGGAAGGTGGTCAACATCACCTCGATTGCGGGAACCGACGGCAATCCCGGGCAGTCAGGTTACTCCTCGGGCAAGGCGGGGGTCCTTGGATTGACGCGGACGCTGGCCAAAGAGTGGGGCCGTTACAACGTCAATGTGAATGCGGTGGGCTTCGGTCTGATCGAGACTCGGCTCACACAGGTTCTTAGCGGCAAGGAATCAAACATTGAAATGCGCGGGCATTCAATTCGAGTCGGAGTGCAGGCGGAGATGCTGGAATCGGTGAAAACCGCATGCCCGCTGGGGCGCTTGGGCACGCCCGCGGAAGCCGCGAACGCGGTTCTATTCTTCTGCTCGCCGCTCTCCGATTACGTAACGGGCGAGGTTCTGATTTGTGGTGGCGGCTTCCACTTCTAGCGGCGAAGCTGACGTACTAGGACGCCGCCGCGATCGGGGAAACGTCACGCGCTTCTCTCTCTGCATCCTCGAGCAGAAACTTTACGTCGACATAGTGATCGAAGCTGTGCTCGTATCCCGAGTCATACGAAGTAACTGAGGGACGGCCAGCGGTGCGGCTTGGGAGAGACGAATTCGATGCGATTAAGGTCATGATAATTTCCTTCCTGATTCCACTGCAGTTAAGAAGTCTTCATCAGAACAGCTGAGAAGATAAACTCCCGGCGACTACTATCTGCGGAGAGTGTAGCCCACGGACCGGATGCAAAGTTGTGACAAACGTCACCCTCCTGGGTGTTTTCCGTCACTCGGATGACAACCCGAGCGAACCTCGACGGCGCGAAGAGTTAGAGGTTGTTGACCTTGCCGGATTACGTCTGGCGGGGAGACGAAGGTTAGGGATTTTCTCGATAGGGCCAATCTGCTTTTTGCATTTCACTAATGGGCTTGCGCATGATTAAACTAACCTATCCGGCCGAATCTGCAACCCAGGAAGACTGCTAAAGTTCCAACCGATGGGGTGGATATGAAGAAGATGGATGGCCACATCAATCAGAAAGTTCGTCGAATTTGCCGCGCAATCAACCGCCGAGCCAATGACCGCCGGAAATTGCGAGCGCTCGTGGTGCGACTCCAGGCAGCGCTAAGGCTCGAAGAAGCGAAACAGGAAGTGAGCCGAACACGAGCAGGGAAGAAGGTTCTACAGTACGACGATCCATTTGACAAGATCATGGTCGCCTGATTGCTTGGGCTTTTGAATTGAAAAAAGCGCATGCGGAAGCGCGCGTCCAGGCTATGAATTCTCTACGATTTTCGTTTCCGTTTGCGCGTGGATTTTTTCGCCGCCAGCTCGTCAACCATTGACGTTAGCTTTTCTACCCGCCGTTTCAGCTCGTCGGTATCGTTGTTCTCGCGCGCACCTGGCTCGGTGGGTGGTCCGGCCGGCGGAGCCCAACGCTCCGGTTGAACTGCCTGACGCGCGGCCGACTGCATCAATTCAAACGGGCTCACCGGCGGAGTGATCGCCCGGTAGGCATTCTGATACATATCCAGCACGGTCTTCATGTACTTCAAGGTCGTTTCCTGCGTTGCCTTTCCGCCGGCGGCTACCATCTGCCGCAATATGTCGAGGGGAAAGACGGAATCCGGCTCTTTCGCGTCCTGCACGATGATCTGCGTGAGCACCAACCGGGTGATGTCTTCGCCAGTCGCCGCGTCCACCACCTTCACATCGTGGCCGTCCCGAATCATCTGGGCGACTTCATCCTGGTTGATGTATTCGCTGTTGGTGGTGTCGTAAAGGCGGCGGTTTCCGTACTTTTTGATGACCACGGTTTTGCGTTTCATCGCTTCTCTTTTTCCCTTGACATTGGCGGCCAAAGGTCTATTATAAAACTATGCTGCAATGCAGCACAACTCGCAACATGGGAAATACCCTGAAGAGGAGCAGAACATGAGCAACCCCAAGAAGTCAACCAAAAGTGCAAACGGGTTTGGAGCCGCGGTTAAAGACGAGGTAGTCGAGGCCTTCATCCCCCTGTATACGAAGAACGTCGAACGCCTGGCGGAACTGCAGAAGCAATCGCTGGAGACCGCCGCGGAACAGAACAGCGAGCTGCTGGAAGCTTGCAAAAAGGCCTTCCCCGCGAGCCCAGAGACACCAGGATTGTTCCTGTTTGACCTGATCGGGCAGTCGTTCCAGCGTTTTGTCGAGACCCAGAAAGGCGTAATTGACCTGGCCGTTGAGCAGAGCCATGTCGTCGCCGGCCTGGCCAAAGAGCGAGGCGCATCCGCCACCAAGGTAGCGGAAGGCGTAACGTCTCTGTTCAAGCAATCGGTCGAATATTCTGTTGCAGCGCAAAAGAAAGCGTTGGACTATTATTCCGAACAACACAAGGCTGCCTGCGAAACCGCCAAGAAGCAGTTTCGGATTCCGAGCAACCCTGCCGCCGACGCATTCCAGAGTGGAATCGATTCGTTGATTCAGACTCAGAAGGCAATGCTTGACATCGTCTCGAAGCCCTTTAAGACCAACGTAGCTGCGTAAGGTGGGTTGTAATATCCTGATAGGTGGAGAAGGCTGGCCCGTCGCCGTTATTTGCCATCTGCTTCGGTGAGCCCTCGGGTTCGAGGAAGCTGCGGTTGCGGCCAGCTGGGAAGGAAGTTGAAAAATGGGGGACGAACAAGCAGCAAACGGCAAACAACCCGATCCGGTGGAAGCTTTCCGCGGCCTGCGCGACAGTTACCTCGATGCCTGGGCGAAGGCGATGGTAGAAACAGTCAATACCGAAGCCTACGCCCAATCAAGCGGGGTGGTGCTCGATACTTATCTGTCCGCGTCTTCTCCGTTTCGAGCCGCGGTCGAGAAGGCGATGTTGCATGTTCTGGAGCAATTGAGCATGCCGTCGCGGGCTGATTTTGTTAGCCTCGCGGAGCGGGCGACCAATATAGAGATGCGTCTCGACGATATGGATGCCAAGTTGGATCGGATCGAGAGATTGCTCATCAAGCGGTTTACTGGAACCAATCAACGAAGTGCAAAACCAGCAGGACACAGCAGAACCAAAAGCAAAGGGGCGAAGTAGCAATGGCAGACGCTGCGGTTGTCACCGACCCGTTCACCGACCTGGTAGGAAAACTGACGGCCTTCAACAAGGCGGTAACCACGCGTACCGCCATTGCTCAGACCCCTAAAGAATTAGTTTGGGCGCTCAATAAGGCCAAACTCTACCGCTATATTCCCGTCGTACCGCCCGAGCAGCGCCATCCGACGCCACTTCTTCTTGTATTCGCACTGATGAATCGTCCCTACATCCTTGATCTTCGACCGGGCCACAGTTTTGTCGAGTTCATGGTGAAAAGCGGATATGACCTATACCTGCTTGATTGGGGAGCCCCCGGTCCCGAGGACAAGAATCTCAAGTTCGACGATTACACACTCGATTACATGCCGCGAGCGATTCGCAAGATGAAGTCGATCTCGGGAGTGGAAGAATTCAGCATGCTGGGCTGGTGCATCGGGGCCATTCTGACCACGATCTACTCGGCGTTGCGGCCTGACGATGGATTACGCAACCTGATTCTGTTGACCGCGCCGCTCGATTTCTCCGACAAAGAGGCCATCACTTTTGCCCGCTGGACGGACGAGCGCTTTTTCGACGTGGAGAAAGTCCTTGCCACCTTTGGCAACATGCCGGGCGAAATGATTGACTACGGCGCCCGGGCGCTGAAGCCGGTAGAGAATTACATCGTCAATTACCTGAAGCTTTGGGACAACATCGAAAATCCTCAGGTTAAAGAAGCCTGGCAAGCGATGAACACATGGGTCACGGATAACATTCCCCTGGCCGGAGGCGTGTTCCGCCAACTCATCGTCGACCTCTATCGCAACGACCTGTTGATGCGGGGAGAATGGGAGATTCGCGGCGAGCGCGTGGATTTGAGCAACATAAAAGCGAACCTGCTGACCGTGATTGCGGAAGGCTACCACATAACTCCGCCGTGCCAGTCAAAGGCCATTCTGTCGAAGGTGAGTAGCGTCGACAAAGAACTCTACAGTGTCCCCGGCGGCCATATTGGAATTATGGCCGGCAGCGGCGCCAACAAGCGGACTTGGCCACACATCGATGGCTGGCTCGGACCTCGCTCGAAATAGCGGTCTCCAGTTGCTGATCTGAGGCGGAGTTACTCCATCTGGAGCAGTGCAGCCATCGTTCCCACCCCATCCCATAGGTTTTGCAGGCGAAGGTTCTCGTTGGCTGCGTGCTGATTGTCGTCGTAGTTGGCGATTGGCACGGTAATCGTGCGCGTCTGCGCGGCACGCTCCATTGCCCCGAGCGGAACACTTCCGCCCATCGTCGGTAGGAGCACCACATCGCCGCGCGCACTCTGTACGGCCCTAATGACTTCCTGGGCGATGGGCAGATCCATGGGTGTGCGCACGGCGTTGTAGCCAGCCTGATCACGCACCACCAAAGCCACCTTGGCGTGCCCCATAAGCGTCTCGCGCGTCGGCTCAGCGTCGACGACGAAATATCCGCGCGATTTTATGTAGTCCATCACGCGCTGCTGTTGCTCCTGCCAATCGACGCCAACGACTAGCCGCAGATCCAGATCGGCGGTAGCAGTCGGCGGAATCACATTTGTAGCGTGCGCCCCGGTCTGGCCGGAAGAGAGTCCGTTGATGTTCAGCGATGGCTGATTGATGAGCTCAAGAAGATGTTTGCCGGAACCCTCAACGTGTCCAAGCCAAAAAGATCCCATCAGCATCTGATCGTTTACTGGGGCGCGGGCGAGAGCGTCACGTTCGATCTGGCTGAGCGGCGCAATCCCGTCATAGAAATGTGGCACCAGAACACGGCCCTCATCATCCTTCATTCCGGCGAGCAATTGCGCCAGCATCATCGCCGGGTTCGGAGCCCAATTCCCGTAGTGTCCGCTGTGCAAGCCGTGATGCGGGCCATAGACGGTGACTTCGAGGTGAGCGTCGCCTCGCGCTCCGAAAACAACGGTCTGCTTTCCGCTCTGATCGACCGGCCCGTCACATACCAGCCAAACATCACCGTGAACCAGATCGCGGTTCGCATCGAGGATCTGTTCCAGGTGCGGTGATCCCGCCTCCTCCTCGCCCTCCCACACAAAACGAATATTTGCACGCAAAGGAATCTTGCCCGCCCGTAGCGCATCGAGGGCGGTGAACTGGGCGAATATGGCTGCCTTGTCGTCGCCCGCCGATCTCGCATAAATGCGCGGCTCGCCATTCACCTCGCGAATTACCGGCGTGAACGGCGCATTACCTTCCCACTCCGAAGGCGTGACCGGCTGACCATCATAGTGCGCGTAGAAGACGATCGTATGCTGCGCGCCGGGGACATCGATTTTTCCGTAAACGAGCGGAGGCGCACCAAAGATTGAGAGCAGCCGGGAATCGACGCCTCGCTTTTTAAGCATCTCGACCAGCAGGTCGGCATTTCGCTTAAGATTCGCAGGATCAGCGGCGACGTTGGGTATTGATAAGAATTCGCTGAATTGTCGGATCAATTCCGACTGATGTGCGGTCGTGTATTGGCGCGTAGCTTCTGCCGCGGTTTGCGCTGTCAGCGCTTGCGACCCGCACAAAAAAACCAAACTTATGATGTGAAGTCTCCAGGCCATCGTCAACACTATACCCTTACAATGGGACCCGGCGCAGGCGCCCTGAAGGTGAGGCAACCACACCTTGATCAGTTTGGTAGCTCGGCCACTGTCCGATTGCGAACACTGCTGATTACGGCTGGACATCGACTCTAGCTTTTGTTCAGCGCCTAATCTGTGCGATCGTTTCTTTTCAGCAGTTTGATGCGTAGGCTGACTGGTAAAGACAAGGAATGGAAATTGCCCAGATATAGATGGAGAGGGCTCCATGAACAGCTGGTTCCAGGATCTTCGCTACGCGCTGCGGCAGTTGCGCAAGTCGCCCGGTTTCACGATCGTCGCGGTTTTGACACTGGCGCTGGCCATCGGCGCGAACGCTGTCGTGTTTGCTGTATTAGAGGCGCTGATCCTGCGCCCCGTGAATGTTCCGCAGTCCGCGAGCCTCTGGGCAATTGAACGCGGGAATGACAAGGCCATCAATCACTCCTTTCCGGACTATCTCGATCTTCGCGATCGCAATCGCACCTTCGATAGCCTCGCAGCTTACAACGTCACCGGCGTAGGCCTCGACACGGGCAACAATCCATCGAGCGCCTGGATCTTCGAAGTGACGGGAAATTATTTCGACACCCTCGCCATTCAGCCTTATCTTGGACGTTTTTTCCACGCCGCAGACGAGCACGGCCCGAACAGTGCTCCATATATCGTGCTCGGCTATGCGTTTTGGCACAGCCACTTTCAGGACGATCGCGGCGTCGTAGGCCGTGTTGTTCAGTTGAACAAGCATCCTTTTACCATCCTCGGCGTGGCGCCCCCTGAGTTCCGGGGAACCTTGGCATTCGTCTTTCCTGATTTCTGGGTGCCGATTGTGAACCAGGAGCAAGTGGAGGGGACCTACGTTCTCGACAACCGCTCGAACCGCAGCATTCTGATGGTGCTGGGACACCTGAAGGCGGGAATTACTCCCGCACAGGCGATTGCTGACCTCAACTCCGTGGGTGCATACCTAGAGAAGAGTTACCCCAAGGACGATGGCCACATGACCTTTGCCTTGACCCGTCCCGGCTTAGCTGGCGACTGGCTGGGCGACCCGCTGAAGGGATTCTTGACGGGATTGATGTTGCTGGCGGGGTTGATTCTGCTGGCCGCATGCGCCAACCTGGGCAGCCTGTTTGCTGCGCGCGCCGCCGACCGATCCCGCGAAGTTGCTTTGCGGCTAGCGCTTGGATCGAGGCGCACGCGCATTTTGCGGACATTATTTACCGAAGCTCTGGTCGTTTCGATTATCGGAGGTGCGGTCGGATTGTGGGGCAGCGTAGGGCTGTTGCGCGAACTGAGAGTTTGGCATCCGCTGCCGACAGCTCCTTTGAGTTTCCCGGTAAATCCGGACGCCAACGTTTATCTGGTCGCTTTGCTGCTGGCTCTGGCGAGTGGGTTCCTGTTTGGCGCGGTCCCGGTTAGACAAGTTTTGCGAACGAATCCTTATGAGGTCATCAAGCTCGGCGCATCCGCGAGAGTAGGGCGGCGAATTTCGGTCCGTGATCTTTTGCTGGTGGGGCAAATTGCGATATGCGCCGTGCTGGTCACTTCTTCGATGGTCGCGGTGCGCGGGTTGCTGCGTTCGCTCCATAGCAATTTTGGCTTTGAACCGAAGAATGCAGTGCTGGTAGAAACCGCACTGAGCATGGCTGGCTACAGCGGCGACAGTGTTCCCGCAATGCAAAAGCGCATGATTGGCTCTTTAGAAACCATCCCCGGCGTAAAGTCTGTCGGATTGGTGGATCGGCTGCCATTGTATTACGGCGCGAATGGCTCGCATGTTTTTACCGACAAGACGACAGATTTGCGGCCATCGAATGCCGCGGCGGAAGTTGTGCAGTACCTGATTTCTCCCGAATACTTCGACGCCGCCCAAACGACGTTTTTGACGGGAAGGACTTTCTCCTGGCACGACGACAAGAATTCGCCTCGCGTCGCCGTCATCAATCGAGAGTTTGCCCGCAAGATATTCGGCTCCGTGTCGAATGCATTGACGGGTTATTACAAGCTGCCGGATGGGTCGCGTGTGCAAGTAGTGGGTGTTGTGGAAGATGGAAAATACGGGAGTCTCGCCGAAGATCCAACTTCAGCGATGTTTCTATCCGTGTTGCAATCGCCCACGACTCTGACGACGCTGATCGTGCGCTCGAACCGCGATCCGCAACAGCTTATGGCCGCCGTTCGTAGCAAAGTACAAGAACTCGATAACGGACTGCCGTTTGAGATCCGGCCCTGGAGCCAGGAACTGGAATCTGCCCTATTTCCTTCGCGTATGGCGACGCTGGCGCTGGGTGTGCTCGGCGGGATGGGTGCGATGCTGTCGATCACCGGCATCTTTGGAATGGCGGCTTACTCGGTCAGCAAGCGGCTGCGAGACTTGGGCATTCGTATCGCGCTCGGCGGGCAGCGCAAGGAAGTATTGCGGGCAGCGCTAGGGCGAGCATTCAAGTTGCTCGCGATTGGTTCGCTCGCAGGATTAGTCCTCGGAATTCTGGCCAGCCGCGTACTGGCTTCCATCGTTTATCAGGCAACTCCTCGTGATCCGCTGGTGTTGGTCGGAGTTGTTCTGGTGATGTCGTTGCTAGGGTTGCTCGCAACGTGGATTCCAGCGCAACGCGCGCTGTCGATTGATCCGATGATATTGCTGCGCGAGGAATAACCATGGGGGCAGGGATTGGCTATGGTTGATCGTCCCTGTGGGGAATGCTCGGCGTTCACAAAAAATCATCGCGGAAATCCCACATCGCCGCTATGTTTGCTACTATGAATGCAGATCAACGGCACGCGGTTGCTGCATGATTTGAAACTCTGCAGCGCGGGTGTTGTTCGGTTGTCGGCCAGTTGATCGCAGGCGGTGAGGGCGCGTAGCTCAGTTGGTAGAGCAACGCCCTTTTAAGGCGTGGGTCGCAGGTTCGATTCCTGCCGCGCTCACCATTTAGATACAGCGGTTTACAGAACTTGTAACCGTGAAACTGGCAAGTTTGGTGCACAACCGGGTCTCGATATCGGAAGTAATTGCTGATAGGTGCTTGTTAGGCGACAACCGATTTCTCGTTGTGCTCACTCAAATTCTCGCAGCGCAAACAAGCGAACCCAACGCTTCGACCTTGGCCATCGGGAATGGCCAAGCATGTCTTGGCGACAACTCGGTCAACGATTTCTTCGCCGCAACCTTGGTACAACGTGTGCAAAGTATCGCGCCAACCCGCGATTTTGCCACACAGGAACTCGGTCTTGCGCCCTACGCGGTCTTTTTTGAACTCGGCATGAAAGCTCTTCAAAAGAATTACGCCTTGCATTACCAGCCTATCGATAGTTTCTGCATTTTGCATGAGATGCATAAGGGTTGTCCGTAATCGAATCGAAAAGTGAGGATGTTCCAATTATGCGCGAGGCTTGTTCACTTCCCTGTGACGCCGGACACTCACGGCGGTGATTTGCAAACGTCCCTCGGCGTGAGCCCCGCCTCCCTCACCGTGTCGCTCGGTTATTTTCCGGGGTAATCGTTGACGACCTTCTTCTTTAGCTCCTCAATCCAGGCGTCGATCACTTTCTGCAGACCTTGATCCGTGCAGGCGTTGTGTTCCTCTTCGAGCCGCTGGATCTCAGCCTTGATGGTCGCTATTTGTTCTGGTGAAAGGGTTTTCATACCCGACTAATATGATAGGGTATTTTACCGTTTGAAGCACTATCGATTTCAGCTGGCGGTGAGCAAAACTGAGCAGCGAAGACTGATCACTTTCAGCATAATGCGGTTAGATTCTCATAGGTTTTGACTAGGAGGGACTATGTTAGGTTACGGATTGGTAGGAACGATTCTCGTAATTGTGCTGATTGTTTTTGTCGTGCGCATTCTGTGAACCCAAAACTCTGGGGGCGGGCGAAACGCAAAAAAAACCCTTCATTCGCGGTCGTTCGCTTTAACGAGCGGACCTACCAGTCGGGTGGAGTTGTGGCCATAATCAAGGGAATGGAGGCCGCGCAAACAACTCTCAATGATTTCGATTGGTGTCAGAGTGAGGAAAACCGAAGGGCGGGTTGGCGCTATTTCCTTGAGGAGACCGACCTGCGGCCCGGAATGAACCCGGAGAAGGCCACCACACTTCGACAAGTGCGGCTCGATCTCCAAGACACAGAACTCTCATGTAGCCGCGACAATGCGCTCGCACATCCGCAATGATAGCCCTACGCTTTTCGAGCCGTCGCCGCCGGAGCGGCGGATGACAGTAAGGTTCCGGCTTAACTAGCCCCGTTCCTCTGGGGGAGCTGTAGAGATCATTTGTTTCCGTAGACCATCCATCAATCGGTCGTCTTCCGCGATCAGCTCTGGGCTTCTTTGTCTTCCGGCACTTTGGATTTCAAGCAGCCTTTGCATCAACTCGGCAAGGTCTTCCATGACTTCCTCCAATGGCTGGCTGGAGGCAGAATGATAAGCGGACGCCAAGGCAGAAAACTGGTCAAAAGTGCTCGCTTTTGGAGGATCAGGACCCCTGAGCTCGCGCGAGGTTCTACACGGCAGTTGATGAAACCACTCAGAACCGGATCAATGAGTGTAAACGGGATTTTTCATCAATTGGCCAAGGCCGCAGTACAATCAGACTTCATTCAAGGGCGAATTCATTATGTTGCGATTGTTGCTGCGGAGAGCGGCTTTACTGTTGGTTTTTCTGCCGGTCCTTTCAGTTGCACAGCTCGAAATCGCGGGGGTGCAAGTCATACGAACCTGCCTTAGTTTCACTGCATGGCATCCTAGTGAGAAAGACTTTTGCCGGGCCACCAAACCATCGTGATGTTTACAAAGGTGATGAGCCGGAAACCGTCTGCCTGCTGAAACTGGAGTCCCCAATTTGCACGGATGAGGACAAGCTTCAGCCTGAGCTCAACCCGAGTCAAAGAAATGTTCGTAAGGTGCAACTGGTGCTCAACAAGGAACACAGCGAACGGGCAAATGTCCTGCTGGGCAAGAGAGTTGTCGCGTCGGGGTCGTTATTCGGCGCGCACACAGCACACCATCACACTTCCGTTCTTCTCACCGTCACCTACCTCGACCTGCCACACTGGAAGTGACATCTGGTCAATTGACGAGAACAAGGCGATTACACTCATTGAGAATTGGCTGGGCTGGGGTCAATGAGTGTAATCGCGATTTCTCGCCAACTGACTCTTTGGTGTCGAACAAGTTCTTTTCGCTGATTGACTTGCACCCACTCCCTGCCAAAAAACTACCCATAGCATCACACGGCTTCTTTAATTGATTTACTAGCTGCTCCCGCAGCTACAAAGAAATTCCTGCTCTCAGGTGTCGTATTCCGACCGCCGTTTCCGATTTCTTCAGTAGGGACAGGAGATTTTCGTTCCCGGTATCGCATGGTTCGGACGGACCACACCAAAAACCGAATCCGCCGGATCGCAAATGCAGCTTGGAGGACAAGAGGACAAAACTATGTCGCGCATCAAATCTCTCCTATTTCTGTTAGCGTTCGCGGCGCAATTGTCGCTGGCGTCGACTACGGTTACCTACGCTGTGGGCACCTGCAAACCGAATCTTTCCAGCTTCTCGACCATCCAAGGTGCGCTGGATGCCATGCCCGCGCCCAGCATAGTTGAGGTGTGTCCTGGCACCTACAACGAGCAAGTCGTGATTGGCACGGCTGTTACGGTGGAAGGAATCTCCGCCGGCAACTCGACGCAGTCTATTATCGCCCCGCCACCGGGAGGCCTTGTGGTGAACGCAACCAATGACCAGGGCTACCCCATGGCTGCGCAAGTGTTCGTTCAGTCGAGTGGTAATGTCAATCTCACCAATCTCACTATCGACGGGACCGGCAACAACGTCACCGGCAACAACGTCCAGGTCGTCGGCGTGTTTTACCTGGGCTCCTCCGGAACGCTCAATCACCTCGCAGTCCAGAATCAGAGCGGGAACGGGCAGGGCTTTGGGGTCTGGCTGCAAGGAGGCATTCCCGTGCCCTCCGTAACCGTCGAGAACAGCAGCCTGCGAGGCTTCGACAATGCCGGAATCTTCACGGAAACCAATTCCAGCCTTTCCGAGCTCGATGCATCTATCAAGGGGAATTATGTGAGTGGGGTCTTCCAGTTCGGAGCCCGTCTCCACGGAGGACAAACCGCATCCCTGAGCGGAAATTTGGTTACGACGTTCTGGGGCATCGAGATCGACGGCGGCGGGGCCTCTGTTTCTAAGAACACAGTCGTCAATACCTCGCCGCCTAACTACGGGGGGGGCTTTGGGGTCGCTCTTGCTACCGGCGGCGTGCCCGTGACCTCCAACGCGATCTATAACTACACCGGCTCGGAGGGTCTTATTCTGAACTCCTCCACCGCGCCGGTCACCGGCAACACTGTCACTGAGTCGGGTATTGCCATCGATTTTGAGGGCACCGCCGGCGACAATGTGCACTCCAACACGATTCTGGGCGCCGGTTGGGGGCTTATTAACGTTTCGGCCGGCGCAGCTCCCATCGACACGTTCTACAACGTCGGCACTAAAACGTGCACACCATGGCCGAACTGCTGAGTTCAGCTTCGGCAAGTTCTTGTGAGTTGGGAACGGGTGTTCAGACTCGAGTGGATCCGCGCGATCGCAAATGCGAAATGCGAATACCGAATGGAGGACCAAACTATGTCGCGAATCAAATCTCTGCTGTTTCTGTTGGTGCTGGCGGCGCAGGTGCCCCTGGCGTCGGCTACGGTCACGTACGCGGTAGGTTCGTGCAAGCCGAGCCTCCACAGCTTCACGACCATCATGGATGCGCTGGCCGCCACTCCCTCGCCCAATGTAGTCGAGATCTGTGCCGGCGCCTATCCCGAGCAGGTCGTGGTCACCTTCCCAGTTACGCTGGAAGGAATCTCCGCAGGCGATTCGGCAGGCGTTTACATCGTGCCGCCATCGGCTGGGCTTGTGCCTAACGCCAGCGACGAATTTGGCGACTCGCTGGCTGTGCAGTTGTTGGTGGAGAACGCCGGCGATGAGGTCAACCTCACTAACTTAGACCTCAGCGCAGGCGCCCAGCAGACCGGGAGCAGCTACATCGTGGGCGTGTTTTACCACAACTCCTCCGGCACGATGAATCATATCGAGACCGAAAATCAGAGCGGGAACGGGCTTGGGGTGGGAGTTTGGGTGGATGGGGGTTCCAACACGCCCACCGTAACCGTGGAGAACAGCGACCTGCAACGCTTCGACTATGCCGGAGTGGTTGTGAAGTCCTACAATCCCGCACTCACCGTCAACATTAAGGGGAATGATGTGACCGGCAACTTCCCCAACGCAGATGGAATTTATCTGGCCCACGGTGCAACAACCTCGGTGAGCGACAATTTGATCGCGAGCATGGCTGAAGGCATACTGATCGACGGCGGCAAGGCCACTATCTCAAAGAACAAAGTCGTCGCCACCGGCGTTGGAATCGATATCGAGACCGACGGCGTGTCTGCAACCTCCAACACAATCTCTGACGGCGTCGGGTTTGGTATCGGTATCCTGGCCAACTCGGCGGTTGCGCCGGTGACAGACAACACGATCGCTCAGTCTAACTACGCGATCATTTTCAACTGCATTGCCGGCGGGAACGTGCACTCCAATACGATTCTGGACGCGGCGATTGGACTTTACTCAGTGCCGACCGGCACGGTCAGCGCCAACACATATTACAACGTGGGCACGAACGGCACCGGCGGCTGTTGATTCTTGGTGGCTGCGGAATCATGCCGCCCGACTGGGCAGCTTTCTTCAATATGCCGATTGTGTTGCGTCCTAACTGCCGAAATCGGGGTTACCGTTCATTGACCTGTCGATAAGTGTAAATGCGATTTAACACCAATTGACGAGACGGCGTACCAGTTGGAGCCTCGGATAACTTCGCAACATTCATTGCGGCCTGTAATGTCCGTCGATAAGGCTGAAACGTCGGACCCGCTTCGTTGCTCCCGAGACTGAGTCGTCAACCCATCCCGTTGCTAGGATTTCCATTTGTCGTCCGTTTTTCGATTGGACCAGACGGGTCTTGCGGGCAACAATCGGACACGCCGCGTTGTCCGGGAGGTAGTAGTAGTGCTTGCAGTCGGTCTGGCGAGTGATTTCTCTACCCGTTACATCAAATGCGACGACACCCACCGCATATCCGAATCGAGCGGAATCTTCGGGAAATTGATAATCAAGTTTGGATGGCCAGACTAGAATCTCAGCCGTGCCGTCCCCGTTTAGATCGCGATACGAAATCCAGTTTGGAGGAGCGAAGAGAAGCGGAGAGTCCCACAACATTTCGTACTCTCCATTTTTGACCTCTCCGTAAATGAGGCGAGTCATATCGCTGATGTAGCCTGGGGGATGGTCTAAACGCTTCCCCGGGCAGTCGGAGACTCGAAGAAATGAAATGATCGACTCCGGGCCCTGCTTGCTCAAGCGGTGCGCTTCAATGTTGAGCTGAACTTCGATCCGTCCAATGCAAGGCGGATCCTGAATATCCCAAAGAACCTCCACTCCCCTGGTCTTTCCTAGAATTTTCTTTGAAATTGTCTGGAGCTCCTGTTCGGACAATTTGCGGTCCGAGCGTTCTCCCTTTCTGACGTCAAAGTCTACTTTGAACGGTGGCGTTCCACCATCATAGACGGGACCACTCTGCAGTCCTGTCGTAGGGACCCAATGCACTTCGAGGTAGGCGAACCCACCGTCCTCCAGGGTCAAGATTCCGGCATTCTCTTTGAGTAGTCTTATGAATTCTTCGCGCAATGCCGGGCATGGGACTCGCGGTACGGGGTTGGCGCCGGCTTCCCTGGTGTCGAAGATGCCACTCCAAAGAACCGTCTTGCCCATTACCTGTTGCGCACACAATAGGAACTCCTGCTCCGGCGTCATCCCGATGTGCTGCACCTGTCCCTGGGTAATGGACGTTGCCGTAAGTGAAAACGCCAATAAAGTCAAAGGTCTGAGGAAACTCAAACGCCCTCCAGCATTTCCGCGATGGCTGCCGAGCGTAACAAATGCTGAGCCCTGTCATCACTTCCATTCCATTCTAGCGCTTCGTTGTTGCTAGTAACTCCTAACCAAAGGAAGGCAGCTAAGCAATGGTGACTGCGGGCCAACTCTCGATTAACGAGCAAAACGGAAGTCAACTGTTGCTACAAGGCGCTTACACTCATTGAGAATTTTACCTGGCCTGATGCCAGCGGCGGCACATGCAATCCTTGTCCGCATCTCGCGAAGAGGAGACCGCCCGTGAGTGTCTTGGATGCTATTCAATCCTTGAGCAGAACATTGCAACAATGCAGAAAGCCATAAAGATATTGCGCAGTCTTCCCGCAAAGAAGAAGGCGGTCAAGATTGAACTGCCGAAAACGGGACGGCACATGATCTCTGCTGCCGGTCGGAAGAGGATCGCAGCGGCACAAACGGCAAGGTGGGCGGAGATCAGGGCAGGGAAGACGAAGTAGAATTGAAAACGTGTCATCTGCGACTCATGCTATTTTGGGGCGAAGGTCGCTTGTCGCGGTGTTTAGTTTTCAGTATCGCGCTCACCAGTTTAGAATCCACAAGAGCAGGCCTTCGCGAGAGGGCCTTAGTTTTTTGTGCCAAACCTCAGCGTTGCTCTAGGCAGATAAATATGTGGGCATTGTGAGTGAGACGAAATGATTGCGATCCGTTGTAGCGGCCTGTTGTTTGACATGGACGGCGTACTGATTGACTCGACTCCGGCGGTGGCGCGAGTGTGGAGTGGATGGGCGGTGCAGCGTGGCCTTGATCCGGACAAAGTTGTCCACCTGGCGCATGGCCGCCCGAGTCGGACCACGATCCGCGAGTTGCTGCCCGATGCGGACATCGATCTCGAAGATCGCGAAGTCGAACGGCGCGAAATCGAAGACCTCGACGGTGTGGTTCTGCTGCCGGGAGCGCGACAACTTCTCGATAGCCTTCCCCCCGACCGCTGGGCGATAGCCACTTCCTGCACGCGCGCGTTGGCCGAAGTGAGGTTGCGCGCGGCCGGTCTGCCGATTCCGGTGAACATGATGACCTCGACCGATGTGAAGATAGGCAAGCCCGATCCAGAGCCTTACCTGAAGGCGGCGGCGAAGCTTGGGTTTGCCGCTTCCGATTGCGTTGTGGTTGAAGACGCTCCCGCCGGAGTCCGCGCCGGCAAAGCTGCGGGGGCCAGAGTGATTGCGCTTCTCACGACCATGCCCCGCCGCGATCTCGAGGACGCCGGCGCGGATTGGCTCTTGCAGAATTGCGCCGACATCACAGCGTCTCGTGATAAAGACCACGGCCTCCGCCTCAACCTTGGGTTATAAAAGTAAGGTTTATCAAGAAGACGATTGCGCGCGGCCATACGCTCAACTAGAATCCTCACTTTCTCGGTTTGCCGCAGGAAGTGCCGGCAACAATGGGATTGGTGCGATTGTTCCCAGATTATTTCAGGCGCGATACACAAAGTCGCTATAGAGGCGGGGTCTCGTGATCATTGGCGTTCCGAAAGAAATTTATCCTGGTGAGCGACGGGTTGCGCTCGTGCCGGCCGTTCTACCCACCCTGATCAAAGCGGGTTTCGAGGTCCACGTCCAGGCGGGAGCAGGTTTTGCCGCCGGCTATCCCGACGGGCAATATGCCGAGAAGGGCGCGAAGATCATCTCCGAGCGCGGAGCGGTGTTCGCCGAGGCCGACATTATCGTTCAGTTACTCGGCTACGGCGCTAACGACATTAATGGCCAGGCGGACATCCCGCTTTTTCGGCGGGATCAGATATTGATCGGATTTTTGCGTCCCTTCGGTCTGCTCGACGTCGTGCAGCAGGTTGCGCAGACTGGCGTTACCGCGTTTACCGTGGAACTGATGCCACGCTCGACGCGCGCCCAAAGTATGGACGCTCTTTCGTCGATGGCGACCGCCGCTGGGTACAAAGCAGTGTTGATGGCGGCCGACGCTCAGCCACGCATTTTTCCCATGATGACCACGGCGGCGGGAACCGTAACTCCCGCTCGCGTATTCGTAATCGGCTGTGGCGTTGCAGGATTGCAGGCGCTCGCAACCTCTCGCCGGCTGGGCGCAGTGATCTCGGCTTACGACGTAAGGCCGGCGGCGAAAGAGCAGGTACAAAGCCTCGGCGGGCGTTTCGTCGAGCTTCCCATCGAGGCCAAGGATGCGCAGGACGCTCGCGGCTATGCGCGCGCGCAGGATGAAGACTTCTATCGGCGGCAACGCGAGTTGCTGGGAAAAGTGGTGCAGGAAAGCGACGTCGTTATTTCCACCGCAGTCATTCCCGGGAAAAAAGCGCCGGTGCTGGTGACAGAAGAGATGGTCAAAGGGATGGCGCTGGGCTCCGTGGTCGTCGATCTCGCCGCCGAACGCGGCGGCAACTGCGACATCACAGATCCGGGCAAGACTGTAGTCAAGCACGGTGTAACTATCATTGGCGAATTCAACATGGCCAAAGGCGTGCCGTACCACGCCAGCATGATGTATGCCCGGAACGTCACTTCCTTTTTGACTCATCTGATAAAAGATCAAAAGTTGAATTTGAATATGGAGGATGAGATCGTGCGCGAAACTCTGCTCACGCGCAATGGCGAGATTGTGAACGCACGAATCCGTGAATTCATGAAGCTGCCGGCGCTGGCTGCAGTGACTGCGTGAGACGCGATGAGTCGAAGAAATCGGACGGCAAGAAAGAGGGAAGATGAACAGTAGTTCGAACCTGATCGACGCACTTTTCATTTTTGTGCTCGCCTGCTTCATCGGATTCGAGGTGATCCGGCGGGTGTCCCCGTTGTTGCACACTCCCTTGATGTCGCTCACCAATGCGCTGGACGCGATTGCAGTGGTGGGAGCGATTTTGCTGGTGGGCGAACACAAGAGCTCGCTCTCGGCCGTCTTCGGATTTATCGCGGTCGTCGCCGCCACCAGCAACATCGTCGGCGGCTTCCTTATTACGGACCGTATGCTGAAGATGTTCAAATCCAGCCGTCCTGCGGCGAAATCGGCGGCCAAATAATGACCCCTGAATTAGCAGGAGGCCAGGTCGTCATCGAGCTTTTGTATCTGATCGCGAGCGTGCTCTTTATTCTCTCGCTGAAGTGGATGAGTTCGCCTACGACGGCTCGTCATGGCATTTGGGCTGGCGAAATAGGCATGGTGCTGGCGATCTGTGGCACGCTGCTCCACCACGGCATTATTGACTACAAGTTGATCGGCATTGCGCTTGTGCTTGGCACCATCATCGGTGTTCCGCTCGGCAATGTGGCGATGACGGCGGTTCCGCAGCGGACCGCGCTCAGTCATGCGTTCGGCGCGCTCTGTGTAACTCTGGTTGGCTCGGCCGAGTTTTATTTGCGCTCCCCCAATATCTCGCGCTTCATGATGGCCGTGTTATCCCTCGAGGTGATTCTCGGCGGATTGACTGTAACCGGTAGCCTTATGGCCGCGGGCAAGCTACAGGAAATCCTGCCGCAGCGGCCGATGACTTACAAAGGTCAGAATCTGGTCAACTTCACGCTTCTCACGGGTGCCTTAGTGATTGCCGTAACTCTGGTGCGGAATCCGGGGGCGCAGTCACTGTTCCCATTCATGATTCTGATTGCGCTGGCGTTCGGCGTGTTGCTGATCATCCCGATCGGCGGCGCCGATATGCCAACGGTTATCTCGTTGTTAAATGGTTATGCGGGCTTATCGGCAGCCGCCATGGGCTTTGTTCTCGGCAGTAAGTTACTCATCATTGCCGGTGCGCTTGATGGCTCCTCGGGCCTGATTCTCTCCATCATCATGTCAAAGGCCATGAACCGGTCGTTCACCAACGTGTTGTTCGGAGCCTTTGGTCAAGTGCAAACTTCGCACGCTGCTGGAGAAGAAGCGAAGCCAGTCCGCAGCGCGACGCCGGAAGAAGCCGCGGCGATACTCTCCGCCGCGAATCGCGTGATCGTTGTTCCGGGATACGGAATGGCGGTTGCTCAGGCGCAGCACAAAGTGCGCGAACTTTACGACGCGTTGACCAAGCGCGGCGTCGACGTTCGCTTTGCCATTCATCCGGTAGCCGGACGCATGCCTGGCCACATGAACGTGTTACTGGCCGAAGCCGATATTCCTTACGACCGTTTGATTGAAATGGACGAGATCAACGGCGACTTTCCTCAAACGGATGTCGCTCTGGTAATTGGCGCCAATGATGTTACTAACCCCGCTGCGCGCTCCGATTCGTCGAGCCCGATTTATGGCATGCCGATCCTCGACGTCGACAAATCGCATACCGTGATGGTCATCAAACGCAGCATGAATCCTGGCTTCGCGGGCATCGATAACCCGCTCTACTATCTCGATAACACGCTGATGCTCTTCGGAGACGCCAAGGCATTTGTGGGCAGCATCGTGCGGGAACTCGGCGGGGGGCACGGGTAATACTTGGAGGAGTAGCTGGGAAATCCGGCGGGTTGCAGCGTCGCGAGAGGAATTCGCGAGCTCTACAGCCCGCCGACTGTTGTTTAAGCGGCTTTCTTCGTTTGCCTGATCTTGGCCCACCGTGCTTTTTGGGCCAAAGAGATTCTTCGGCGTCCGGCCGCGGAAAGAATACGCTTACTGCGATGCGTCGATACAGCGTGCAACGTTGCGCCTGCGCCTCGGGAAAGCTTTTCAAGAACTGCAATCGCTTCTCCCAGTTTTTGGACTTGGTTCTGAGCATCCCGACGTTCCTCGCGGAGCCGGTCAATCGCCTTTGCAATATTTGTCATCTATACCCCCTCGGGTAACTACAGTCGGCCATTGTATTACTAACTCCGTGGTTCTGTCATAATTTTAATTTGTTTCTGGTCGGACTGGTTACAGTGCCAATGGCAGCGAGGAGTTAGATGCGAGAATCGTGCAGGCAATAACATCAATAGATGACTCCGGGTACCTGTCACGCGTTTCACTGGGAACAGCCTTATCCCAGCGACGGTAACAAACCCGAAGCTCCGAATAGGAACACAGCGCCAACCGCCAAGCTGTAGATTGCTGTAAGTGCGGTGACCACAAATTGAAAGCGCGGCAGCCGCGAACTGAAGCCGAATAGACCGACCGCCGACGCCGTCATGACTGTATTCATCAGCAGCAAGCCCGCGATAAACAGCGCCAGGCCGATAAAGCCTTTGCCGATTCCGCCGAGATTCGCGGCCAGTAAGAAGATCATAAGTTGACTGGGTGTTTCTGCGCCGAGTCCGTGAACAACCCCGATCATGAGGACAGACTTTGAAGTGTAATTCCAGGTCTTATCCGCCGGGCGTGGGATCTCGTGATCGTGCCAGTAAGTCTTCATCTTCCAATTCAGCCAGCGCAGGGACCCCGCCATAAGGTGAAAGCGGCTGCGCGGCGCGGGTTTGCCGGTGAACAGCGATCCCAGGACGTAAACTCCAAGGACGAGCAGGGTAAGCCCGACCAAACGCTCAGCAACGCGATCGATGCCATGGGGTAGGGAAAGTTGAAAGATGATGACGGCGCTTCCCAGGACAGCGACAGTTGCGGCGTGTCCCAGGGCGTAGAGCAAACCCAGCCGCATCCCGCGCCAGCGATCGGTTTGAACGCTGGTGATATCGGAAATCGCCGCTATATGGTCGTAGTCGAACCCGTGACGGAACCCGAGTATGGCGGCCGACAGCAGAGCAAGTTGAAGGCTATTTGGCGTGGCATTCATGGATGCATATGAGTTAAGCCAGAATCTCTTATTGTTCCATATGCATTGAGGAATCGGAAATCCTCTCGCCGGCAGGTAGTGGTGCCGTTTGCAAAATGGCACCACTACCCGCCGGAAGGTACTGATATAGTCTGCGAAATCATGAACCACAGAGGTCACGAAGGTTCCTCAAGAGAGTACGCAAGCCAACGCCTTCGTGATTCTTAGTGTCCTTCGTGGTTCGAGGTTCGGCGGCTGCGGTCGTTTCCGCTGCAAGGGTTTGCAGCAGCCGGCGAAAAACTCAAATATGTCTAGCCTAAGTTGTTGAGGTTAAAGAATTACAAATTCCTTTGGCTGGAATCTGAATTGCACGAGACTATCCTGATGCAGTGTCACTCGGCGAACACGAGGGGAACGCGCCCGAAAAACACGGCCAGGCGTGTGCTTGCGACAGCCGGATGGTTGTGTAGTCTAAGCTGCATCGCAGCTTGGTGCGCCGTGACTGCCTCGCCGCGCGTCGGTGTTGACCGGCCCTCACTCACGCAACTGGAAAAAACGCTCCGGCGGGCGCCCGCCCATATCTCGGAATTTACTCCTGTGTCGGAGCCGTTGGCTTTGCCCAAATGCGGCGACGTCCGGCCGCCCGAAGCCTTGCTGACTCCCGACCCGCTGCTGCACGTGAAGGATGACGAATTGCACGTGCGAGTCAGCTTTATCGTCGGCTCCGACGGCCACGTGCATAGCGCATTTATTCTGGATAGCGGAGGGGAAGAAGAGGACCAGATCGTGCTCCGCGCTGTCCGCTTCTGGCGCTATCGCCCGGCGCTCTGCAACGGCGTTCCCACCGATTCCGAAGCACGCGTAAGATTCCGCATTCCCTAGCGCACAAATTCTCTTACAATTAGCCATGAGGTACCCGTGAGCCCAGAGAATTCGAACCCTCTCGGTCGAAAGCCGGAAGATCGGGCGGTTGACAGGCAAGGCGAAGATCGGCTGGAACCCGCGAGCAATGAGCGCAACGGCCTCGCCAGCGCTGGCCAGGATGTCGAAGAGTTTTTTCAGCGCTTGCCCGGCAATTTTCGCTGGCCGAAACCGAATGCTGAAGCGGTGGCCGCGGCCGTAGAGGCAATTCATCGCATGTCGGGCAGCGTCGCCGCCGCTGAAAATCTGGCGGCAGCGGGTGTGGTGGCGGATAACGAGGAAGAGCCGGGCGGGACGTGTTCAGGATGTGGCGGCTCGCTGCCGGCGGGGGCACGGTTTTGTGTCTGGTGCGGAATTCCCAGCCAAGCGGTGGCGGGTGATGCCGCGATTCCTCCTCGGGGCGCGTCCGGTCAGCATCACGTTCATCATCACTATCACCATTTCGTCCAAGCCACAGGTGGAGCAGGCGCAGCCGAGCCCGAGCCAGTGGTTGCCCGCGGCCGGGCGCCGGGTTCGTTAGGCACTTCAACCGGAGGCCGCGCCGAAGCCGGCGCGCGTCAGGTCGTTCAAGACTGGGCCCAAGCCTGCAATACCAAGCATATTGACGACCTGATCGAGTTGTACTCCGCCGACGCTACTCTCATCCGCTCCAGCGTTCCGCCGGTGCGCAGTTTGCCCGCGATTCGCGAATTCCTGGTGTCACTCGTCGAAGCCGGGCTGGGCGACGTCGAGATGGAATCGCTGCGCGTCGAAATGATGGGTGACATTGCGCTCGATCTCGGCCGCTGCAAGATGCTCGTGCCCGTGACCATGGGAAAGCGCCGTGAAGAGCGTGGAAAATATCTGGTCGTACTGGTGCGACAGCCCGCGGGCACGTGGAAGATTCTGGCCGATTGCTGGTCGTTGGATCTACCGGTTAGCGGGCCGCCGCCCGATCCCGCTGCTCGCCGCGGAAGCGAACCGGCGCCTGCCCTTCGCAAGACGAGATGAAGAGAGCGTCGGTGCTCGATAGTCGTGAGTCGTTCGAATCTCACTGTGCATAGCTGGATTACTCTGGGACAAATTGCGGATTTTAGTCTTGCTAACGACCAACGACGAACGACGAACGACCATCGACCATCGACCATCGACCATCCTACAAACAAAAACCCCGATCCTCGCGGACCGGGGCTCAATGGTTAGGTTGAGTTGCAGCTATTGTCCGGTTTGCCGCGTCGTATACAGCTGCCGGTAACTCAGCGTTTCCACGTCACGGAACATGGGCGTCCCCGGTGGCAGACCCGCCGGAGTCTCAAAATCCAAGTCGAAAACGTCGTTTCGCGTTGGCGGACTGTAGACAGTTGTACAGCACTTATATACTCCGGTCGCGTAGGTTGAGTAATACAAGCTTACGATTGAGCCCTTGTAATTGAAGCCCTGTCCACCCCAGTTCTCCAGGTAGCGCAGGAAGTTGTGCACACCTCCGTCGGTTCCGTAATCGTTGATAACTCCCACCGCCCAGGCCGGCTGCGGGAAATTGATGTTCTTCCCGCCTGCAACCGCTACTCGGTAGTAGGAAGTGGCAGCATTCCGGTTGCCGGGGTTGGTGACGGTACCGTCGCCGCCGATGCCCACGCTCGCGAAGTCGCTCCAACTATTTGAGAGGAAAGAGACCGCATCGGCGATCACGGCCGCCGACGCGTGTCCGGCCTCGTCCACCGCCGGACTGTTCCACGTCGTGTCGGCCGCGTTAGTGTTGTAATCGCCCAGGATGTACACCGGATTCTCCGATGCCACCGTGAACCCGCCCGGAGCGGCTAGCGTTCCGCCCACGATCGTCGGTACATTGCCGAGCGTGCCATCCACCAGTCTCAGAGCATGGCGCGCCCCGCTCACCCAGTTCTTGCGCGCGATCGTGCAACTCGCAATCCGGGCGCCGGCCGCCGTGCCGTAGGGATCGGGGGCTGCCCCGTTCGCGCCATTCGCCATGATCGTGCCCCTGGTGGTGATCTGAGCCCACACATTTTTGCCAGCGGTGTTTACTGTGCCGTAGTAGCCCAGTCCCAGGTTGTCCCCTCCGAAGTTGTCCAGCACCCCGTCCTCGTTCACGTCCTCGGGAGAAAGCGCTCTGCCGGATGGAATCGGGTCCAGCACTCCGTCGGGCGTACCCGCGGCGACGCTGGAGTTGATGTCGTCCTCCAGGCCCGAGTCTCCGCTCTTGGTGAAGGAAGTACCGTATAAGACCGGGTTCGGCAGCATGCCTCGGCGATCCGAAAAATACAGCACGTATCCATTCTCCGCGGAAGAATTCACATTCGCGCCGCTGGTTCCGATATTGCCCAGCAGCCACTGCTTCAGGTTGCCCACATCGATTTCAACCGCATTCATCAACCCGTTGGCCGTGCAGCTGTTGTCCGCCACGCCGTCGTCGGTTAGGGTGGTGTTGTCCCGAACCTCGCCTTCGCGGTCATCGTAGAGGTTGATGGGATACCAGTTGAACCGTGAAAGGCTCTGTAGCGGCAGCGTCGAAGAACCTGGCGTAGTATTCTCCGCGGTAGTGGTACTGCCAAACTCCCAGTTCGCGCTCCCCGCGGTGTCCACCAGAAGTTGCGGCGGAGTCACGGACCACTGTATGCATTTATTGCTGCCATTCACGGTCATACAAACCGGGGCAGTTCCCGTGGTGCTCAGGCCTGCTTCGGTAGGGACAGCGCCGCCGGCGGTGGTGGCGCGATCCGCCGGTTCCTGCAGCAGCAGAATTGCATTGGGATTGATCGGGTTCGTTCCGGCGGCTGTAGGCGGGGTCAGACCTCGCGCAAACCCCAACGACAGCCATTCGTTGGTTACCGCGACCCACGCGCCGGAATTGTTCAGGTATTCCACTCGCAACCAGCCATCGATCAGGTTCCAGGTTGCGGTTAGATTTGAATCCGCGGCTGCATCGCCGAAGGTCGTGCTGCCGCCCACGAGCGGGAACCACGGGGATGTTGGCCACGCCACCAGGTTAGCTGTCGCACAGTTTGCGGGTATGGCGGCTGTCAGTGGTGGATAGGCGGTTCCACCTTTTAGCATGCTCGCCGTAGGGCAAGGGAGGAACGTCGGCGGAGCAATAGTACTGAGGCCCCCCGCAGTAAGGGCGCTGCTCCCCGTGAGTGTGCCACCGCTGGCGGAGATAAACGGGGGTGGACCGCCCGGGTTCGTGGCGCTCCCGTCCGGGAACCCGCAGAGCAGTACGCAATTCGGATAAGTCGCATCCGAATCCGTTCCCGCTCCCACTGATGCCTGCATCGCAGCCGTCCATGGCGCTGGCGGATAGGGCCAGTCCGCGGGGGGACAGGAAGTAGCGATACCCGATCCGGCAGTGTAAGTTGAAGTGCAGGTGCCAGCAGAGGGAATCGCGTTGGACGCGTGGGCGAAATAGAGATTATAGGTATTGGGCGACGGCGACGGCAAAGCCGCAGGGTAATTGCCCGCAGTCATCGTAATGCCATATGGAAGGTTGTAGTTGGCGCCCGCGCCGTTGGCCGGTATGTTCGCCAAACGGACGTTATTCGTATCCGAAGCTCCACCCGGTAAGTCCGCCGGGTCGTCGCTCAGCAGCACGTGAATCTCCGCCAGATTGTATTCCCGCGACTGGGTCAGCGCGGCCGAGTCAGTCGCCAGCGGCCGGCGAATGATCTGGTAGGGGAAGGTAGTGCCATTGACGAATGGCATCGACAGTAATTTGGCGCCCGTCCCTTGCGGCACATTACCCGGTTCGGGCGACACATTGTTGTAAAAGTTCCCGTTGACCAGCATGTAGTTCGAGCTGGTCTTGGAGTAAGGATTCCAGTAGCTGGTGTTATACGTCGAATTTGTCTGCGGAGTAGCGCTCCCCGCGCCGGTCACGCTGCCATCCCCGTTAGAGGCGGCGTTCGTCGCGGTCATAGCGACACAATTCGTCGTCGGCGTGCTGCAACCATTAGCGGCGGTCGGAATGTCGACCGTGCCGTTGTAGTTGGTGGCTGCGTTATACCCGTTCGCCAACTGTGTGCGCACCACATTGCCGTACGCCTCTAGCTTGTTGTGAAAAGTCAGCGTACTGCCCGGCCCAACGAATGGATACAAGTCCCCATTGGTGTGCACAGGGCCCACCACGTCGAAATTTGGGCCGCTGAAGAACGAAAGATCGCTTTCCGAGAACACGCCAAACTGAAACACCGGAATCAGCGCAATTTGTGCGCCCCGCGTCATGCTGACTTCTTGGCCACCCATCAGGTCCGCCGTGGTGAGCATGTTGATGGGGACGATCTGCGCCCACAAACCCTGATTGGGCCCCGAACTGATCTGTCCCCAGGTCGGGGTCAGCGCACCGGAACAACCGGACGCCGGCGATATGGAATATTGCGTCCAGGTGACACCCACCATAGCGGGTTGATAGGAGGTGCCGCTCAAAGCGCAGATTTGCGCCGCCGATGGGGACTGCAAGTTTTGGAACGTCGCCGATAGGTCGGAGGCCATTTTTTCCATGCCGCCATCAGCGGCGTGAAAGGCCAGGTTGTTCTGCAGATCAGTGCCGCCCACCTTGCCTTCGGTGTTGGCCATCATCAGCAGGCCGATCGCGATCCCCGACAGCAGCAAGAGCATCAGCAAGGATGCAATCAGTGTGAACCCTTTGGCATGCACTCTAGCGTTTTTCATACTGCAACCCCCGTGGTCTCGATCCCCATTGCCTCGTTCCCCCTCGCCTTACTCACTGCGACATATCCATCACTAATTGGGATAGTTGTTGACGTACGTCAGATTTCGCGCGCAGACCGCTGTCTGCAAGTCCATTCGCTGATAGCCATTTCCCTGGCCAAACTGGGAACCCAGCAGCGTGCTGTTCATGGCCATGTTTTGAATGTTGATCTTGGTGATCTGGTTGGGGAGCAGGCCTGCCGAAGCGCCACTGCAGCCATCGCTGGCAGCGCCGGGATTGGTGCAGCCCACGGCTGGCAGATTCGTAGCGTCATTGAACAGGTCGTAGGTAAACTTCATGTAGACCACGTTTTCCGCCACCGGTACCGGAGTGTGTCCATCGACCTGCTGCATCAGCCGCGGCGTGCTCGTGCTGTTGTCGATGTAATAGGTGATCACGAAAAGGCGTGTCGCATACCCGGTGACGCTATTCGACGGGGCGACGTACATGCTGGCCAAACTATTTGCGACAGCTGCCCCCTGGTTCATCTTCAGCACATCGTTAGCGACAAAACTGGTGAGGCCCGTGCCGGTCGGTGCCGTGGTTACTTCGCCCACTACGTTGTTCAGGCCGAAGGTGAACAAGACCAGATCGCCAGGCGTGAGTCCGTTCGCCGAATTGCCCACCGCTTGTGCTCCGGCGTTGCCGCCCGGCGCAGTGCAGTTCGCACTTGTAGCTCCGGGCAACGTGAAGGTGACCGTCGTTGTGCTGGTCATTTCCGCCGTGTAACAGTCCAAATAAAAATTGCTATCCGTATACACCGTGGTGATCGCGTCGGTCGGTCCCGACGAGCCGGTCAGTGTTGGCCCATCGTTGTATCCGGGGAGCAGACCGTAAACATAAGCTGCGCCTGCCTGCGTCGGGTACGCCACTGCCCCGGTGGGGTTAGCCGTCGAGATGATGTAGCAGGTTGCGGTCGTCTGGCTGCCGCCCGTCCCAGAGCAGCCATAAACGGGGGTGACATTGGAGGGCAGAGCGATCGCCGCACCATTGCCCAGACCCGCCCCGGCCAGGCCCAAATCCTTGGTTATGATGTTGGATGCGGCCCGAAAATCCTGTTGCAATTCCGCCCGCTGGGTAGTGATCCAGGTCGCTTGTACGCCCTGAACGTACATCTGCACCGCCCCGGCCAGCACAACCCCTCCGAGGGCCAGGGAGACCGTCATCTCCAGCAAGCTGAATCCACTCTCGCGCTCGGCTAATCGATCTCGCATAACTCCCCTTTTACTGGAACTCCGAAATGAAGGAGTTCACAATGTACGTCTGCAGCGTTTTCTGCTGTGTCGTCTGGTATTGGATCGTAATGGTGACGGTTCGCAGGCCGGGAATCAGGTTGCCCGACCCGTCGTAGAGAGGAGAGATCGCAATCTGGCGTTTATAGTTTGTCAACGGAATATAGGTGTCGTCGGCGGTGTTAAAAATTCCGTCGGGCCCCGGATCTTGCAGCGTCTCCTCGCCCGAGGCCGCGTCGTCCGCGGTGCCAAAGATTCCATCCGCTCCCGCGTTGTACATGGGCTGGT
Organism: Terriglobales bacterium; assembly: GCA_049511995.1. Classification (GTDB taxonomy): domain Bacteria; phylum Acidobacteriota; class Terriglobia; order Terriglobales; family Acidobacteriaceae; genus Acidiflorens. Next base: position 60,142 of record JBEKXO010000003.1, read on the forward strand.
AACCCGTCAGGAAGATGCCGCACGGGGATGCGCCGCTGCTGCAGAAGGTCGAGCCCACATTATTGATCTGGTCCCAATTCATCTGCGAAGTGTTGCGCGCGGTTACCACGCTCTCGTACTGCTCGTTCGCCAGTTGCTTGGCGATCATGTTCTGCTGCGAGTTCTGGGTCGACGCCATGGCCAGTCCGAAAACGCCCAGCAGACTCACCATTCCCACCGTCAGAACCGCCATCGATATCACTACTTCCAGCAGCGAGAATCCTTGTTCGGTCGCCTTCCGGCCTCGACGTTTTTCGCTGCGAATTATTGGCGTAGCCATTGATACCCTCCACCGCTCTTTCCGTACAGCCGCCAACCGTGAATACGGCCCGTGGCGCCCCACAGGTCCACGGCCCGATAACTCGATGTATCTCCATTGCGCGCGAGGTACACCACGCCGCCATCCCAGTTCCCAGCCCCGGCACACGCGTTTGACGTCTGCGCCGAGCCGTCGGGGCAGAAATAAATCACCGTTCCTCCTCCAGCGCTGGCGCTGGACGTATAACCAAAGTCAACGGCAACGCTTCCCGTTCCATAATTGTCGGGAGCGGGACTGCTCCCGCTCGGCGGCGCGAGAAAAGAAACATTGTTTGGGAGGGTGTAGGTCGTGGCCGGGAGTTCACCCATGTTGGTTTCTCCCGATACCGGCGCCCATGCCATGGTGATCGTGTTCGGCGTGCTCGAACTGGAAAAGGTCACCGAGTACGACGTCCGCTGCGATACCGCAGCGTCGCGCGCCTGCCGCATCACCGCCAACGTTGTGTTATACGCATTGGTTACATGCTGAGCGTTCAACAACGGCATGAGGCTGACGACCGAGATCACGGACACGACGATGGTGAGCGCTACTACCATCGTCATCTCGATCAAGCTGAAGCCGCTTGCCCGCCGGCAACCTCGTGCATTTATCTCCAGGCTTCTCATAAGCATTGGTCGCACCCGCGGCTCCCCGCCTTGTCGAAACAAAGTCGTCACAAACTTCCTGTAACTGGTATAGGTCAGCCCAAGTGCTCGCACGAATCCCTCTGACGGATCGCAGTGGGGGCACCTGTCTGACTAACTCGATGTTAGGAACTAGGCCGTAACACGTCAAAGTACCGGGGTACACCGGCCTTTCGTACGCTGGCCTTTAGTAAGGTAATTAGGGGCGAGTTACGGGTGTGCCACTTAGTCGGGAGATTGCCCAAGCGGGAAAAGTTGACGATATCGGTCCGTTGTTATTGCCGCAACCCTCATTTCCTGGCTAGCGAGCGGACATAGTTCACCATATTCCAAATATCTTCGTCCTTGGCGCGGTCGCCTTCGGGTGGCATATTTTCGCCTTTGCCGTTGCGGGTAATATAGAAGAGTTCACCATCGGTGCGGTGTTTCAAAGTGTCGCCACGGGTGAAATCGGGCATATCTTTCATGTCCGCTGCCATGTCTCCTTTGCCGTCTCCATCTTTGCCGTGGCACATGGCGCAGTCGTATCCATATAACTTCTTACCCTTGGCCAGAGAGTCTGGAGTGGGCTTGACCGGGTTTGGCTTGGCGGCGTCTTCGGGAGGGATCTTGTATTCGGCGTTCTTCTCGTTCGCGGGAGGCTGTTCTTTCGATGGCTGCGCCGGCAGCGCGAACACAAAAGAGAAAAATATTAAAAGGACGAGTCCGGTTCGAAATGACTTTCTCTTCGAAAGGCCAATTGTCGACACGCGGTTTTTCAACACACACCTCCTGTGAGGGAGCACGGTTGAACTGCCCGGTTGAACTGCCTAAGATACTCCTCCACACCGAAACATGCACGAAAAAGTTGCGAAGCGCAGCCCGCCTAAATACTGCGTTGCGTGCATGACGAAGCCAATCAAAAGCCGGTTGAGCGGCATCGGGAGAATTTACTGGTTTGCCGCCGTGGGCGGGCGCGTTGCCGATTTGGCGGCTGCTGGCGGCGTGCGCAGCGTCCGCACCAATACCGGCTGGCGCAGCACCGTTTCGAGCAAATGGCGAGCCGCCGCGATTTCTTCCCCGGACCGATCCAGGGCTGCATATCCTGAGACGCGCAGCGTAACGACACGATCCTGCGCGCTGACCTCAAGGCGCGGTGCGCTCTCCGGTTGATGCCGGCTGCTACCATTGCGCGGATCGAGCGAATTGGCCAGCCGCAAAATTCCAGAGAATTCCATGGCGATCGGCCGAAGCGGCAGTTCCAGGGCTTCCATGGTCTTCCGCCGCGGACGAGGCAAGGCCCCGCGATGATAACGCGCCACCACCGCCGCGAGGTCAAGCTCTTGCGCGCTCAACCCGAGAGGCCGTTCCAGTTTGCGGATCATCCGGTAAGACGCCTTGTGGTGATTTACGGATTTCTTTGCTTTGCCCACATCATGCATAAAGGCCGCGGCTTGTAGAATCGGGCGCCAATCATGGTCGCGATCCCTCGAGACATGCTTAGGTGAAACTCGGCTCGGCGGTCGACGTTTCGGCGTCGCCGCCTTCGACAGAACATCTTCTTCGGACACCGGCACACTGGCCGTTAGCAGTCCCTCATTTTTCAGTCCGTCATACAACAGAAGAGCCAACTGGGCGACGCGCTGGGAATGTGCAAAGTCAGGATCGAGATATCCGGCCCACACGCGTAAGCGGCTCAGGGCCGCCGCCCGCAATTGGGCGCCCGAGGGCAGTTCGGCGCGCCAGGCGCGCCATAGCGATTGGCGGCCGACCATCTTCTCGCGATACTTTGCGATTCGCCGCGAGCGCTCCGCTGCCAACTTCTCGTGCCACTGTCGCTGGCTTTCGACATCGGGGAAGGCCTTGACCTCGACGGCCGTCGACCACAGCACATCCAGATCGTGCACTTCGCCCAAAAGGTCCTGTAGCTCTTTGAGGTCATCACCCCACAACTCGTGCTGGCGCGGCAGAAAATTCTCTACCGTGTAGCGGAAGCGTTTGATGCCGATCCGCAGCTCATGCCAGGCAACCTGCGATCGCGAGCGCAGAGCGTGTTTGTGAAGGTCGTAGGCGGCCGTCCATTTCTCAAGCGCCAGATGCATATACACGACGCTGCCCGGACGCACTCGCGCCGCGCGGCGCGGCAGGCTGCGGCTCCACTGGCGCCATTGCTTGCGGTCAAATTGCTGGAGGTCTTTGAAGGCATCCTGCTTGCATTCGGCTTCGCGCCGGTGGACATGGTCGAGCAGTCTGTCAGCGGCCGGATCGCTGGGATGGTTGGCATCGCCCAGTTTTTCGATCCACTCCTGCATGACCTGCATGTCGCGCAAGTCGCCAAGCGCCTGAAACAATTTCTTGCCCGCCTTCTTCATGTCTTTCCACGAAGGATTGGGATCGAGCACCATCAATCCGTCGGCGAGCGAACGGCATCTGCGCAGGGCTACCCGAAGGTCGTGGACAGCGTCGGCGTCGAAACCTTCGGCGGCGCGATCGCATTCTGCGAGGACGCGTTCCATCCAGGCCCGCAAGCCGAGCTTCGGCTTGGCGCTCGCGGGCTTCGGATCGGGTTTCAGCGTAGGACTGGCTGCCACTATAGCTCCCTCATGCCGACGGCAACCATTGTCGCCCGTTTGCGCGAATTCTTCTAGGAGGAGCTTTCAGCCGGTATCCGTTCCGGGCACGTCCCGGACTACTTCTGAGCTTCGATCTTCTCGATCACGAGCGCGGTTGATCCTCCCCGTTCAAATACCCTCCCGCTAGCCGTAACCTTTTGCCCGGCGAACGGTAGGAGCCGCTCGTTCTGCCCGCTGGATGGAGTCGTGTCCGCGATGGGCCAGTAGATCGTGCCGCTGTCGGTCAAAATCACCAAAGGAGAACCCGCTTTTGCACACGCCGTGGCACACTCGGCGCTGATCGGTTTCTTCAGACCCTTGGTAAATGCACAAGCCGAATCCAGCACGTAACCCTTAACAGTGGTCGGCTTGCCGGCGTCGTTACTCCAGGCCAAAACGCCGGCAACCAACGCCAGCGCCAGAGAAATCTTCACTGCATTACGAAAAGTCATTCGCGATCTCCGTGAAAACACTGCATCAAGCTACCGACTGCCATGGTGCGGGACAATACTTCGAAACCACTATGACTTCCATATTATGCGGGAGCCCTCCGGCGTGACCATAGTGCCTTCAAAGCGAGCGATTCCTGTCGAAAGAACCCCACAGCGCTCAATGACCGAGGGTTCTGAGTGCTAACGCCTGGTTACGACAGTTCTGTTGACCGGCAATGTTTCCCCGACTTAAGAGCGGGCCGGAGCACAATAAAAGCTGGACCAATCGCCTTGTTCTCTCGAATACAACAGCCTCGGTTGACCCTCTGGCTCGCCGTAGCCGGAGCGCTAAGTTTCTGGTTAGCCGATTTGGCTATTCACGTCGCCGCAACCCTGGATTCTGCTCCTGCTCGATGGGACGCGGCAGCTGTACTCCTGCCGCCAGGAACGTTCCTGTTTACCTATCTGATCGCAAGAAGAGTTGTGGTGAGGCGCGGATTCAAACGGGTTGGGGTCGCAATGCTGGTCGGCGTCTGGCTCACCGGCGGAACATTCATGGCAATCACAGCAACGGCAACCGAAAGGGGATTTGCCCATCCCAGTGTTCTGGGTTGGGTTGGCACTATAGTGCTGTCAATATTTCCTATAGTGATGCTCTTTTTCGCAGCGTATGAAGGCAGCCTGTTCGCATTGCTTGTCTTGATGTTTGGGGCGCTTGTTGTCTGGGGAGCCGGACTGGCGCGACGGTCTACTCCTCCCACCGCCGTTCGAGATGGACTGCTGTAACATCCCAATAGCACCAATAATCATTTCCCTGGGGAACCGGTAGATTATGTCCAGCGTATTAACGATCAAAAGGACGTTCCGACCGCGAACGCGAGAACTGGCAACTGACAACTGATAGCTGCCCTACGTGCTGAGCACCTTCTCGCGCTCCTCCGCGTCCTGTAGTTCCTCCTGCCGCGTGGCGGGCAGGGCGAACTCCAGAACTTCGTCGATGGTTTTCACGTAGTGAGTGTTTAATCCCTGTAACTGCTCGGGGGTCAGGTCTTCCTCGACGTTGGTTTTATTGTCCGCGGGAAGAATCACATCGTGAACGCCGGCGCGCTTCGCCGCCAGGACCTTTTCCTTGATGCCGCCCACGGGCAGCACGTTACCGCTCAGCGTGATTTCGCCGGTCATCGCAGTCAGCGGACGCACCTGTTTGCCGGTAAGCAACGACACGAGAGCACTCACAATGGTTACGCCGGCCGAGGGACCATCCTTGGGAATGGCTCCGGCAGGCACGTGAATGTGAATGTCGTGATTCGAGAAGAATTCTTCGTCGATGCCGAGTTGCTTGGCGTTCGAACGCACCCAGCTCAGCGCGGCCTGCATCGACTCGCGCATCACATCCTGAATCTGGCCCGTAATGGTCAGCCCGCCTTTGCCTTTCATCTGATTGGCTTCGACGAACAGCACGTCGCCACCGGAGGGTGTCCACGCCAGTCCGACAACCACGCCGGCGCGCTTCGTGCGCTCCGCAATTTCGCCTTCGCTGCGCACCTTGATGCCGCCGAGAAATTCCGTAACGATCTTATTCGTCACGACCAGCTTCTCGGTCTTGCCCTCAGCCAAACGACGCGCCTGCTTGCGGCAGATCGTGCCGATGGTGCGTTCGAGATTGCGCACTCCCGCCTCGCGGGTGTAATGGCGGATGATGTAGCTCACCGCTTCTTCCGGAAATTCGATCTGCTCCGGCGTGATTCCATTTTCTTCGATCTGCCGCGGAATCAAGTATTGGAATGCGATGTGAACCTTTTCTTCTTCGGTATAGCCTTGAAGCTCGATGATCTCCATGCGATCGCGCAGCGGCTCGGCAATCGGATCGAGCATGTTCGCGGTCGTGATGAATAAGACTTTCGACAGATCGAAGGTCACGTCCAGATAATTGTCACGGAAGGTCGCGTTCTGCTCCGGATCGAGCGCCTCAAGGAGTGCCGACGCGGGATCGCCACGGAAGTCGCGTCCAACTTTGTCAATTTCATCGAGCATGAAGACCGGATCTTTAGTCTCGGCGCGGCGAATGCCTTGAATGATCTGACCCGGCAAAGCTCCGATGTAGGTGCGCCGGTGGCCGCGAATTTCGGCCTCGTCGTGCACTCCGCCAAGCGACAGGCGCACGAACTTGCGTCCCAACGAGCGGGCGATCGACTTGCCGAGCGAAGTTTTACCCACGCCGGGAGGGCCCACAAAGCATAGGATCGGACCCTTCATGCTCGGCTTCAAGCGTCGCACGGACAGATAGTCGAGAATGCGGTCTTTTACTTTTTGCAGATCATAGTGATCGGTATCGAGAATTTCTTTCGCCTTGGGAATTTCTATCTCTCCGCCCGAAGTCTTGGCCCAGGGCAGCACGGCCAGCCACTCGATGTAGTTTCGCGTGACCGAGTAATCGGCGGCCATCGGCGACATGCGCGCGAGTCGGCCAAGCTCTTTGAGAGCTTCTTTCTTAACATCGTCGGGCATACCCGCGGATTCGATCTTCTGCTTCAGTTCTTCGGTGTCGCGCGCGCCCTCGTCCTGTTCGCCCAGCTCTTTCTGGATCGCCTTCATCTGCTCGCGCAGGTAGTATTCGCGCTGCGTCTGCTGCACGCGATCCTGCACTTCGGACTGGATCTTGTTGCGCAGTTGCTGCACTTCAAGTTCTTTTGCCAGGTGCTGGTTGATTTTTTCCAGACGCACGCGGACGTCGGTGGTTTCGAGAGTCTCCTGCTTATCGGAAGTCGACAGCGACGGCAATGATGAGGCTATGAAGTCGACCAGGCGGCCGGGTTCTTCGATGTTCATCGCCACGGTAGAAAGCTCGTCCGAAAGCGTCGGCGAACCGGCCACGATTTGCTGGAACAAGGTGAGCACATTGCGCTGGAGCGCTTCGATCTCCGAATCCTTCGGAGGAATGATCTCTGGGATCGTGGTTACGCGCGCTCGCATAAAAGGCGTCAGCTGGGCAAAGTCCGCCAACCGCACCCGCTCCAGGCCCTCGGCAAAAACGAAGAGGCTCTGGTTGGGCATTTTGACGACCTTGTGCACCACAGCCAGCGTGCCGATGGAGTAAAGATCGGTCGGCTGCGGCGTATCCACGCGCGCCTCGCGCTGGGCGACGACCACGATGGTCTTGTCTTCGCCGAGCGAGTTAATTAGTTGAACAGAACTCTCCCGGCCGACGGTTAGAGGCAGCACGGCGTGAGGGAACAGAACGGTGTCGCGCACGGGTAGAATCGGAAGCGAACGTTCAGTGGTTTCGAAAGAAGTATTGTCAGGAGTAATAATAAGATCGCTCATGATTTTCCCTTGAGTGGGTTTCACTCAACTTTGATGATCGGAGCTGCGAAAAAGATGCAGGCTATCGGGCTAGGCTGTTGAATTGTAGACCTTTTTTGGAGTTTTGCAAGACTCAGAATCGATACGGCCCACTTCCGTAATCGCACTTGGGGACGTGCTTGCCGGCCATAGGCCGATTCACACGTCCCCTGAGACTGCCTCTCTTCAGCGCAGCTTCCTAACTAAAAAACGTGCTTCGCGCGATCGCCCTTGAATACCAATTCTTGCAAAACCTCCTCGTTGGCGGCGTTGAGAGTGAAGACTTTCTCACTCGAAGTCGCCTTCGCACTCAACGGAACCAGCGTGCACTTCGCGCGTAGTTCCACTGGCTTCCTGGTTCCGAGTTGCCGGAACACCATGATGTGGTCGGAGCCCTGCATGACGTGCCGAATCTCGTACTCACCCTTGGGCAGCAACGTATCTGCCACTCGGACGTTTTGTGAAAAGTTCACCTGATACCGGTCCGCAATTCCCATCTGATTCTCGGCCAGCATCGTCGATCCCAACATGCAGACGCACATTAGGATTACAATCCCCGCAAAAATCTGACGCATAAGAGCCTCCTCGTAAGTTTGGGCCAAACCGGCCCACGTTTACCCTAGTCGGAAGATGCGGTTCGCGCAGTGCAGTGGCTCACACCCGCTTGTGACGAATCCATTGCACGCCTGCCATCTGGCAGACCGAGTTGTCGCGCCAGACATTTATAATGGCTCCATGCCAATCTCAGCCCGCAACAAACTGCGCGGTAAGATCGAAGAAATTCAACTTGGCGACATCATGGCCCACGTCGTCGTTCGCGTCGGCGACAATCTCATCGAGAGCGCCATCACCCGTCGCAGCGCCGACGAACTCAAACTTAAGAAGGGCGATACCGTCTCGGCCGTCGTCAAAGCCACCGAGATGATGATTCAGAAGGATTGACTTGCTTCGCGGCGTATCGCTCACCCCGCTCGCTCGCAGCACTCTGTTCACCGCATTTCGTTCACGGCGCGGCAACAATCTTCAGCGTAGTCAGCTGCCGCACCCAGCGCGCCATCCTTTTTTCGTCCGGCACTACGATCCGATAGGGCCCCTCCTTGGCATCGAGCGCCTTGCCGTCCTTCAAGAAAGCCAGAATCACCCGCTTGTCGCTGAACGCCGGGTCGATCTCCGCGAGCGCAAACACAACGCGATATCCGTCGGCAGCTTCCACCAGTAAATAGGAAGCCATTCGTTTTCCCTTCATCGTCTCGCCTAAGCCGACTCCGGCCTTCTCTAACACGCTATCGAGCGAGACGCCTTCAAACGTCGCGGACGAATTCGATGCGCCGGCTGTGACCTTCACCCGCGCCAAAGCTTCGAGGTCGGCCCGCGTCAGGATAGTCTGTTTGCCGCCCTCGTCTTGAATGATCACTTGCTGACCCGACGCGAGAACAGCCTGGATCGTCAGAGCAACAAGTAGCGCGGGATAGAGCAGGCGAATTTTCATAACGCGCTTCTACTTAAGCCTCTGGCCTCAGACCCGCAGAATCATCACTTCAGTAGCTTTGATCAGCGCCGCTGCGGTCTGTCCCGCCTTCAATTGCATTTCGCGGGCGGAGTTGGCAGTGATAATCGACACGATTTGCTGGCCGCCGATCGAAATCTTTACCTCCGCCATCAGCCCGCTGATCCGCACCGAATCGATGCGTCCCACCAGTTGATTGCGCCCGCTGACGCGGCGTATCACTTCCTTCCGCTCTCTTTCGGTTCGGCCACGCGTTCGGAATAGCAGTTTGTCCACTTCACTCTCTGGGATGCGGTGGTGCCCTCCCGCCGTCTGCACGCTGCGAATTTTATGTTTGTAAATCCACTGCTTAATAGTCGGAAAGCTGATCCCCAACTTGAGAGCGGCGTCGCGCAGATGCAGCAACTCTTGAGCATTTCGCTCTTCGGTTTTGGCGCCCCTCGGCATCGGAACGAAATCCTACCCCCGATGTAGGTCACGGTCAACCGCCGGTCGTACCACTAGGATCGCGGTATCATCGGCCTAAGTGCTCTCCAATACAAATAGAACCACATCAAAGTTGACACAAAAAGTGTATGTAACATACACTTCGTGTTCCCTAAGAGGCCAATTTTACCGGAGGTTGTTTCATGCGCTGGGCTGCTCAATTCTTCACCCTGCTGATTTGTCTTACTTCCGCGTTGTGCTCCGCGCAAACCGTCTCCGGCGTGGTAACCGACCAAAACGGCGCCGGCATTCGCGATGTCGCAGTGACCATCCGGAACGTCGACACCCGCGAAACGCACATGATCCCAACTGACGGCGTAGGCCACTATCAGGCGACCGTCACCCCGGGACGCTTCGAGGTGCGTGTGGCCAAACAAGGGTTCGCCGAGACAACGCGCACGGGAATCAGCCTGGCAGTTGGCCAGGACGCCAGGGTCGACATCAAGATGCATCCGAGCACGCCCGACGCCTGCGCCAGCGGCCGCGAGTTCGCTACCACCGATTGCACCCTGACCTGGCACGGCATCACCGTGTACGGCGCGTATGACGTCGGCGTCGGCTGGGTCAGCCACGGCTTACCGGAAAACGGCTACAACTACGAAGGCGAATCTCTGGTGAACCGCAACGGCTATGAGCATCGATTCGTAGTCGCACCGAACAACCTGCAGCAAACGGGTCTGGGCATCCGTGGCAAGGTAGAGTTTGTGCCTGGCTGGTCGGTTGTGTTCAACGCCTCAACTGGTATCAATCCGAATTCCGGTCTGCTCGCCAACGCGTCGCAAACTCAGATCACCAACAACGGCCTTCCCCGGGCCAGCTATTCCTACGCCATCGACGGCGCGCGCGCCGGCCAACCCTTCAATGACGAATACTACGGCGGTATATCGTCCAAGATTTTCGGCACGCTAACCTTCGGCCGCCAGCGCTCTCTCGGCACCGATGCCATGCTCCAGTACGACCCGGCCGGAGGCGCCTATGCCTTTTCCTACATCGGGTATAACGGCACCATGGCCGGCGGCGGCGATACCGAGGACTCCCGTTGGGACTATGCCGTGAAGTATCGCCTCGCCTATGGCCCAGTCCATTTCGGCGCGATGTATAAATTCGCCGATGGTTCTGCCGGCTGCTACTCGGCCTCCGCAAACTGGACTGCCACCACCTGTACGCCGGAAGAGGCGCACAACAACGCGTATGGATTCGACCTCGGCGGGAACGTCGGCGGAGACGTCGACGGGAACCGGGGCAAGTTCTCCGCCGACTTCGTCTTCCAACATTACAACCAGGCGATCAGCGTATTGAACCCCTTGCTGGGGCCTCAGAGT
>JBEKXO010000004.1:0-60908 GCA_049511995.1 Terriglobales bacterium
GTTACCGGCTTGGAAATCTCATCGTTCGTGTCGAAATTCGTGTGGCCGGTGTTCCAACCGCCATGACACTGGATGGGCTTGCCATATTTTCGAAGCTCTTTGTCGTAGTAGGCGAGAATCTTGTCAGGAGCATCGTCGGAGAGGAATTCCGCCGCCACCACTTTCAATGAAAAACCGGCCACCGAAAGATTTACATTGGCGCTCTTCTTATCGTCGCCGTTATCTTTGGGAGCGGGCTTGGCTCCGGGATAAAGCGTCAGCCCAGCGTCGCGAATATCTGCCTGTTCGCTGACGTGTAAATCACCGATGGGCGACTTGATGTCGACATTTTTTTCGCCGTTCTGACCCTTGTCATTCGCATTAATGCTGCAAGCGGAGAGAAGGCAAAGTCCGGATAGCGTCCCTCCGAGCGCTAGCTTGGCGAGCAGGCCGCGGCGGCACATTTTAAGGGTGAACCGTTTACCGCTGGACATTTTGCTTCGTAATATTTTGCCGAACATCGGATGCACCTCCTGAACTGGGCTGGCCTGCATGCTGAGCGGGACGGTCTATCCCCTCGCCTCGCGACGCAATATCTGGAATCGTAACTGGCAGACGGCCGCTAATCGCAATCTCTCCGAAAATGGCCTTCACTGCCGCTGTTTCCGATACGCTTGCATTGGAAAACGCGCAGACATAATTTTCGATAGCGGGGAAATCCTTGACCACATACGGATTGCCCATAGCGAGCACGACGGTGCGCTCCGCCGCACGATCAAGAATTTCTCTGAGCAACGCCGCAGTGGCATCGTCCATGGCAACCGAATTCTTCACCCCTCCTCCAGCCGCGCGCAAAGCCTTCCCGGCGGTCGGGACCACATACACGGCGGCGATCACCTGTTCCGCCGCGGCCACCGCTTCCACCACCGACGACTTCAATCCGGCAGCCGAGCGCGCGTCGACATACATCACGCGAGCGTCCGGCACGCGCGCCAGTATCTGGCGTTCGAGCATGCGTCCGGAATCGGTGCGCAGGTCGTCGGAAAAAATCACCGCCACCAGACGGTTGCCAGCCTCTGTCAAGGGTTGATACGGAGTGGCGGGCTGCGAAGTTCCCCGAGTTCCGGATGCCGCCTGCAACGGAATCACCTTCCCGTTGTCGCGGACGAGCGTGATGCCTTCATCGGCAATGCGCTGGCCCGCGGCCAGATTCTCCGGCTTGGCGATCTCGCTCGAAAGTTCACCGAGGTCCACCAGTCGCGCTTTGTTCAAACCGAGAGCAGCCTTTGTTTCCAGAATCTTGCGCACCGATGCATCGAGCCGCGTGTGGCTGATCTCACCGCTCTTCACCGCTTGCAGCAGGGCACGGTAGCTGGCGTCGAGATCGTGCGGAATGATCAGAACATCGTTGCCAGCCTTGAAAGAGTCAACCGCAGCCCGCCCGGTGTCCTGCGCGTAGAGGCGCGTCAATCCGGCCATGTCGAGCGCATCCGTCACGACGATTCCCTTGAATCCGAGGTCTTCCCGCAGAAGACCGGTGACAATCGCTTTGGAAGTTGTCGCGACCCGATTGGGCTCAGGATCGAGGGCGGGAACGGTAACATGCGCCACCATCACCGCGTCGACGCCCGCTTCGATGGCGCGCCGAAATGGAGGCAATTCTACCGCATCAAGCCGCGCACGGTCGCCCGTGACCTGCGCGAACCCGAGATGAGAATCGGTCGCGGTGTCGCCATGCCCGGGAAAATGTTTCGCCGTAACCAGCATCCCGCCTTGGTGCGCGCCGCGTATATATTCCGCGACAAAATCGCCGACCTGCGCCGGATCTCCGCCAAAAGAACGCGTGTTGATAATTGGATTGGCGGGATTGGAATTCACGTCGGCGACGGGGAAGAAATTCCAATGCACTCCGATGGCCCGCGCTTCCAACGAAGTAATCCGTCCGAAGACCTCGGCATTCTCCGCCTTTCCGGTGGCGCCGAAAGCCATCGCGTGTGGAAAGACAGTCGTGCCATTGACGCGCATGGACACGCCGCGCTCGAAATCGGCCGAAACAATCAGCGGCAGCTTCGATGATCGCTGCAACCGGTTGAGTAACTCGGCCGCAACATACGGTTGGCTCCTGAGCAGTACCGCGCCGTCGACTGGCACGGTCATGACCACCGATCCAACATGATACCTGCGGAGCTCGTCGCGCAGTTGAATCCACCGGGGATCGGCATCATTCAGAAATTGCGCCAGCACCTTGATGCCAAAGAGTTGCCCGACCTTCTCTTCGGTCGACATCCTGCGCAGTGTCTTGTCGGCCCACTTCTTTCCGTTCTTGTCGAGATGAATTGGCCCCGGCCGCAAAAAGTGGTCTTGCTCTTTATTTTTAGCCGGGCAAAGCGTAGCTGCCAGCGCGAGCGCCATCAGCAGCAAGTATCGAAGCATGCCTTTGACAATAGCAAAAATGGATGGCAACGTCGCGCAAAGTTGCGGACCTGATCAAACTTCGGATTCGACCATCGCGACACCCTCGGCTTGAATCGCCGGGTCATCCCCGAAGCCGGCCAGCCAGTGCACATTTGGCTCTCGCCGGAACCAGGTCATCTGGCGCTTGGCATAATTGCGATGCGCCTGCTGCGCGGCCGCCAGCGCCGACTTCCGATCGAGTTCGCCGCGCAAGAACTGCAGCGCCTGCTTATACCCTAAGGACGCCAGAGGACGCGCTCGCTCGCCATATCTCGCGAGCAGCCGTTCCGTCTCCTCGATCAGTCCATCGTCGAACATTTTCGCGGCCCTCTGGTTAATGCGCGCATACAAACTTTCACGGTCGGGATTGAGCCCCAGACGCAGAATCCGAAATCCCTGCAGCGCTTCGCGCCCTTGCTGCCAAAGTTCGGTGATGGGCTGGCGTGCCGCCAGGCAAACTTCAATGGCACGAATCATCTTCGGAACATCGTTCGAGTGGATGCGCCCTGCGGCTGCCAGATCAAGCCGCTCGAGTATGCGATGCAAGTATGGGGCGCCCCGTTTTTCTACGCGCTCGCGCAACCTCTCGCGCACTTCTTCCGACCTTTGCGGCCCCGGGAAAAGTCCTTCGAGCAGAGCGCGGAGATAGAGTCCCGTACCCCCGCTGACGATCGGCAAACATTGTTGCTGCAGATGTTCGCCTGCAAGAGTTCCGCTCGAATTCATATCCCGAGCAACAATCCCGCGCAATGCCTCTCTCGCCTGCCGGGCGTATTCTCCCGCGGTAACGTCCGCCAGGGGATCCACGCAATCGAGCAGATGATGCAGAATTTCCGCGCGCTCCGGCACGGTTGGCTTCGCTGTGCCGATTTCAAATTCGCGGTACATCGCAACCGAATCGCAGTTGACGATCTCGCCGCCGAAGCGGCGCGCAATCGCCAAAGCCAGCGCCGTTTTTCCGCTAGCTGTCGGACCGAGCACGACGACTACCAATGGATCGCGGCTCATGAGCAACGTCGCGGCAACCTCAGCGCGCGCTCCACGGAATTTCGCGCCAATAGCGAATAACGGTGAGGATGAGCAGCACGACCGCCATGATCAGCAATCCGCTGGCTTCGGCGGCGTAGATAGCATGGCGGTGGTGATGCTGATTTTCCGGGCGCTGGTCAGCTTGACGTTCATTATTTAGGGGATCGTAATGGGGCCGATCGCGATCCGCTTCTGGTTTAGGGGGAACGGACGTATTCACGCCGCTATTTTAGACCTTTCGTCGATCCGGGTGAGGATCGCCATGAAGTGCGAAAAAAACGAGGCGGAAATAGGTTTTCTATTTCCGCCCCTGAGCATCAGGGATTCGGTGCGCTAGGAACAGGATGCAGGAATAGGATTGGTTTCACGCAGTCGACCGCAGGCAAGTCGAAGAAATACATCGCAGCGAGTAGGTAGTCGGCGACGCCCCGGCCCGGATTCGCTGCGTTCGCACCCTGCACCTCGGCCAGGTTCTCAGTTAAGAGCGCAACTAACCGCTCCAAGCGCGTCGAACCTCCGCCCTCTGCGTTGGCAGCTCGGTGGCTCTGCGGATCTTTGCTGTGGCAATCAGCAGGGTCATTCGGAATATCCAGATACAAATTCAACCCCAGCAGCACGGTCAGCGCACGGAAACCTTCGCGCGAGTGTAAGTTGCACTTATCACTCGGATCGTCAAACTCTGCCGGAATGATGACAAAACGAATCATCGGCGTCTCCACCTCAAGCAGCAGCGGGTTGAACGTGCCGCCATCGGGAGTGCCCGCCAGTGAGAACCCGTTCAGGCTGCTGACGTTGTAGCGTAGCGAGACGGCCGTGGCATACTCCTTCTCCGTCGAAGCATCCGGGGGGTAAGCTGCGCCCAGCCGGAATCTGTGCCGGCCGGCAACCACATACTCTTCGGGTTTAGGCAGGCGGACCACATACCTCGACGTCTTGTTATCGAGCGCACGTTGCAGATTTTGAGCGTCGATATCGACCTTCGCTATATCCGGGTGGGGAACCGCGGCGCCACTCCCGGCGCTCGCGGGGAGCGAGAGCTCATAGACTCCCGCGGCTAATGTCGATTCGTTGGAAGCCTGTACAAAAAGATCGCGATGACCCTTGGCTTTGGGTGCAATCGCCAGCAGCATTTTGGCATCCTTCGGATCGGGAACAAAAGCCCAGGGCCCCCGAAACTCGATATAAACTTTTTCCGCCGTGGGAGCAGGGGTCGTCGTAGATGGGGGTGGTTGTTGCGTTTGCTGGCAAGCGCTAAGGATGAACAAGGCCAGCAAAGCGCTGGTCAGGGCAACCAGAGAGCCGTGGAAGTGGCGTTCGGTCTGCATAGAGGATCTCCTCTTTTAGGGATTAGGGCCGTCCGTACGCTGCAAATGCTGACCAGTAATAGGGGTGTGACGTGCGCGGATTCGCGAGCATATTCAGCGAGGCTCCGCGAACCGCCTCGGAAACACTTTGGCCCGACAGCGCGTTGCGATAAAAGTCTTCCACGAATCCGCCGGTTTGCTCTACCGCCCACCGGCTCGCCACCACATGGGGAACGCCCGCCATGAGGAAGGCATCCGTAATACTTTCGAATCCTCCGGACCCGCCATTGCCGGAAGCAGTGCTGCAGGCCGAAAGCACCGCCAGTTGCAGGCTCTGCAAGCGCAGGTGCCGCACACCGGCTGCGTCCATCAGGCGCGCTGCTTTCGTTTTGTCATCCGGGCTGGCCAACATCAGCCCGCGACCTGCAGGCGCAGCCAGCGAATGGCCAGCGAAGTGGAACACCGCCACCCCAGGCAGTTGTCCTTGCACCGCGCTGAGCGTGGCCTCTTCGCCGGTGAGCACGCGCACGGAATGAAAACCGCCAGCCACAGCCTCCGCTTCCGCCGCCACTCCGGGAAGCGGAATGAGTTCATCCGCGGAAGATGAGGCCGTACTGCCCACCACGAGCGCCGGCAAATCTGCGGAGATTCCGGTGTCATTGTGCAAACTCGCCTGCGAATCCTGCCCGTTGGAATGAACGATCGGAGCACGCTCGATCAGGTAGCGGCCGTTAGCATCGATCAGAGCCTCGAATGGCACCCCCCCTAACCATCCGCTCGCTTCGATCACCAGCGTGCGTCCGGGCGCGAGGCGCTGTTCCACGGGAGCGATGAGCGACTCATAAAGGGTGCGCGCGTCGCGGCGCAGGGCACTCAAATCTGATTTCGGGTCTGAAGACAAATCGTGAAATCTACCCGCCAGCTCTTGCAGTCCGTCGGTGGATTTTGGAATCCAGTGTGCACCAATGCCGCGATCGTCATAAACCCAGATGGCAAGCCCGTCGGGTAAAACGGCATAGGCGAGCACCGTCTCTTTGGCCAGGAGCGGAAGTCGAGATGTCAGCTGCGGAGGGTCCGGCATTGCGCCATTGGTCAACGGTCGATTCGCACTCGAATCCGCCGCCATACGCCGGGGCGCTCCCAGATACCACTCATGAGTCTCCAGCGCCTCCTCTGACCGGCCCTGAGCCAACTCAGCCTCAACCAGCGCCAGATACGCCGGAGCCGCGTTCTTGCTCCAGCTGGTTCGTTCGGCTTCAGACTTGAGGGTTGCAAGGCTCTGCTCCGCCAACGCCAGCGCGGGCCTCAGAGCCTGCTCGGCTTCCACCTCTCGATGCCTGCCGAGTTGGACTTCGCCCAAGGTGGAATAGAACATCTGCACCAGATAGTTATTCGAAAGCGGCCGAATCTGGTCTTGGATAACCGTCAACCGCGCAATGGCACTTTCGAATCGTCCCTGATGTGACTCCAACTGGGAAGTCCGCACTTCCATCTCTAACTCGGCATTGCGACTGGCATCGGTGCGCGGCGACGCCGCAAATAACTGGGCAGCTTCCGCATATTGACGCTCGGCAACTTGAGGCAGATGCGCTTCGATCGCGGCGTTCGCCATCCACGTGTAGGCCTGGGCGCGAAGCAGCGGACTCTCATCGTGCTCAATCAAGGCCTTTGCCTCGCGCCAGCTCGCCATCTGCAAATTCGGGCGGCCACTGGCATCTGCATCCAAGGCGAAATCTGTGTACAGGTTGTATCCTCGCCTGCTCGGGTACTGAGCCGACCAGAAACGTTCGAGGCCAGCGCTTAGCAGCTTCCAGCCATCTGATCGGTCGCCGGTACTGAATTTGCCTCCCACCACAAACCCTAGAGCCCGTAGATAAAGCGCACCGTAGTCAGCCTTCTCTGACCGATCCAGTGCGCGAAGGGCTTCCTCATCGTGGGCGCCGAGATCGCCCATCAATCCCGAACAGGTGCTGGCCTCTAATCCGAGCTGGATCTGCACCCACGCGTACGGACGTCTTGCCGCCTCCCGGAGCGCGGTCGCCGCTTTTTGCCGGCACTGTTCGCTATGCCGGGACATCTGATCTGAGAAACTTTCTTCAAACTCCGCGCGCAGCACGCCCGCCATATTTCCAGATGCGCGAAATAATTTTTGCGCGAGAGCAGCCTGTTCGCGGGAAACATCGTAGTTGCCGGCATCGTTCGCTTGGACGGCGCGGGCCAGCGCGTTTGCCGCTTGCGGAAAGTTTGCCGCCGAAGAACCAGCGAGAAGATCAGTCAGCCAGAGATCACCGTGCTGCCGCGCGGTCAGGTCCGCCAAAAAAAAAAGCGCCTGAGCGGCGCCCTGATCAGCGTTGCTTTTTAACGCAAACGCTTCGGACAGCCACGAGCGAACGGCTTCATGCAAATATTCTTCGATGCGTTGATCGACGGCGGAGCGCTGCGCTGCAGAATCAGGACTCCCGCTAGTCGCCAAAGCAGCCACGTCGGCGGGAGCAAGCAGCGGCAGCGCCTTGCTGCTATGCTCCTTCAACTTCTCGCGCACCGCGTCTGCCCGATTGCGCGCCTCTTCTACCCACTGCGAGCCCGGATCGAGCCGCAGGTAGTGCTCCCAATCATCGAGCGCCTGCTGGTAGAGAAACTGATGTTCTGCCACGATCGCCCGATTAAAAAGCGCCACCTTATCATCCGGGCTTAGCCGTAGCGCCTGGCTCAGGTATTCATAAGCCGCGCCAAAATCTTCCTTCCGGTCTTCCTGCTGAGCGCGCTGGAAATAAGCGGTGGCAAGGTCGGTCAGGATGGCGGGCGAATGCGGTTCCAACTCCAACGCGTGCCGCAATGCCTCGACGGCCGCATCATACTTGCCTTCCAGCAAATCCGCCTGCGCTTGCGACTGCAGCCAGGAAGGGTCCGCAGGATGCGCATCGAGTTGGTTGGCAATTAAGGCTTCCGCTTTCAAAAGCGGGGCTGGGCGGCTGGTAAAGGATGCTGCCGGTCCGCGCGAAACTCGCAACGGCGCGTAGCTGGCGCCCCCAATCCTCAATTCCATCGTGCGCTTCTCGGTGTAGGCGCGAGCCAGCAGGTCAGCCGCGGCTGGCTGCGTCCGGTTTTGCATGATCACCCACGATCCGACGCCCACAACCGCTAAAAGAGAAGCCCCAGCCAGCGCCAGCCGCGGAACCCTCAGCCACGTCTGCCACCACGATCCGGCGCCCCAACTGGCTTTCTTCCCAGGCGCCGAATGGGGTATTCCGCTGATTCGTTGCGCAAGACGCTGCTGCCACTCTGGACTCGAGCTTTTGAGGGTCGCGATTTCACTCCGCTCCGCCTCGGTAAGTTCCCTCTTCAAATCGAGAAGCTCGGCCACCGCCTCCCGCAAAAGCGGACCGCAATGATCACAGCGGCTGGCGTGTTCAACGTAGGCCAGCGTCTGTGCGGGCGGCGTCGGAGCGCCCGCGATCTCCCGCCATACGGGCGCTTCCGGACAGTTGACCTCCCGCATCTCGGTTTTGGCCGCGCGCAAGCCTTTCAGCTGGCGATCCAGCGATGCCAGTTCCTCGAATTGACCGCGGCAGGTTTCGCACCGGGCCAGATGAGGAGAGAGAGCGATGGCGCTTTGCACGCCATCCGCCTGCTGGCGGGAATCTTCCAGGAGCCGGGCGAGTTCCGCCGCTCCTAAGTGCTCGTTGAGCTTACTTTCCAAAACTTAGTTCCCCATTCTTCTAAAACGATTTTGCCGAGATAAAACCTTCACTTCTCGATGGGGATTTGTGCTTAGAAAGTGACTCCGGATCATAGTGGAGAGCCGCATCAGGACGCTCTCCACCCCCTCGGTGGTCAATCCGATGGTTGGAATGGAGGCGATTTCGCTGGCGGTAAGTCCCTGGCGATGGCGCAACCAGAAGATAAGGCACTTTCTTTCCTGGTCTTTACCGGCCGTAACCAGTCTCAGGACCTTATCGATTTGCTCCAACTGAAGGCGCTGGCTCACCCGGCTAAAACTGTCCGGGCCGGTTGTTTTTACATCGATTTGAAGAGGTTCGGCGATGGCCTCCGTCTGGTTCGCACCCCGCTTCATCGCCAGCGCCGATTTGTAATGATCGTGGACGACGTTGGCCGCGACTACTTTCAAAAATCCGTAGATGGAATCTTCGTGTCGCGAGTGGAATGACCGCAGCAACCGGCTGTCTTCTTCGCAAAGCTTGAGGTAGGTATCCTGGACCAAGTCGTCGATTTGCGAGCGCGACGGCTCGCCCCAACGCCGCGCGGTCCGCAGCACGGCACCGGCGATCACCTGCTGAAAACGGCGTATGAACTCGGCCCACGCTCTCTCATCTTTCGAGCCGGCGCAGGCCCTGATCAATTCAGTAGACGAGAATTCCGCGTAACGAGGCACACACAACCCTCCCGAGTTCGTGGGATTTTACACCAGTTTGGCAAGAAATATTATGAAAAGAGTTTCTAGCAGGAAACGCCGAACGGAATGACGATGATTCGGACGGCCTGGAGGGACGATTTCTGCTGAAGAATTCAGTTGGCTAATTCAGCAACTTCGCCGCTTCCTTCGCGTAATATGTCAGGATCATGCTCGCCCCTGCCCGCCGAATACAGATCAGCGACTCCATGATTACGCGCTCGCGATCAATCCAATGGTTACGCGCCGCAGCCTCGATCATCGCGTATTCACCCGAAACCTGATAAGCCGCCAACGGCAGGTCAAAGCGCTCGCGGGCGGCGGCGATAACGTCCAAGTAAGGCATGGCCGGTTTCACCATGATCATGTCCGCGCCCTCTTCGATATCCAACTCGATTTCCCGCATCGCCTCGTGCAGATTCGCCGGATCCATCTGGTAGGAGCGACGGTCTCCGAACTGCGGGGCGGAGTCGGCTGCCTCGCGAAATGGCCCGTAGAATCCGGACGCAAACTTCGCGGCATACGAGAGGATCGGAGTATTTTCGAAGCCAGCTTCATCGAGCGCCGTGCGAATCGCTCCCACTCGGCCATCCATCATGTCCGATGGCGCGATCACGTCCACTCCCGCCCGCGCCAGTGAAACCGACGTCCGCGCCAGCAACTCCAGGCTTGCGTCGTTCACAATTTCGTACTCGGCGGTGGCCGGCGGCGCCGCCGCGGCCGCGCCCAGCGATTGCGGTTCGGCTTCTACGATTCCGCAATGGCCATGCGACATGTATTCGCACAAGCAAACATCGCCCATCACCACCACGTCGCGGACTTCGCTTTTGATTGCCCGCGCCGCCCGCTGCACGATGCCGTCGTCGGCCCAGGCTCCGGTGGCCGCTTCGTCTTTTTTCTCGGGCAATCCAAACAGAATTATCGACAGCACTCCCGCTGCGCGCGCCGCTCGCACTTCCTTCACTGCCTCATCGATGGAGAGGTTGAAAACGCCCGGCATCGACCCCACTTCCTTGCGGATACCGGATCCGGGACAAATAAAGAGTGGATAAATAAAGGATTCCGGGGTCAGTCGGGTTTCGCGGACCAGCGTCCGCAGCGTCTCAGTACGCCGCAAACGGCGCAGGCGGTTAGCAGGAAAGGCCATAACACCGCAATTCTAGCAGCCCCGGCCCCCACCGCGACCGGTTCCATCACAGCTCTTTGTGATGTATGTCACGTCGCGCTATTTGCCCGGGTGAGGTGGCGGCCGCCTCACGGGAGGAATTCTGCGCCCGTGATCCAAAATTACCCAGCCCACCGACGAATGAAAAATAGGCGGCCCATCCATTCTCGCGGCCGGCATATGAAACTGCACGTTGATGAAAACTTCCTGCTGAAATCCCGATGGAGGGAACGACCCGCCACTCACCACATCCAATGCCGCGCGACTCAAGTCGCGATCCGAATTCTGCAGCGTCTCCGCGTCCAGCACGCGCCCATCCTGCGCATCCAGAATCGCGTGCACAATCACTGGCTGAAAGAACGGAGACGTCGGCCCATCCGAAGGATCGACGCGCATTGGAAAGCGATTCGGCGACGCCAGCGTGAACGATTCGTCCGCGCTGCCCATTTCCGGCGCAGGCTTGAATAAATTCGGATCGAGATCGGCCGCATCTTCCAGGGCTTCCACGCGCACCTGCGCTGCCGGCCGGCCGTCTTCGTAGATGGTAATTTCGCGCGGCAAGGTGTGCCCGTGAAATGCCGTCGCGCCGTTGTAGTCATAAACTGCATAAATCCCCGGCGCTTCCGACCACATTTGCAGCCGGCCGGTAGCGGCGTCGATACAATACTCCCGCTCCACCCACGAGCGTGGCGCTGGATTCGGCGGAATCGATGCGCTCGTCAGCAGGCACGTCATTGATCTGCCGTCGCGCTCGACATCTGCTGCGCGAATCGCCGATGCGCCCGCATTCCGCATGATCGGCCAATGCAGAGCTGACCGCACCAGTTGCACGCGCATCGGAACCGGCTCCGCAGGATTCGTCCCATAGACGCGGCCATCCACGCCGATCCGAATCAGCTGCGAATCGCCGGCTGTCGCCGACCAGCGCCAGTGCGACCCGCCGTCCGAAAACTCCTCCATCGTCCACTCGCCCTCCATCTGGGCTGCGCCATTGGTCTCGAACGAAACTTTCAGCGCGTAGGGACTGGCGATATCGTGCAGGTTGTAGTTTTGTCGAGCGCGATCCAGCAGATCAAGCGCGGCGGAGCGGTCGCCCGGTTTGGTAAGAGTCCGCGGCTGCCGCGTCACCATCTCGTGCGGGTCAGCCGGAGGAGGGTTAGTCTGCGCCAAAATTGTCGGAGAGAAAATGACAGAGAGGCAAAGCAGTCCAGCGGCAACATATCTGGATTCAAACCGCGCGGCGGTTCCCATAAGGCCTCCCGAAAAATGGGCCGAGTTCCAAACGGGCAGCGCCCACGATTCTACTCAACCTCTTCGACCATCGCAAACTCGGGATAGAACGGGATTCGACCTGGTTTCCAGCCGGGGTTATTCGTACGGCGGCAGTTGTCCGTATTCTCGAAAAGCGCCGACTGCGTCGACTTGCGCTCAAACTCTACCCACGAGGGGCGACGATGGGCGGCGGGCCTTCAGGATGGTCACGCAAATACTGCTCGATGGGTTCGTTGCGTAGCATAAAGCGGAATCCTCGCCGGGTGTTTGCATCAACCGTCGTTTGCAAATCCAGTGCGTCGAAAGCAATCACGTGTTCGACTGCTGTTGGACCATTCTCATCAATCATCGTGAAATGAAGCTGGTCGTCGACGAGCCAGTAGTCGGTCACGTTGAGAATCGTGCCATCTTTCAAGAAGAGCTGCGGGAGGTCGGGTCTCTCTTCGCCATATACAGACACCGGAATTTCGTACACCTCCGAAACATAGTTTGCTGGACCAGCGGAGGAGACAGTCGCGGTACCGAGCGCCCAAGGCCAAAAGTCACAGTCCGCCCAACAGGAGTTCGATCCCCAGAATGGTCCGCCAAAAAGAAAGGGAGATTCGTAAAGGAACAACACCGGCGGAAATGGGCGAGTCGGATGCCGAGGCGGGTGAAATCTAGCCATGCCAAGTGCGCCCGCAGATGGCGCTGCCGAGCTTCGAAGAGTAGAAATCGGTGCATGGATACTCGGCGCTGAAACAATTGGAACGTGCGAAATCGGTGGCGGAGATTGATGAGCCACTCCTCCTGCACTGCGAACGACGGCGTGCTGTGCCGAAGCCAGCGTAGTGGCGACACAAACGGGGAGGGTGCAGGAAACGACGATGAGGAATTTCTTCAGGATCAACCGGGGAACCAAGGGCGACATGTTCTCACCCACCTAACGGTCTGCGCGCATGGCGCTGACCCATTTGTCACAGTGTAATCCCTTACTCGCCTCTGTTTCTACTCGTGGTTGGCGATAGATCCCGATGGCACCCATTAACCAGTCGGCAGGTCGCGCCGTAGTTGGTGCTAACGCTCTGTTTGCGACAGTTGAGTAAAGGGAGGCACAAACTGGCTTGTAGGACGCAAGGGTGCCTAGTCGAAGAAATCAGAGTTTTGCTTCGAGGACAGAACGCTATCAGCGTCTTGAAATGAGCAAAACTATGGCGGCACCCGTCAGTGCGACGGCAAACAGCATAGCCGTGGTTTTCTTACCCGACCGTTCCAAGCCCATTTTGAGGAAGTTAGGCCACGGTGGCGCCGTCAGACGAAGTGCCACAAGTACAACAACCACTGCGATAGTAATAGCCAGCGCCATACAAGAGCGACGTTAGCACCGTGAAACAGCCCTGTCCAGTTGGTCTTTTTGCACGGCGGTTTACGTCCCCCAGTCTGGTATGCAGTGAATTTCGGTCTCCTCAAAGTTCGTAGCCGCCGCGAGGCGAGCCGAGGATAACTGTCGCAAAATCCCGATAGCACCAACTAACTCCGTTGGTGATCGCGGATCGGGTTAAGAGGCAGCGAGTTGGGGCTCGACATTCTGGTCGCACGGACTTTGGTCATGCGGAGTTAGGTCACACGAACTTTGCTCGCGCGGGGCCGCCTCGTGGACCTTTAGCCAGGCTGCTAGCCCGTACCAACGGCCCCACACAAATCGTTCTTCGGGCGCTTCCCGGGCCAAGGCTCGGCTGCGAGTCTCAGGAGTCGCAGCCGCTTTTCCCGTGCCCAATCGGGTCAGGGCGTCGAACTCAGGATGCAGAATCGCGATGGCGTGAGCATAGAAAGGCGCGTAACTATCGTCCATCAGAAAAGTGTTCCCTGGGCCTTTTTCCGTTTCGAGCTTCCAGTTGGCATACTGCCACAGCCGGTCATAAGAAAGCGCGGTGAAGCCCCGGTTGAAACGCAAGCCGATTTCCTCGATCAGAAAATCCAGCACTTCGGGGTGGTTGCGATGGAAGTTGTGAAATGATCGCGCCTCTTGGCAATCCTCTGAGCGCGCCACGACTTCGTCAATCGCTCCCATCCTTTGTTTGTTCCTCATGGGTTGGAGCCTAGCATCGTGGCGGGGGAGCGCACAAAGCACCGAAGAACGTGGGACAATGACCGTCATCGGCCAATAAACACAAGCTTTGTTCTGGAACGCAACGAGTTCGGCAAAGCATTCGCTTCGCAAAGCCCCTAGCTTTCTCCGTGCCTCTGTGCCTCCGTGGTGAAGAGACCTGGGCCCGCCAAAGGATTACTCCAGTAACCACAGGTAACCACCTCGTGATCTAAACATCTTGTGACAAACGTCATATGATGAACAAGCGTGTCCCGTTTCCACAAATCGGCGTTGCTCTCGGCAATCGGCCTGCTACTAGTCTTTGCCCTGGCGCCGGTCGTGTTTCCAAATCCTTCATTCCGCGTTGCCATGGGCAACGTTGTCCCGCTTCTGGTGATCGTGGCGGCGTTCGTTGTATCCGCCAGAAACGCATTCGATAGCCGCGGGCACACCCGCCTGTTTTGGGGATTGATGACGGCAGGCATGGCCATGTGGTGTTACAACCAGGCCTGCTGGACGTGGTTTGAAGTGGTGCTGCGGAAGCCTCTGCCCGAGCCTTCCCCCGGCGCTATGGTGTTGTTCCTGCACATCGTGCCCATCATTGCCGCGGTCGCCATCCGTCCTCATCAAGTCGACGAGAGCGAGGGAATGCTGCCCAGCACGTTGAACGTTCTCATTCTGCTGGTGTGGTGGATCGTGGTCTACGCCTTCCTGGTTTTTCCAGAGGAGTATGTTGTTCCCGATGTTGCTGCCTACCTGTTGCGGCGCGACTTACTCTATCGCGTCGACGAGGCCATTCTGATTGCCGCGTCCGCGTCCGCCTTCTTCACCAGTTCCGGATCGTGGCGCCAACTCTACCGCAATATTTTCCTGGCCACGGTCGTCTACACCTTGTCTCTGGAAATCGAGAATGCCGCCGTTGTGCGTGGCCTATACCAGACTGGCACAATCTACGACGTGCCATTCCTGGCAGCTGTCCTCGGGTTTCTCTGGGTCACAATCGCCGGACGGCGCAGTCTTCGCGACACGCAGGCAATTCCATCGAGCACGCGTTCTGGACGCCCGGTTGCTCCCTTTCTCGCGAAAGTCGCTCTGTTCTCGTTGCCCATCATGGCCTATTGGGCGCTTTTCCTGAGCGCCGATCAGCCTTATCTACGCCAGGTCCGTTTCGTGGTCGCCATGGCCGGCGTCGGTGTGCTCGCCTTTCTCGTGTTCCTCAAGCAACACCTGATGGATCAGCGCCTTCTTCATCTGCTCAAGCATTCCCGCAAGAGCTTCGATAACCTCCAGCGCCTTCAGGGCCGTGTCATTCAGCAGGCCAAGCTGGCTTCGCTCGGAGAACTGGTTGCGCTCGCCGCCAGCGAGCTCGAATTCCCGCTCTCCGCGATTCTCAGCAACTCGGAACGCATGGCTGCCAGCAGCAACCTTACCCGTGAGCAACTCGCTACCGCCCAGAAAATTGGCCAGCAAGCCCGGCGGACTCGCGAACTCATTAACGATTTGCTCAGCTTTTCTCAACAGACTCCGGGAGAAAAGAGTCCTCTCGACCTCAAGCCGCTTCTGCAGCGAGCGATTCAAATGGAAGGGTTCAAACTCGAAAACAAACGCATCAGCCTGACTGTCGAGAGTCATGACAATGCACCGCTGCCGCGCGTCCTCGGCAACGCCAACCAACTGCTGCAGGCATTTCTTCAAATCGTCGAGAATGCCGTCGATGCCTTGCAGGAAGTTGGTGGCGGCCGTCTGCAAGTTTCGCTGTGGCGGGAAGTCCAGGAAGTGGTCGTGCAATTCGCCGACTCCGGCCCTGGCCTGCGCGATCCCGAGCGCGTCTTCGACCCCTTCTACACCACCAAGCCCGTAGGCAAAGGCACCGGCCTCGGACTCAGCGCCACCTACGGCGTTATTCAGGATCACAAAGGCCAAATCACCTGCTACAACCGCCCCGAAGGCGGAGCCGCATTCGAAATTCGACTCCCCGCGCTGAGAGTTCCAGCCCCACTGGCCGAAGCTGCAAGAGTTTAGATTCGGCGCGTCACGCACTACCCTCCACTTGCCACCACCGCATCCGCAACCCGCGCCGCTTCCGCCGTCGACCGCACATCGTGCGTCCGAATAATGTGCACTCCTTTCAAGATCAAAGCCGTCTCAGCCGCCAGGGTTCCATAGAGCCGCTCCGCGACGCCTGCGTCCTTGCCGTCATTCTTACCAACGACAGCCAGCATCCGTCCGATAAATGATTTTCGCGAAACTCCCGCCAGCAACGGAAATCCCATCTGCTGCAGCTCGCCAAAATGTGCCAGCAGCGGATAGTTCTCCTCAAAGCGCTTTCCAAAACCAAATCCCGGGTCGAGCACCAGATGATGCCGCTTGATTCCCGCCAGCGTCGCCGCCTCAGCCCATTGCCGCAAATCGCGCTTCACAATCAACGTCGCATCGCCAATCGGCGGCAGCGCCGGCCACTCCTCGGGCCGGCCGCGGGTATGCATCAGCACCGCTCCCACTTTGAGTTCAGCCACTGTCTTCGCCATTTTCGGATCCCACCGAAATCCGCTGACATCGTTGACCACCTCAGCTCCAATTTCAACGGCCGCGCGCGCCACGCTCGCCTTGTAAGTATCGACGCTGACGACCGCATCCGGCCGCCGCCGCTTCAAATCCCGGATCACCGGCAGCACTCGCCTCTGTTCCTCTTCTTCCGACACAACTTCCGATCCCGGTCGCGTCGACTCGCCGCCCACGTCGATAATCGTTGCGCCTTCGTCCAATAAACGCTCCGCGTGGTCCACCGCCTTCGCGGCGTCAATGTACTGTCCTCCGTCGGAAAAAGAGTCGGGAGTTACGTTGACGACGCCCATAATTAGAGTGCGACGTCCCAACTCGAGAACGCGCGTTCCTACGTACCATTGAAAAATCGCCCGCATGTCACCGATATTCTAGTGTTCCATCGCCGAAATATGCGACCTAACTTCAGGGCGTGATCAAATGAGAGCCGATTTTCCGGGTGTTACAATCCAGTGCATGCTTCGCCGGCGATCGCTCGCGCGTCTCGTCCCTGTCGTTATTCTGTTGATCGCACAGCTTCAGGCTGCGCCCGTTCCGCCGTTGCAGGACCGCATTGCCGCCGTCCTCAGCGCCCCCGATCTGGCTCGCGGTTTCTGGGGAATCGAAGTTACTTCTCTGGCTACTGGCAAATTGTTGTACTCGCAGAACTCCGACAAGCTCTTCACGCCCGCGTCGAACACCAAGCTTTTCACCACTGCTGCCGCGTTAGCGCTAATCGGTCCGGATTACAAATTCCGCACCACCGTCGAAACCACGGGCACTCTCGACCGCTACGGGCGCCTCAACGGAGACCTGGTCCTGGTTGGCCACGGCGACCCCAATCTCAGCGGACGCGAACTGCCCTACGATCTCAAGACTCAGCGCAACGATGATCCTATTCAGGCACTCGAAGCGCTCGCCGATGCGCTCGTGCAAAAAGGGGTCAAGTTCATCGACGGCGACATCGTGGCCGACGATTCCTACTTTGCCTTCGAGCGCTACGGCGAAGGTTGGAGCCAGGACGACTTAGTCTGGGCCGACGGCGCTCCCGTCTCCGCGCTGACCGTCAACGACAATGTGGTCTTCGTCAACATTCTTCCCGCCGATCGCCCCGGCGAAAAAGCTTTCGTCAGCGTCAAGCCCTTCGCCGAGTACTACCGCATCGACAATCGCATCATCACCACTCCCGCCGGCACCGGACGCAAGTTCTTCGTCAACCGCGAGCCCGGCTCGATGTTGCTGACGCTCTGGGGAAACATGCCGCAGGACGACGCGGGCGTTAACGAGGCTCTCGCCATCGAAGATCCCGCGGAATTCGCCGCCGGACTCTTCCGCCAATTGCTCGAGAAGCGCGGCATCGTAATTTACGGTCACCAACGCACCCGTCACACCGAACTCGCCACTCTCTCCACCTTCAGCGTGACTGCAATCGCGCCCGCGCGCGGCGGCCGGCTCAATGACGGAGTTAGCGACAAAGACAATGGTGGCCAGGTGCGCCCGCTCAAAACCGATCAGCCGCTTGTCCTCGCCAGCTATGAATCCAAGCCTTTGCTGCAGGATGTTCGCGTGATCAACAAGGTCAGCCAGAATCTCCATGCCGAGATCCTGCTGCGCCTGCTTGGCCGCGAACGTGGCAATGCAGGAACCATCGAAGGCGGCCTGGAAGTTCTTCGCGGATTTCTAACTCAGGCCGGAATCTCAAACGACCAATACGTTTTCTACGATGGCTCCGGACTTTCGCGCCAGAACTTAGTAACTCCTCACGCCATCGTGCAGTTATTGACTTATAGTGCGACGCAACCCTGGGGAGCCGACTATAAGTCGAGCTTCCCTGTCGGCGGTTTGGACGGTTCGCTGACCGACCGTCTCACCAATCCGCGCCTGCAAAAACGCATCATGGCCAAAACGGGCTCTCTAGGCGGAGTGAAGACGCTCTCCGGCTACGCCACCACCGACTCCGGCCAGGTGGTAGTATTCTCGATTTTGTCGAATAACTTCATTCTTCCTACCAAGCGCGTCACAGACACAATCGACGAATTGGTGCAGGCAATCGTAGAAGACGAAGCGGCGAAGTAGCGACGTCGGTGGTTGCACGACCGTAGCATGAGAATGGGCATTCGCCGTTTCACGCGGCTAACCAACGCGTTCTCAAAAAAGATTGAGAACCACGCGGCTGCCGTGGCGATCTGGTTCATGTATTACAACGTCTGCCGCGTTCACCAAACCTTACGCGTAGCCCCGGCAATGGAAAGTGGAATCAGCGATCACGTCTGGACGATTGAAGAGCTTTGCGCCTTGTTTCCGAAGTTGGCTTCGTCGAGCCGCTTCGCCGAAAGGCAGATGGTTCTCACAGCAACTGAACGGGGTAGCTAGAACATAGGTAAGGACTTGCGTAACTATGGAAATTGGGGTTGACTTGATATCCTCTGGGCACATAGATTTTCTGCGACGGTTACTGACCTCTACCGTGACCATCGCGGAGTTCTGCGCTCATGGCTACCCAACCGAAACCCCCGCAGCTGCCCCCAGAAGATACGGAATCATTCAAGGTCGATTTTGAACAGGAAGAAGATGGACGCTGGCTAGCAGATATTTCCGAACTTCCCGGAGTAATGGCCTATGGCGCAACCAAACGTGATGCGGAAGTTGCTGCCGTGGCTCTTGCTTTACGTGTGCTGGCTGATCGAACCGAGCAACGCAAAAAGCCGCCGAAGTCCATACATTTCTTGTGAGCCAGTGGCCTAGCAGCAAAGCCAAACGCGTGTATCAAGCATTGCTTCGGATCGGATGGACACCGAAAGCGCGGGCATCCGGCACCTCACACACTCAATTGCAACGCGTAGGTTATAAAGACTACACGTGGGCTTGGCACGACTCCGTTGAAATAGGGCCTGTGGCCTTACGGAAAATCGGAAAGTGCACTGGACTTACGCCTGAAGATTTATAGCCTGTGGAAATCATACTGACCAACTACCGCACGTTCCCAGACTGTTGACGGGAACTGCTGCAACTGTTTGAATAGAAAACGTTGGGCGCATAACTCAGCGGTAGAGTGCCATCCTCACACGGTGGAAGTCGTAGGTTCGAATCCTACTGCGCCCACCAATCTCTCTGACCTAGTCTGCACAAGCGAAGTGGCCCGCAGATAGCATCGTCGAGTGACTTAGCTTCCGTTCCGACCCAACTTCCTCCGAAATGCTAAGATTTCCCGCATGCCACTTCGCAGCAAACTGAAGAAAGTAACGCACGCTCCAGCCAAGCATGTGGCAGGAAAAGCGCGTGGCCGAAAGGGCGAGCCGCGCGGGGCGGCCGAGCTGGTCATCATCACCGGGATGAGCGGTTCGGGGAAGGCTTCGGCGCTGAAGGCCTTCGAAGATCTCGGCTACTACTGCGTCGACAATCTGCCGGTGGAGCTGATTCCGCGCTTCGCCGAACTGGCGCTGCAGTCGGGAGAAATTCCCCGCACCGCTCTTGTGGTCGATGTGCGCGAGGGCTCGCAACTGGAGAAGCTGCCGGCGATTCTCAAATCGGTGAAGCGGACCATTCCAACCAAGGTGATTTTTCTGGAAGCGAGCGATGCGGCTCTGCTACGGCGCTTCAGCGAGACGCGCCGGCCGCATCCGCTGGGTGCGGGCAAGACCGTGCGCGCGTCGCTCGGCACCGAACGCCGCCATCTGCGGGCGATTCGCGCGCTGGCGGACCTGGTCATCGACACCTCGAAATTTAATGTCCACGAACTGCGCGCGCACTTGACGGACCGCTTCAAACAGCATTCGGGAAGCCAGCAGACGATTCTCGTATCCTGCGTCAGTTTTGGATATAAACACGGCCTGCCGGACGATGCCGACCTGGTCTTCGACGTTCGCTTTCTCCCCAATCCTCATTTCGTCCCGGAGTTTCGCG
Organism: Terriglobales bacterium; assembly: GCA_049511995.1. GTDB lineage: Bacteria > Acidobacteriota > Terriglobia > Terriglobales > Acidobacteriaceae > Acidiflorens. The sequence goes on from JBEKXO010000004.1 coordinate 20,127, forward strand.
CCCTGACTGGGCGGCATCCGCGAGTCGCCAAGTACATCCGGTCATTTCCGCAGACGCAGGAGTTCATCAACCGCATCTCCGCGCTGCTGGTGTATTTGTTGCCCCATTACATTCGCGAGGGCAAGAGCTACCTGACCATCAGCTTCGGATGCACCGGCGGACAGCATCGCTCGGTGATGATCGCCGAAGAGGTCAATAAGCGGCTGCGGAAAGCGGGATACAAAGTGAAGGTCGTGCATCGCGACAGCCCGAGGTAGGGTTGGCTCTGTGTCGAGTTTCGACGCGCGAGCGCGGAACGCACCTTCGGCGGGCTCAAGGCCGGCTCTCGGGACAGACGGCAAGATGCCGTCGCCACGCGGCGGTTCCACGCATCATTTCAGCGGGCATGTAGAATTGAGCCGTACACGCATGGCAACTTCCACAGTGGCGGGCGCGACCGGCGAAGGAAGACCGGTAAGACTCCATTCGCCTCGTCCCCTTACGCGCCTGCTGCGCTACGTTTTGCCTTACTGGTGGCCCCTTCTCGCCTCCGTGACATTGATGGCATTGGTGGGCTTGCTCGATGCCGGCCGCGTCCTGCTGATTGGCCCGATTTTTGATCGTGTATTGAATCCGTCGTCGCAAGACAGAAACATGCAATTGTTCAGGCTGCCGGGCACCGGACGCTTTCTCGAACTGCAGCAACTGATCCCGTCGCACTTTCAAAATCCCTGGACCATGGTGGCCTTCGCGCTGGTCGCGGCCACAATATTAAAAGGCGTCTTCGACTACGCCGGAACTTACCTCGTAAACTACGCGGGATTTGGCATGATCACCGATCTCCGCGATGACTTGTATAACGCGATCCTGCGCAGTTCGGCGGCGTTTTTCACCAAGCACACCACGGGCACGCTGCTCTCGACGATTGTCAACGATATCGAAAAAGTGCAATTCGCGATGTCGAGCGTGCTGGCGGAATTCCTGCAACAGTTTTTTACATTTCTATTTACAGCAGCAGTTGTGATTTTGCTGGGCGGAAAGCTGGCCTGGGTGCTTCTGCTATTCGTCCCCGTGATCTTGTATTCCTCGAAGAAAATCGGCCGCCAGGTGCGGAGCACGACACGCGGCGGACAGGACAAACTGGCGGAAATCCAAAACATTCTTCATGAAACGATTACGGGCAACCGCATCGTAAAAGCGTTTGGCATGGAGAACTGGGAGATGGAGCGCTTCCGCGCCGCCGCGCGACGACTGTTCCGCGCGAATCTCCGGCTGGTGGCGGCGTTCGCGATCAGCTCTCCGCTGATGGACATCCTCGGCTCGGTGGCGATCGCTCTGTTGCTCTTGATGGGTCGCAACCAGATTAACCACCACATTTTCACGGCAGGGACATTCCTGGCGTTCATCGTAGCTGTCTTCAAGTTGTACGATCCAGTGCGCAAGTTCGCGCAATTCAACAATAATTTTCAGCAGGCGGTGGGAGCTTCGTCGGAGATTTTCCGTTTCATGGATATGGAAGACGAAGTTCGGCAGAAGCCCGGTGCGAAGCGAATGGGAAAATTCGCCCGGGCAATTCGCTTCGAAGATGTGTCATTTTCCTATTCCAGTGCCAATGGAAACGCCGAGGATTCGCCGCTGGTGTTGCATAACATTAATCTGGAAGTAAAGGCGGGCGAAGTGCTGGCCGTGGTCGGTTCGAGCGGCGCCGGCAAGAGCACACTGGTCCACTTGATTCCCCGCTTCTTTGACGCGAGCGCTGGGCGGATCATGATCGATGACCATGACGTTCGCGAGGTGACGCTCGATTCCTTGCGCTCGCAAATCGGGATTGTCACGCAGGACACGGTTTTGTTCAACGACACGGTGCGAAACAATATCGCCTATGGCCAGCCGCACGTATCGCAGAAGCGAGTTGAAGAAGCGGCGCGTGCCGCCAGGGCGCATGAATTCATTGGCGGACTGCCCGAAGGTTACAACACGATGATTGGGGAGCGCGGTGTGCGGCTCTCGGGCGGCGAGCGGCAGCGCATCGCGATTGCCCGCGCGATCCTGAAAAATGCCCCGATTCTTATTCTCGATGAGGCGACCTCGGCGCTCGACAGCGAGTCGGAGTCGCTGGTGCAGTCGGCACTGCAAAACTTGATGACTGGGCGTACTGTGTTTGTAATCGCTCATCGGCTCTCAACCGTGCGGCGTGCGGATCGCATCGTGGTGCTCGAAAATGGAACCATCAGCGATATTGGCGCGCATGAAGAGTTGATGCAAAAGTTGGGCACATATCGGCGGCTCTACGAATTGCAATTTGCCGAAGCGTAAAAAAGAAGGTTTCAAGGTTTCAGAGTTTCAAGGTTTCAAAGTTAAAGCCTAAAGAGCGGCGGCGCGGATCGATCGCCGGTCTTCCACTCTGAAACTTTGAAACCTGCATCTATGACTCTTCGCTCCATGACGGGATTCGCGCAGGTAAGAGGGCAGGTTAACGCCCAACTCGCCTTCGCTCTCTCCCTCAAGTCGGTAAATCATCGTTTCCTCGACCTCCACTTCCGCCTGCCGTCCGATACCGATGCCCTCGAAATGAAACTGCGCCGGATGCTCAAAGAAAAGATGGCGCGCGGCCACGTGGAAGTGATCCTGAATCTGGATCGTTCAGGCACGAACGGCGTCGCCCTCAATCGGCAATTGATTGCCGGCTATGTGCAAGCGTTTCGCGCGGCGGCCGATGAATTTGGAGTCGAAGGCGAGCCCGATCTGAATGTGGTTCTGCGCATGCCCGGTGCGATGGACGCGGGCGCCGAAAAATCGGGCGCCGAACTCGAAGCCGCAGTGATGGAGCGCGTGGACGAAGCACTCTCTCGCCTGAATGAAATGCGCGAACAGGAAGGCCGCAGCATCAGCACCGAGTTGCGTGCGCGCATGGCAAATCTGGAAAAAGCCGCGGCGGGAGTGGATGCGCATCGCAGCACCATTCTGCGCAGTTATTCCGAGCGTCTACAGGCGCGCATGTCGGAACTCCTCGGCGCGCAGGTCGATAAAGAACGAATCTTGCAAGAGGTTGCGGTGCTGGTCGATCGCAGCGACATTCAGGAAGAACTGGTCCGGCTGAACGCGCACGTGAAGCACTTTCTTGGCCTGCTCGACCAGGGCGGCGAGGTGGGCAAGAAGATGGACTTTCTGCTGCAGGAGATGAATCGCGAGGCTAATACCATGCTTTCGAAAACTTCCGGCCTGGCGGGCGAAGCATTAAAAGTCACGGAAATGGGCTTGCTGATGAAGTCAGAGATCGAAAAATCGCGCGAGCAGGTGCAGAACCTCGAATGAGTATCGTCTACATCGTTTCGGCGCCCTCGGGTTCGGGAAAATCCACGCTGGTAGCCGAACTTCTTAAAACCGTTCATAACCTGGATTTCTCAATTTCCTACACTACGCGTCCCCCGCGGCGGACCGAGCAGAACCGCAAGGAATATTTTTTCGTCTCCCGCGAAGAATTCAGCGGCATGATCGCAGCCGACGAGTTTCTGGAATATGCCGATGTCTTCGGAAACTGTTACGGCACGGCAAAACGGTTTCTGCGCGAGGCCGAAGCGCGCGGACACGACCTGCTTCTCGATATCGATGTGCAGGGCGCGGAGCAGATCCAGCAGAAGATTCCAGGCGCGGTCAGCATTTTTATTCTTCCCCCCGACTGGCAGACGCTGGAGAGCCGCCTGCGCAACCGCGGGTCGGATTCGGAGGAGGTTATCCGTCGCCGGTTGGACACGGCCCGTCGAGAGATTGAGAATTACTCAAAATACGACTACATTTTAATAAACAACCTGCTTGAGCAATCCGCTGACCAACTCCGGGACATCGTGTTGGCCGAAAGGCTCTTGCGCAGCGGGACGCGACCTTCAGGGGAAGAAGCGCGGCAAGTGGCAAGCGCACAAGCTTGCCGTCTGGAACAGGCGCGGGAGAGAGTGCAGCCGATTCTGGCTTCGTTTCACCTGCAGACCGCAAAAGGCACGTGAAGTTCTTGGGAGAGAGCTTATGAAGCTGGTAGAGGGTTTCGACAGCAACTATCGTTACATTCTGGTCGCGGCGCGGCGGGCACGGCAACTGCAAGGCGGCGCCCCGCCCGTGATCGATACCGGGTCGCGTAAACCGTGCCGCATCGCGCAGGATGAAATCAAGGCCGGCAAGGTGAAATGGCTGATTCCGGAGCTTCCGAAACTGCCGGTGGTGGCCGCGACCGAGTCGCTGAATAAGGTCTTCGCAGAAGACGCGTAGTTTTGGGTGGCGCAGCGCTTAAGCGCTGCGACTGCGGACTGGCTGTTATCGGCTTTAGCCGCTGCGGTCCGCACGCTGCGGAGGCGTGTGAATCTCGCTTCAGGCGGCCGCATCAATTCTGTAGGCGGGCACGGATTGTCGAATCCATGTCCGCCTGCTTCCCTATGAAAATCGCACTCGGCGTCTCCGGCGGCATTGCAGCCTATAAGGCGGCGGAAATCGTGCGCCTTCTGCAAGACTGCGGCATTCGCGTGCAGGTTGTCATGACGGCGGCGGCGCAGGAATTTGTTCGTCCGCTGACCTTCGCCGCGCTCTCCGGCGAAAAAGTAATCACCGATATGTTCGGCTCCGCTTCCGGAGACGCGCCGCCGAATGTCGAGTCGGCCATCGAGCATATCGCGATCGCGCAGGCCATCGATGCGCTCGTAGTCGTTCCGGCCACGGCCGATGTTCTAGCGCGCTTCGCCCAAGGAATCGCCAACGACTTTCTGAGCACCCTTTATCTTGCGACCACTGCCCCGGTCGTCGTCGCTCCCGCGATGAATGTCAACATGTGGAACCACCCGGCGACCCAGGCGAATCTCGAAATTCTGCGCAAGCGGGGAGTCCAAATCGTCGAACCGGGCGAAGGTTATCTCGCGTGCGGCATGACCGGCGCGGGTCGCCTGGCCGAGAACGAAGCCATCGTAGCTGCAGTCATGGAAGCGCTAGGCATTTCGCAAGATCTCGCCGGCGAAACCGTTCTGGTGACGGCGGGCCCAACGCGAGAGAAGATCGATCCTGTCCGATATTTAACGAACCGATCCAGCGGGCGCATGGGCTACGCCATCGCGGAAGCAGCGTTACGCCGCGGAGCGCGCGTCCTGCTGGTAAGCGGCCCGACCGCAATTGAGGCTCCCGGAGCAGCCGAACTGACGCGAGTGGAAACCGCGGAAGAAATGCTGGCGACGGTTTTGAAATTGCTGCCCGAAGCCACCGTGGTGATCAAGACCGCAGCCGTGGCTGACTTCCGTCCGAAAGCGGCAGCGCCGCAAAAAATAAAACGCAAAGGCAATACGACGCTGGAACTCGAACCAACGACCGACATTCTCGCGGAAGTAGCTCGCCGTAAGACGACGCATATCGTCGTGGGATTTGCAGCCGAAACAGAGAACATACTGGAAAACGCGCGCAAGAAGCTAGCGTCGAAATCGCTCGATGCAATCGTAGTCAACGATGTTTCGCGCGAAGGCGTCGGATTCGACTCCGACCGCAATGCGGTCACAATCATTTCGTCGAGCGAAGTAGTCGAGGTTCCCGAGACCTCTAAGTGGGAGGTCGCCCACCGCGTGCTCGACCAGGTTGTGAAGATGCGAAAGCGCAGCAGTATTTCCTTCCGCTGACCGATCTTTATTTCACCACGGAGACACGGAGGCACGGAGAAAAGCAAATTCTTTTTTCTGTTTTTCTCAGTACCTCTGTGTCTCTGTGGTTGAAAGTTGTTATCCTTATCCGCAATGCGCCCTACCCTAGACCCTGAACTGCGCCGCGCCCTCGCGACGCGCATTCGCTACTACAACGAAATGGGGATCTACGATTTTTACCGGCGTCCCTTATCGGACCGCGCCGGCGAGGTCGTGACGACCATTTCCGTCGACAACGAAGCAATCAATATTTCAGAGCGCACATCTGACCCAGGAGAAGAGATGAGTCCACGCAAGGCCGCAGCGGTCGCGGTTCCGCGCGAGGTTGAAGAAAATGTTCTCAACCTAATCGCACTGAAACCCGAGCAGAGTGTCAACGATCCGGTGAAGGCGCTCAAAATCATCCGCGAAGACCTCGGCGACTGCACCCGTTGCGTGCTCCACAAACAGGGACGAAAGCAAATTGTATTCGGCGTCGGGAATCCAAATGCCGAGCTGATGTTCGTCGGCGAGGGGCCGGGCGCCGATGAAGACGAAAAGGGCGAGCCCTTCGTGGGGCGCGCCGGGCAACTGCTCAACAACATGATCAAAGCCATGGGCATCGAGCGCGAGCAGGTCTACATCGCGAACATAGTAAAGTGCCGCCCGCCCGGAAATCGCCAGCCCGAGCGCGATGAGTGTGAAACCTGTTCGCCATTTCTGATGCGCCAAATTGCCGTGGTCAAACCAAAAGTGATCGTAGCCCTCGGGGCCACTGCCGCCAAAACGTTGCTGGCTATGAGCGCTTCGATGATGCAGTTGCGCGGACGTTTCTATGACTTCAAGCCGACAGGCGTCCGGAGCAACGATCCCAATTGGAATGGATGCAAACTGGCAGTCACCTACCATCCCGCGTTTCTGCTGCGTGATCCGCGACAGAAAGGCGAGGCGTGGAAGGATCTCCAGATGGTGATGAAAGAGTTGGGCATGAAATCGCCAGCAAAGAGCGCTCAATAACGATTAAAGCAAACCTTCAGCGACTCGTATGGACATCAGCGCGATCAGCAAAGCGACCGCCGAACACTACACCTGGGGCAACGGCTGCGACGGCTGGCATCTCGTAAAGAATCCGCAACTGAGCGTCATCCAGGAGCGCATGCCGGCGGGCACCGCCGAGGTTCGCCACTTCCATCATCACGCGCAACAATTCTTCTACGTGCTCGCGGGCAAGGCCGCGATGGAAGTGGATGGTCGAACGATCCTTCTAAGCGCCGGGGAAGGAGTTTGGATTCCCGCACGAGTTCCGCACCAGATGAGAAATGACTCAGGAGACGAAGTTCATTTTCTAGTCATTTCGCTGCCGCCGTCGCATGGCGATCGGGAGAACGCATAGACCAATACTCTAGTGCGTGCTTGCCATTACGGCCCCAGACGCAGCCTTGTGCGGACGAATCCCTTTGCCGATTCCGCTAGCCTCCGCAATTCTCAAATCGTAATCGTTCTGAAGATTGAGCCAAAATTGAGCGGGCAGGCCAAAGTACTTCCCCAGGAGGATGGCAGTGTCGGCGCTGATGGCCCGGTCTCCCCGGACAACCTCATAGATGCCCGGAAAATTGAGGGCCTTTGCCAGGGCATAGGCGCTCAGGTCCATAGGTTCCATGAACTCAGTCTTAAGAATTTCCCCCGGGTGAACCGCAAATACCTTCTTCGACTTGGCCATACTGTCTCCGTTCTTCAGTGGTAATCGACGATTTCGACTTCAAAAGCATTTCCGTCCCGCCATACGAAACACACGCGGTATTGATCGTTGACTCGAATGCTGTGTCGTCCGACGCGGTCGCCGCGAAGCGATTCCAGTTGATTTCCAGGGGGGACCTTTAAATTGTCAAGCGCAACCGCCGCGTTTAAAATAGCCAGCTTCTTAAACGCCCTCAGTTGAAGACCTGCGGGAAGGCGCCGGCTTTTGCCCGACCGCCACAGCCTTTCAGTTTCCTTGTCGCGGAAACCGACGATCATTTACGTATACTAACGTAACACGATACTACTGTAAAGCGTCAGTAGCACGAAATGCGGTAGGATTTGATCAGCCCCGTACATGCCCCTCTTCTGCGACGTCGCCCTCGCCGTGCCGCTCGACATGCTGTTCACCTACGCCATCCCTCCCGGCATGGGGCCAGTCGTTGGCGGGCGCGTCCTCGTGCCCTTTCGCCAGCAACGGTTATCGGGCATTGTGGTCGAGCTGCATGATCGTCCGCCGCAAGTTAAAACAAAAAAAGTAATCGAAGCGCTCGACCTCGTGCCGGTTCTCGACGAGCAGCTCCTGAAACTTGGAAAGTGGATTGCCGACTACTATCTCGCGCCGCTTGGCGAAGTGTTTCGCACCATGCTGCCGCTCTCCGCCGAATTCAAGCGTTCGATCGCCTATCGCATCACCGATCAAGGGCGAATGGCTCTGCATCTGGCGGGAATGTCGGGCTCTCCAGCGCAGTCGAAGCGGACGCCGGATGAGCAACTCGTCGAATTTCGCGTGCTCGATTATCTGTCCGAGCGCGAAAGCGCGAGCGATGCCAGTTTGCGCGGCGCGACGCGAGTGTCGAAAGCATTGCTGAGCGGCATGGTGCGCAAGAAGTGGATCACGCGCGAGGATGTTTCGGCGGCGCGGGATGCGACGCGGTTGGTGAAGGTCGCGGTCCTGCTGGCGGCGGAAGATCAAGCGGAGGCTTCGCCTCCGCAGGACGGGCGAGGTGCCCGTCCCCACGTGAGTATCGCGAGCCCATCAAAGAAACTTAGCGAAAATCAGCGCACTTTGATCGAGACACTTGCTGCGTCGGGCGGGCGTTTGCCGGTCGAAGCGTTGCGCGGGTTGGATATTCCACGCACAACACTCAGCACGCTGGAGCGGCGTGGCTTGATTGAACTCGTGGATGAGCCGCAAAATTTCACCGCGTCGAAACTCAAGCCTCGCCAGTCCCCCTTTGAGTTCGAGTTCAGCGCCGCACAAAAAGAAGCGCTCGCGAAGATGAGCGAAGCCGTGTCATCGTGCAAGTTCTCCGGCCTGCTGCTGCACGGCATCACTGGCTCGGGAAAAACGGCGGTTTACCTCGCCGGCATGCGCCAGGTGCTGGAGCAGGGCCGCTCCTCGATCCTGCTTGTTCCTGAAATTGGCCTGACTCCGGCGGTCGCCGCCGACCTGCATCAGGTGTTCGGCGACGAGGTTGCCATCCTGCATTCCGGGCTCACGAACGCCGAGCGTGCCGAGCAATGGCATCGAATTCGCCGTGGCGAGGCGCGAGTAGTCGCAGGAACACGCTCGGCCGTATTCGCGCCGGTCAGCGATCTGGCGTTGATCATCGTTGACGAAGAGCAGGATTCTTCTTACAAACAAGAGGAGACGCCGCGTTATCACGCGCGCGATGTTGCCGTGATGCGGGCGAAGATGGCGGGAGCGGCCGTCGTCCTCGGCTCCGCCACGCCGTCGCTCGAGTCTTACTACAACGCGAAGAAACATAAATATGCGCTCGTCGAATTGCCCGATCGCGTCGAGAAGCGTCCGCTGCCCGAAGTCGAGATCGTCGATATGCGGCAGGAATTTCAGGAGACTGGCCAGGAGCAGGTCATCTCGCGCAAGCTGGCCGACGAAATTCGCGAACGGCTCGAAAAAAAAGAGCAGGTCATGGTGCTGCTCAACCGGCGCGGATATTCTCCGGTCGTGTTGTGCCGCGCCTGCGGCAAGACGCTACAGTGCAAGAACTGCGCCGTCTCCATGACTCACCACAAACGCGAGCACAAGATGGAATGCCATTACTGCGGCCACGTCGAGCGCATCCCCGACAAGTGCGCGCACTGCGGCAGCGAGTATGTATACTTCGTCGGGACGGGATCGGAGAAGCTGGAAGAGTTGCTCCACGGCATGTTTCCGCAAGCGCGCATTGGCCGGCTCGATCGCGATACGGTCCGTGGCCGCGAAGATTTCGAACACGCGCTGAACGCCCTCAACGAAGGCGCGCTCGACATGCTCGTCGGCACGCAGATGATTGCGAAGGGCCATGACATCCACGGCGTGACACTGGTAGGTGTAATCGGTGCCGACATGGCGCTGGGCTTGCCCGATTTCCGCGCGGCTGAGAGAACGTTTCAGCTGTTGACACAGGTCGCGGGGCGCGCGGGGCGTGGGCAGTCTCCCGGAAAAGTTATTCTGCAAACTTATTTTCAAGATCACTACGCCGTGCAATTCGCGGCGCGCCATGACTTTGCCGGATTCTACGAAAAAGAGCTGCAATTCCGCGCCTGGATGCACTATCCGCCTTACTCCGCGATTGCGAATGTGCTCATCCGGAGTGAAAAGCTAGACGAGGCCCTGAAGTGGTCCGGCGAACTGGGGCGGTGGTTTGAGAAGACGCGGCATGAAGGCATTCGCGTGCTGGGCCCCGCGGCAGCTCCGATTACGCGTTTGAAGCGCGATTACCGCTATCACTTCATTCTGAAATCTCCCAGCCGCGAGAAGATGAACGCGCTGCTACGAGCGATGCTGGCGGAAGCGGCGGCGAAGAAGATTCCGCGCACCCAGGTGATCGTGGATGTGGACGCCGTGTGGCTGATGTGAAGCGTCGCTCGTCGTTGGTTGTTTGGCGCTCCTGTGCGAGGATGCTTAAGTTCTAGCTCGCGACAAGATCATTTGTGACGCATCATATGCCGAACTCCATCGCGCAGATCGTGCAGCGTGTCGCGACTCCCATCTCGTATGTCCGGCCATACATCACGGCCGGAACTGTGCGTGAATGGCGCGGGCGTGAACGTCAGCACCAGCATCAGCGCGGCGCAGAGCGCGATGGCGCGGCGTCGGCCGGTGACGCCGGGATAGCGTGGCACTCGCGGATGTCTTCCCGTCAAGGCCAGCAACACAGCCCATAGGAACCATCCCGTCCAGAGATATTTTCCAAATGGTATGAGCGCGAATACGGTCAGCAGCGAGACCCACCGGTGCAGACGCGGCGAGATCGAAAATACGATGTGGCCGCCATCCAACTGGCCTCCCGGCAACAGGTTGAGCGCAGTGGCGAACATTCCCACCCACGCCGCCGCGGCGATCGGATGCATCAGGAGCGCCGAGGGTGACACACCCATATGCAACAGTCGTGCAGCCAAATAAAACACCAGGGGAAATCCAAGTTGAATCTCCGACGCGGCTGGGTGCGCCATGGGACGTGAAAGTGAAAGTCCATACAGCAACGCGAGACAGGCCGGAATAAATCCAGCGATCGGCCCGGCAATCCCGATGTCGAAAAGCGCGGCGCGTGAAGGAATCGGGCTCTTGATGCGTATAAACGCGCCGAGCGTGCCGATCAGGCTGGGGAACGGAACGAAAAATGGCGGAGTCGCATACACGCGGTAGTGGCGGGCGTAGAGGTAGTGTCCCATCTCATGCGAGAACAAGATGAACATCAGCGTCAGCGAGAACGGCACTCCCATCAGCAGGTTCGCGGGGTGTTGGATGATCCAGCCAATGGGAAACAATGAGAGGGTATCGTCATTCAACGAAAAAACCGGCAGGTGGCGCAGGAAGTTGACCTGCATGCGCGCCCCGACCACCAGCGTGCTGAACATGGTCAGCAGCAAGAACAACACGTAGAGCCACCAGCGCGGGCGCGGTGCCGGAATGACCCACACGGCCGGCTGGGACTTCGGCTCCCATTCGACGGCGGACGGAGAAGTGTAGGTTGGGTCGGACATTCGGGCCTGGTTAAATATTACCTGCAAAGGCCGAGTGAGGTCAGAGGTTCAGGAAGGTCAGAGGTTAGAGGTCAGATTGCAGAGGTTAGAACCGATCACAGAGTACTTCTGCAATCTGACCTCTCACCTTTGCAATGCATTAATCGATCGATTGCAGTTCTTTGCCAGGTTTGAAGCGGACGGCTTTGCCGGGAGGAATGGAAACTTCAGCGCCAGTGCGCGGATTGCGTCCGATGCCGGTCTTGCGTGGACGCACGTTGAACACGCCAAAGCCGCGCAACTCGATGCGGTCGCCGGTCGAGAGCGCCTTCTTCATGCTCTCGAAGACGGTTTCGACGGCCAGCTCTGCCTTGGTCTTGGTGATCCCGGTGCGGTTGACCACTTCGTTGATGATGTCGAGCTTAATCACGCGCCGTCTCCCGTTCTCCCAGGATTTACGTGCCTCAAGTTATTGATGCTAAGGGGGATAGTGCGGATTGTCAACCCTGCCTGTTGTCTCGTAAGATGACAGCACCAGCCGAGCAGATTTGTAATTGATAATTTGTAATTTGCGATTGAAAACCGGTTCGCTCTAGCGTCTCGATTTCAGCCAAGTTACCAATTACAAATCACCAATCACAAATCAAAAAGGGGTTTCATGAGCATCAAGAGTGACCGCTGGATCCGGCGCATGGCGCAAGAGCACGACATGATCAATCCGTACTCGGAAAAGCAGGTAAGCGCGGGAGTGATTTCCTACGGCGTATCGAGTTACGGATACGACCTGCGCGTGGCCGACGAGTTCAAGATTTTTACCAACGTCAACAGCACCATCGTCGACCCCAAGCATTTCGACGAGCGCTCGTTCGTCACCGTAAACGCCGATGTCGCCATCGTGCCGCCGAATTCGTTTGCCCTGGCGCGCTCGGTCGAATACTTCAAGATTCCGCGCGACGTGCTGACGATTTGCGTGGGCAAGTCGACCTACGCCCGTTGCGGCATCATCGTCAATGTGACTCCGTTTGAGCCGGAGTGGGAAGGCTTCGTCACGCTGGAAATCTCAAACACCACGCCGCTGCCGGCAAAGATCTACGCCAACGAAGGCCTCTGCCAAATCCTCTTCTTTCAGTCCGACGAAGTCTGCGAGACGAGCTACAAGGACCGCAAAGGAAAATATCAGGCGCAGAAGGGGATCGTGCTGCCGAAGCTGTAGGAGCGCAAATGCACAACTTCTTCCATTCAAAGCGCCATCGCGGTAGGGTTGCCTTCAACTTTATCGGGAGGCCTACAGAGGAACTAACCGCCTTCGCCTCGGGCTATCGCCAAGCGGGCCACACAGTGGCTGCGAGGATTGCTGGGCTCCCTCACTGCCCGGACTACGAAGGCTACCCCGTACTGTTTCTGTACAGGCACGCACTCGAGCTGTACCTCAAGGCGATCGTGTATCGTGGGGCTAAGCTTCTCAAACTAATCTCAGACGAGAATGTGGATACCAAGAAGCTGTTCCAAAGTCACGGTTTAGCCGGCCTGCTCCCGGCCATCAGGGCAATTTTCAAAGAAATGCAATGGGAATTTGATGGCTCGGGCTTGAGATCGCTCGATGATTTTGAGAACTTCATCCGAGATTTGGACAAGCTGGATTTTAGGGGCGACGCATTTCGCTATCCTATAAAGACCGACCTCAACGCGTGCCTGCCCGTTCATTTCTCAGTTAACGTAGTCGAATTCTCAGAGAGAATGGATGTTCTGTCGAATTTCCTTGAAGGGGCGGCAGAACTCATCAGAGAGAATTGGAAAGCTGAGGCTGAGGCCCGGTACGCACTGCAGCAGCTTACCGCAGAATGGCAGAATACCTGACGGCTGACAGCTACTTCCGCCCGTTCTCGCCTTCCTTAAACATATACTTAATCGCCGGCTTGTAGATCATCAAATTAGCGGCGCCGCTGCGGTTTAGCTTGATGCAGTTCTTGTCGTACCACTCGATATAGCCGTGGACTTCCTCGCCGTCGCGCAACACGATGACCATGGGGGTCTTCGACTGCATCTGCTTCTGATAATAGAAATTTTCGGCATTGGTCTGCTCGGTCGGCGGACCCTTCTTCCCCGGTGCAGCGGAGCGGTCTCGGTCCCGATCTCTTTCCCTTCGTTCGCCGGGTTGGTGGTTCGGACCGTGGCTATTGTGCCCGTGGTCCGTGGCGGCACGGTGGTTGAGCGTCGGCCGGATAAGCTTGCGATTCGCGAAGCCTTCCTGTTCCGCGCTTGGTTCAGCTGATATGGAATCTAGCGCATCTTTCAAGTCGCACCACCTGCGCATCGCGCCGGCAGAATCTACCACAACACTTGAGCCTGAGTCTGTTGGTTCCAGAGGTGTGAACTGAGGGTTACGGTATCACAGCAGGCAGACGATGACAATATTTTGTGCAGCGCCGTTTGTGCAGTTGCCTGCCCTCGCCACGGGTCAAACATGGGAAACCTGCTGCATGCCCTTTCGGCGTAGTCTTTACAAACTCTTACGTTGCACACGGCAACCCCTCGCGCGACCGTCCAATCTAAAAAACCAACAGGAAGCTCTAGATAGGCGCACTACGGATGGCGGATAACTCAGCTGCCAGACCCTGCGCCTTTGGGTGATAGCGGCTTCTCAAACCGGAAGATTTATTTCGCTTTTTAGGGTTGCGTGCTGGCCAAAGGAGTCCTCCCCATGAATCAAAGACAAATTTCCCCACGCCCTCGCCGCCGGGCGCAGTTGATTGCGTGGACGGCAATCATTTCGGCAACCACGCTGATGATGGCTTTGCCCGCTTTCGCGGGACTCGGCGAGAACGCAACCTCCGTCCAGGCTGACCAGGCCCACATGCAAGGCAGTCTGCGCTCCACGCAAGCCGAAGGCTACGCAGTTCATGAGATCACGGCTGCCAGCGGAGTGGTTGTGCGCGAATACGTCTCTCCCGCCACAGGCAAGGTCTTTGCGGTGGCGTGGCAAGCATCATGGCCTCCGGACCTGCGGCAGGTTTTAGCCAACTATTTTGCCCAGTATCAGCAAGCCGTGCAGGCACAGGCGAACCAGCACGCCGGTCGCAGGCCGCTGGTGATTAACCAACCTGGTCTTGTCGTGGAATCGGGCGGGCACATGCGGTCGTTCGCCGGCCGAGCTTACCTTCCAGACATGCTGCCCGAGGGGATCAAGGCGGAGGCGATTCGATGAAAGGCGCGTGCCATCAGGGACCGAAGAACATACGGGACAAAAGCATAATGAGCGACCGAAATCGAATGATCAAGAATGCATTCATGTCAGCCGCGGTTAGTGGAGCATTATTGTTCGCCGGCGCTTGCGGAGGCAGCGGATCATCCCCGAACACAACTCAACCGCCCCCGCCCACCGGCTCGAATGTGGCGGCCCTTACGGTCAACGCCGGCCCCGCGGGAAACTATGCCAATGGCGCATTTACCAGCGTGACCGTCTGCACACCGGGCACCTCGACCTGCCAGACCATCGGCGGCGTGCTCGTCGATACGGGGTCTTCCGGACTAAGACTTCTTTCTTCGATACCCCTGACAGTTTCGCTACCGCAACAAAACTATACCGATGGCAATCCCGTGGCCGAGTGTCTTCCCTTCGTCCTTGGCTATACCTGGGGACCGGTTCAAACCGCCGATATCGAAATAGCCGGAGAAAAAGCAAGCTCCGTGCCCGTGCAGGTCATCAATCAGACGGCTTTCCCGCTGCCATCTACATCGCTCTGCGCAGGCAACCCGGGAGGCCCTTCGGATACGCTTAACACGCTGGGAGCATACGGCATCATAGGCGTAGGTAGCTTCGCGCAAGATTGCGGCGGCGCCTGCGCCTTGCCGCCGTCGACGTCTCAGAATCCCACGCAGAATCCCAATCTCTATTACGAATGTCCAGCATCCGGCTGCACCGCGATCTCCGAGCCTTTAGCGCAGCAGGTCGTAAATCCCGTGTCGCTCTTTTCCAAGGATAACAATGGAGTGATCATCGAGCTGCCCGCGGCCAGCACGCCCCAGGTGAGTCTGACTGGCTCGCTTATATTCGGCATTGGAACAGAATCGAACAACGCCCTGAACGGGGCGACCGTTTATCCCGTGGATCAGGACGGAAACTTCGTCACCAATTTCAATAGCGCATCGTACAACCAGAGTTTCATCGATAGCGGATCGAATGCGTTCTTTTTCCCGGATGCCTCTGTACCACCCTGCCCCGATCTCGACGACGCCTTCTACTGTCCGTCCTCAACCCTGAGTCTCTCCGCCACCAATGCGGGATACAACGGAACACCCACGGGCACGGTCAACTTCAGCGTGGCGAACGCGGACAATCTTCTTAACAACAATCCGACCGCCAATGTGTTTGGGCAACTGGGTGGGCCGAACACTATCAACGGTTTCGATTGGGGACTACCCTTTTTCTATGGGCGCAACGTGTATACGGCGATCCAAGGCCAAAGCACGCCCGGAGGAACCGGGCCGTACTGGGCCTATTAGACCCTCATCTTCATGACGGAATTGCAAGAGGAGAGCGCTAAGCCGTAGAAAGCTTTCGCGCGTTGTGCCGCAGCGAGCGGCCTTCCGATAGAGCGTAGATTTCTTCCGCCAGATTCTTGGCGTGATCGCCGACCCGCTCGAGCGCCTGAGCCGCCAGCAGAATATCGAAATTCTTTTGCCCGCTTGGCGTGTTGGGCTCCGCTAGATGACGGTGAAAGAGGGAATGACAAATCCGGTCCACCTCCGGATCGGATTGCAGAACGCTTTGCGCATGGGTAACGTCGCGTGTCGTAAATCCCTGATGCACCTCATCCAGCATGGCGCAAAGTAGAGAAGCCATCTCGACCAGTTGACGGGAATCGGCGGCGGGCAGTTTTTCGCGCCGCGACTGCAGTTGCATAACCGCGCTGTAGGCGAGGTCGCCGATGCGCTCGAGATCGGTGATGAACTTCAGGCAGGCGAGCAACTCGCGCGCCTTGGCTTCGCCGACGCGGGTGATCGCTTCGGGCAATTGATCGTCAATTTTGCGTTCGATCTGATCGAGCTCTTTCTCGCAATCCTTGATGGCGAGAAATGCGAGCCGCGAGCCTTCGGCAAGAAAGTCCCTCACATTGAATACCGCGTCGCGCGCGATCAGGCAGCCGCGCACGACCAACGCCGAAAGTTCGTCTTCGGAGGCCTGGTCATTGTCACTGCGAATAGGGGCTGGGCGCGCGGGAGCTTCCGCGATCCGAGTTCGCGCCGAAGCCGAGCGGCGTTTCACTCGCGTTGCCGGAACTGGTTTTCGGGCCATGGGGGACTCTCACGAATTCCGACGAATTGCTACCTATCCTGAAGCTAGCATAAAAGGCGAATGTGAAAGGAATGTAAATCTAGTCAAGCAGGAGTTGAAGAATGAGTTTTCTTGGCCGCCGTCAGTTGGCGCAGAACTCCGATGAACGCGGTGGAAGCGCAGGAAAGCGTCCGGTCGCGACGGTAGGCCAACCCCAGCTCGCGAAAAAGTTCCACATCTTCCAGATCGACCAGTTTGACCCGTCCGGCCACAACTTCATCGCGGGCGAACGATGCGCTGATGATGGATACTCCAAGATCAGCCGCCACAAAACTCTTGATCATGCCGATGCTGGGCAATTCCATGCGCACTTGCAGTTCATCCCGATGCGGCCGGAATAGCTTGTCGAGAAGCCTGCGCGTGTGTCCCGTCTTAGGCAGCAGCAGCGGATGCTTGACGATATCGCGCACCGCCGCGCTCTTGTGCTTGGCCAGCGGATTCTTCGGGCTCACCATCAACATCAGCTTGTCGCGGAAGATGGTTTCGATCTCAAGGCTCGGCGACTGGATGGGCAACGTCAAAAAACCCACTTCGATGGTGCCGTTCTCCAGTTTTTCCGTGACCTTGTAGCTGAAATTCCGATAAATGTTGATCTGCACCGGCGGATAGCGGCGGCAATACTCCGCAAAAACTTCCGGGAGAACATAAAGACAGGTAGCCTCGTTAGCGCCAACGCGAAGTGTGCCGCGGGGCGTGCTGCTATGGTCCGCGACGGCGATCAGCGACTCTTCGCGCAATGTCTTGAGCCGCTCGGCATAGTCGTAAAGCACCTGCCCGGCGGGAGTCAACTTCACAGTCTTACCGGAGCGGTCGAGCAGCCGGTCGCCATACTCCTGCTCGAGCTGGCGTATCTGGGCGCTGACGGCGGATTGCGAGCGGAAAACCTTCTCCCCCGCGCGCGAAAAGCTGCCCTGCTTGGCCACTTCGAGAAACGTGATGAGTTGATCGAAATCCATGGCAACGATGCCGGGATTATAGCGAACTCTCGCCGTATCTGGAGGGAAAATAGAGGGAAGGTGTGCCAGGTGCCCCGCATCCAAAAATTCGCATCGTTCACATCGAAATTCTGAATTGTACTTCGCGCTGTAATAAGCACTAAATAGTAAGTTGTAGTCTTGCGTTCCTGAGCCGAAGTGCGCCCGCCCCGGTACCCTTGGCGGAGATAGCTACAACTCAAGAACAACTAATCAGCGAGCGGCTCCGCGCCGCTAACGATCGCGATGCTGCCAACGTGCCCATGACGACGCGTCGAGAAAAGCCGCCCGCTCCTCCGCTTGCCCAGGGTCTCTATCATCCTGCGCAAGAGCATGACGCCTGTGGTATCGGATTCGTAGTCAACGTTCGCGGCCACAAGAGTCATGACATTGTAAGCAAGGGCATCGAGGTTCTCATCAACCTGACGCATCGCGGGGCATGCGGATGCGATCCCGAGACCGGCGATGGCGCGGGCATCCTCCTACAGATTCCGCACCAGTTTTTCCTGCGCGAGTGTGGCAAGCTTGGCTTTGAACTCCCCGAGCCCGGCGCTTATGGCGTGGGCATGACCTTCTTGCCTGTCGAAAAACATCCGCGCCTGCAATGCGAAGGTGTTCTCGAGCGCATCATTCGCGAAGAGGGATTGACCGTACTTGGTTGGCGAGATACGCCCTGCTTCGCAACCGCCATTGGCCGTGTGGCGCGCGGTTCGCAACCCTACATCCAGCAGATTTTCATAGGATGCGGCGGATTCACGGACGAGGATGCCTTTGAACGGAAGCTATATGTCGTGCGTAAGCGCGCCGAAAATGAGATGGCCACGTCTGGCATTGAGGACGCCGGCACGTTCCACATCCCTTCGCTCTCCTGTCGCACCATTGTTTATAAAGGATTGCTGCTGGCGCCGCAGATCACCAATTTCTACAAAGAATTGTCCGACCCGGACGTGACCAGCGCGTTGTGCCTCGTCCATCAGCGTTTTTCGACGAATACCTTTCCGAGTTGGCAGCGCGCTCATCCCTATCACTACATCGCGCACAACGGCGAAATCAATACGCTCAAGGGCAATGTCAACTGGATGCACGCTCGGCAATCGCTGCTCCAGTCGCCCTTGTTCGGCGAAGATATACAGAAGCTTTACCCGATTATCGCGCCCGACGGCAGCGATTCCGCGAACTTCGACAATGCCGTCGAATTGCTCGTACAGGCGGGTCGCAGCCTTCCGCACGCAATGGCCATGCTGATTCCGGAGGCCTGGGCAGGCAATCCCCATATGAAGCCGGAGAAGCGCGCTTTTTACGAATACCACGCCTGCCTGATGGAGCCATGGGATGGCCCCGCCGCAATCGCATTTACTGACGGCCGCGTGATTGGCGCCCTCCTCGACCGCAATGGCTTGCGCCCTGGGCGCTACGTAGTCACGAACGACGATATCGTCATCATGGCTTCTGAGACCGGCGCTCTCGACATCGAACCGGAACAAGTAAAGATGAAAGGCCGCTTGCAGCCGGGAAAAATGTTCCTGGTGGATACCGTCGAAGGCCGTATCGTCCCCGACAAGGAAATCAAGCATCGGCTGGCTTCGCGACAACCGTATGGGCAGTGGATCAAAGACAATCAAATCACGATCGATCAGTTGCCCGCGCCTTCGCGCATGCATCATCCCCCCGCGGAAACTTTGCTTCGCCGCCAGCGTGCCTTCGGCTACAGCGACGAAGACCTGCGCATGATCCTTAGCCCGATGGCGTCGAAGGGCGAAGAACCGGTTGGCTCGATGGGAACGGATACGCCGCTCGCTTGCCTCTCCGACCGCCCGCAGTCGTTATTCAATTACTTCAAGCAGCTCTTCGCGCAGGTCACGAATCCTCCCATTGACTCGATTCGCGAGGAGATCGTGATGTCCCTGAGCAGTTACATCGGCAGCGAGCGCAACATACTCTCGGAAGAGCCCGAGAACTGCCACATGCTCAAGCTCGCCCATCCCTTGCTGACTAACTTAGATCTGGAGAAGCTGCGCCGCGTTTCGACAGGTGATTTACTGGCGATCACGCTACCCGCTCTATTCCGAGCCAGCGAAGGAGAAGCCGGGCTGAAGCGCGCGCTCGAAGAGTTGTGCCAGCGCGCGTCACTAGCGGGTAGAGCGGGCTACACCCTGCTGATCCTCTCCGACCGCGGCGTAAATAAAGAACTCGCACCTATCCCCAGCCTCCTAGCGCTTGCCGCCGTGCACAACTTGCTCCTTAAAGAGGAGACACGATCGCAGGTCGCTCTGATTACGGAATCCGGCGAACCGCGCGAGGTGATGCACTTTGCTCTGCTCAGTGGTTATGGCGCAAGCGCGATCAATCCCTATCTGGCGTTTGAAACGGTTGAAAATATGGCGCGCCGGAGCGAGTTAACTGACGGCATAACTCCCGAGTTAGCCGTGAAGCATTTCGTTAAATCGGTGAATAAGGGCTTATTAAAAACCTTCGCCAAGATGGGTATCTCGACCCTTCAGAGCTATCAGGGAGCTCAGGTTTTTGAAGCGATCGGATTGAACAAGGAGTTAGTGGAAGCATATTTCGCAGGCACGGCGTCACGCCTGGGCGGTATCGGACTCGAAGTTGTGGCCCGCGAAGCGCAGATGAAGCACGAGCACGCGTTCCGTCCCCTGACCGAATCGGAAACTGAATTGGCAGTCGGCGGCACGTATCACCAACGCGCGAATGGCGAGTATCACCTGCTGAACCCTCTAACCATAGGCAAACTGCAACAGGCGGTGCGACAGGGAAGCGCCCAAACTTTTCAGGAATACACCGACCTTATCGACAAACAAAGCAGCAACATGGCAACGCTGCGCAGCTTGATGAAGTTTAAGAAGGCCGCCAAGCCAGTTCCAATCGACGAGGTTGAGCCCGCCAAAGAAATCGTAAAGCGTTTCACCACCGGCGCCATGTCATTCGGTTCGATCAGCAAAGAAGCGCATGAGACTCTGGCCATCGCCATGAACCGCATTGGCGGGAAGTCGAATACCGGCGAAGGCGGAGAAGACGAAGAACGCTTTAAGCCCGATGCGAATGGCGACTTACGCCGAAGCGCAGTGAAACAAGTAGCATCGGCGCGATTTGGAGTTACTGCCAATTACTTAGTCAACGCAGATGAGTTACAGATCAAGATGGCCCAAGGCGCGAAGCCCGGCGAAGGCGGCCAGCTTCCCGGCCACAAAGTCGATGAAGTGATCGCGCGCCTGCGCCACTCAATTCCCGGTGTGGGCTTGATCTCGCCGCCTCCTCATCACGATATCTATTCGATCGAAGACCTGGCGCAGTTGATCTACGATCTTAAGAACGTAAATCCGCAAGCTCGCATCGCGGTCAAGTTGGTGGCGGAGGTCGGAGTAGGCACAGTAGCGGCAGGAGTCGCCAAGGCGCACGCCGACGTTGTTCTGATCAGTGGCGACAGCGGAGGCACCGGGGCGTCTCCGTTGAGTTCGATCAAGCACGCAGGTATCCCGTGGGAGCTAGGCCTCGCGGAAACGCAACAGGTGCTCTTATTAAATGACCTGCGCAGCCGAATTCGCGTGCAGACCGACGGCAAACTGCAAACCGGCCGCGATGTTGTGATCGCTGCGTTGCTCGGCGCCGAAGAATTCGGTTTCGCGACCACGCCGCTGATTGCGATGGGTTGCGTAATGATGCGCAAGTGCCATCTCAACACTTGCTCGGTGGGAATCGCCACGCAGGATCCCGTGCTGCGCAAGCGCTTCCAGGGCCAGCCCGAGCATGTCATCAACTTCTTTTTCTTTGTCGCGGAACAAGTGCGGCAATATATGGCCGAGCTCGGCTTCCGTCGTATAGACGAAATGGTTGGCCGCGTCGACATGCTTGAAACGCAGCCGGCAGTTGATCACTGGAAGGCGAGCGGCCTTGATTTGTCGGCGATCCTATATGCCCCGCCCACTCCCTCTCGCGTCGCTCGCCATTGCATCCACGCGCAAGATCACGGCTTGGAGCAGGCGCTGGACCATCAACTTCTCGCCAAGTCGCAGGCTGCGCTCGAATCCGGTGCGCCGGTGGTGATCAAATTGCCCGTGCGCAATACGCATCGCTCCGTCGGCACCATGCTCAGCGGAGAAATTGCGCGCCGCCACGGCTCAGCCGGCCTGCCCGACGACACCATTCGCATTCATCTCGATGGCTCCGCTGGACAGAGCATGGGTGCGTTTCTGGCCAAGGGAGTCACTCTCACGCTCGAAGGTGACGCCAACGATTACGTTGGAAAAGGCCTGTCCGGCGGGCGTTTGGTGGCATATCCCCCACGGCGGTCGAAGTTCGCCCCCGAAAAAAATATTCTGATCGGCAATGTTGCGCTCTATGGCGCAACCAGCGGCGAGGCTTTTTTTAACGGAGTCGCCGGCGAGCGCTTTGCCGTGCGCAACTCGGGAGCGACCGCGGTAGTCGAGGGCGTCGGCGATCACGGCTGCGAATACATGACAAAGGGCCTAGTGCTCGTGCTCGGAGCCTGCGGAAGAAATTTCGCCGCGGGAATGAGCGGAGGCGTGGCCTACGTTTTCGACGAGCAGGGAGACTTCACCGAGAAACGATGCAATCTGGATTCGGTCGATCTCGAGCCCGTCCTCGAATCGCATGCTCCGCAGTTCAATGGGAGTCGGGTTGCCGAAGCTAAACTTGTCAAAGATCTCGTCACTCGCCATCTCGGCCTTACCGGCAGCCCGCGCGCTCTTTGGATTCTCGACAACTGGTCTGAGGCGTTGTCCCGATTCATAAAAGTTTTCCCGCACGAACACAAGCGCGTGCTCGGTGTGAGCCGTCAACGCCAACCGTATATTCCGAGTGTTCCGCTGATAATGCCGGCCGCAGCCGAACAGGTGCAACATGGGTAAGGACACGGGATTTCTGGAATACACGCGCGAGCTTGCCCCGCGACGTCCAGTTACGCAGCGTGTCAACGATTGGTTCGAGATTTACCTTGATTTTCCGGAAGAGAAACTTCGTACGCAGGGCGCGCGCTGTATGGACTGCGGCGTGCCCTTCTGTCAGACCGGCTGCCCCGTCAACAATTTGATTCCCGACTGGAACGATCTCGTCTATCGCGGACGCTGGAGAGAAGCAGTTCGCCAACTGCACGCGACCAACAACTTCCCGGAATTCACCGGCCGGATTTGCCCCGCGCCGTGCGAGGCATCGTGCGTGCTCGGAATCAATCAGCCTGCGGTCACCATCAAGCAGATCGAAAAAAATATCGTAGAGCGCGGTTTTGCTGAGGGCTGGATTCATCCCGAACCTCCGAAGTTCCGCACCGGGAAAAAAGTGGCAATCGTCGGTTCAGGGCCCGCGGGATTAGCGGCTGCGCAACAGTTGTGCCGCGCCGGGCATACGGTTGTGGTCTACGAAAAAGCGGACCGCATCGGCGGCCTGCTGGTCTATGGCATCCCGCAATTCAAGATGGAGAAGCGCATCGTCGAACGCCGCGTGGAACAGATGTCCGCCGAAGGTGTGAAGTTTGTTACGAGTGCAGAAGTGGGCAAGAACGTCGCGGTTGAAGATTTGCAGCGCGACTTCGACGCCATCGTACTCGCTGGAGGCGCGGAGCATCCCCGCGATCTGAATGTTCCGGGGCGCGAATTAAAAGGCATTCATTTCGCGATGGAGTTTCTGCCGCAACAGAATCGGCGTTCTCTCGGCGACACGATCGAACCGCACCAGGAAATTCTGGCGACGGGAAAGCGTGTCGTTATCATCGGAGGCGGCGATACCGGCGCAGATTGCCTCGGCACCTGCCATCGCCAAAAGCCGCTCTCCGTGCACCAATTCGAGATCATGTCGAAGCCTCCCGACGAGCGTTCACCGCTGACGCCTTGGCCGCTGTGGCCGATGCAGTTGCGCATCGAAGGCGCTCACGAAGAAGGCGGCGTGCGCGACTGGAGCATCGCCACGACAAAGTTCACCGGCTCTGATGCGGGCGGGGTGCAGCAACTGCACGCCATGCGCGTCGGCCCGGCGCCGAAGTTCGAGCCGATTCCGGGCTCTGAATTTACGATGGAAGCCGATCTCGTTCTGATCGCGATGGGCTTTGTCGGTCCGGTTAGAAACGGAATGATTGAGCAACTGGGCGTGAAACTCGATGCGCGCGGTAATGTTGCGACCGACCAGAACTACTTGTCATCGGTGCCCGGAGTTTTCGCAGCGGGCGATATGCGGCGCGGCCAGTCGTTGGTCGTATGGGCAATTGCCGAAGGCCGAAACGCGGCAGCGAGCGTGGATGCTTATTTGCGAGCGCAGGCAATGCCCATGAGCGCTCAACCCGTCTCCACGGAACAAAGGATAGCGTCCTGATTTGCCGTCAAAGCGGCGTCTCTGAAGCAGAATAACCGCGCACTTATTTTCCCGAACCTTCCAGTTCTTTCGCGGCTGATTCGATCAGTGCCGATTCGTCCTCTAGAGCTTTAGCGACGCGAACAATCTCGTGTTCCGCCTCCGCATAGTTTTTCTGCTCGATCGCCTCACGCACTCCCGGAACCGTCTTTACGCCATATCCGGTGTAAACGCCAGGAGCATACAACAAATGCTTGTACCACGGCCGCCGCGGCAATCCGTCGGCATTAGTGAGTCGACGTTCGCTCTCGATGAGTTCGTGATTCAGGGTGAACAGTTTTGCCGCGAGCGCATCATCTCCCAAGCTTGCTTGCTTTTGCGAAAGCGCCTGCTGGTAGTGTTTGGCGCTGCGCGTTAGGGATTCAACCGCATTCTGCATCGGCGCAAAATTCAAGTGCGGTGGAATCTCCTCTTTTGCAGGAGTGACCGTCGGCCTCCTCGGATCGAATGTCGCCTTGAACATTCCTTCATCGATTTCCTGATTGCGCTCGCGAATTTCATCCTGTTTGTCGGCGAGCAGCTTCTCCAGATTCTTCGTATACATTCCCACGGTGTCGGCAAAATCCACGAAATCAAATGGCAAGACTTCGGCATCCGCCAGCCGCATTACCGACGTTCCAATAGTTTGCGACAGCGCTCTGCCATAGACGAAATCGGTGTCAGAGAAATGCGTGTACCAGTAAAAATCGTCGTAAATGGAATGATAAATCCCCTGCTCATCCTCGCCGGCGAATCCCAGGTTCAGGCAGGCGATGCCGAGGTGATCAAGATATGCAGTGAAATCCGTGCCCGAACCCAACGCTTCGATGCGGAGATCAGTGCGCTGCCGCAGTTCCTTGCGATCATCAGCGGATTTTGCTGCTGCGACCGCATTTAGCTGTGCCCGCTGCCACACGCTCATTTTCGTTTCCGGATCTTCGATATCGCGCGCGACTCCATTGATGAATTGCTCAAGGCTGTGCGAACCGCCCATACTAAAAATGCCGCGATCGTTGCTGTCGGTATTGATATAGACCGCGGCATGCTCGCGCAGTTCATCGGCATGTGTTTCCGCCCATTCGGTCGAGCCCAGGAGCATAGGTTCTTCACCATCCCACGCGGTGTAGATAACGGTGCGCCGCGGCTTCCATCCCTGCTTCAGCAGCAGACTGAGGGCGCGCGCCTCCTCGAGCAGAGCAACCTGTCCGGCGGTTGGATCTTCGGCCCCATTCACCCACGCGTCATGGTGATTGCCGCGAATGATCCACTCGTCCGGAGCGACGCTGCCTGGGATTTTCGCGATCACATCGTAAACCGGCTTGATATCCCAATTAAACGCGAGCTTCAAATGAACCTGCGCAGGCCCAGGTCCGACGTGATAGGGGATCGGGAGCGAACCGCGCCACTCATCCGGCGCCATCGGTCCGGCCAGCGCGGCCAGCAGCGGCTGCGCATCGCCGTAAGAAATTGGCAGCACCGGAATTTTCGTAAGACTCTTCGCATCTTTCAGAGCGAGGCGTTTTGCGTCAGGCGTCGCGCCGACGCCGGGGGTCAGCGGATCGCCCGGGCTGGCGGAGGCGAAATCCATGACGCTGCCGCGCTGCACTCCGTCCGGATTGCGCATCGGCCCTTGTGGAAAAACGTTATCGCGCGTGTAGCCGTCGTCCTGCGGCTCGGAGTAAATCAGGCAGCCAATGGCTCCGTGCTCGGCCGCAACTTTTGGTTTTATTCCTCGCCACGAATGTAAATACTTGGCGATCACGATCGCGCCTTTCACCGAAATGCCCAGCCGGTCAAGCTTTTCGTAGTCTTCGGGCAAGCCATAATTTACGAAAATGAGCGGGCCGGTTACATCGCCGTCGATAGAGTAGGCGTTATACGTAGGCAACTGTTCCGACTTCTGGTTCGAAGTCGGATCGACCGCCAGCGCAGGCTCTTCTAGTTTGGCGGTGAATTTTGTAGGCGCAAGCATCTCCAGCACGCGCACCTTGGGCGTCGGAAATAAAACGTCGAATCTCTCAATGTGCGCGTCCAGTCCCCAGTCCTTGAAATGAGCAAGAATCCATTCGGCATTGTCTTTATCATATGGGGAGCCAACGTGGTGCGGGCGCGCACTCAGCCGCCGCATATATTCACGGAGATTGGAGGGATCAGGGATGGCGCGAAACTTCGCCTCCCACTCGCGCTCGCTCTGGCTGGCGCGCGGAGAGTAGCCCACCATCGCAGCCTGACCTAACGCGGCTTGGTCAGTGCCGAAAGAAAGAGAAGGAACAATCAGGGTAAAAATTAGCACAACGGCGGAGAACGGTCGCATGCAGCTCCTTTTGTTAGAAGGCTGCCATTATAGCTGGCGCAATTCGTTGTAAGCTTTTCTTATCGACAAGATTGGGAGGCGAACAGGATGGCCCCTATTTCTCTAAAGGTAAATGGTCAGGTTCACAGGCTTGATGTCGATCCGGAAACTCCGCTGCTTTATGTACTCAGCGACGAACTCCAGCTGCGCGGACCGAAGTTTGGCTGCGGCATCGCGCAGTGCGGAGCGTGCACGGTCATCATAAGCGGCCGCGCCGTGCGTTCGTGCGTTATGCCCGTTAGCACCGTGCAAGAGCAAGAGGTCACGACGCTTGAGGGCCTGGGAACTTCCGACAAACCGCACGCGATTCAGCAGGCGTTTATCGATGAGGGGGCGGCGCAATGCGGCTTCTGCCTGAGCGGCGTGATTTTGACCGCCAAATCGCTGCTGGATGAAAATCCGAAGGCCACAGAAGAGCAGATGCACGAAGCAATGTCGAATGTGCTGTGCCGGTGTTTTACTCATATGCGAATGATGCGCGCCATCAAGCGTTATCAGGAGAAGCGCGCATGAAAAGAGAAATCTCCCGCCGCGACTTTATCAAGACCTCGGGTGCGCTCGTGGTTTCCTTCAGCGCCAGTTCTCTAGTGGAGCCATTCGCCATCGCACAGGGGCCCTTTGATACACACAAGTCACATGTCGATCCGGAGAAGCTCGATTCATGGCTCGCGGTTGCGTCGGATGGAACGGTCACGGCGTACACGGGAAAATGCGACTTTGGCCAGGGTATGTATACAGTGCAAACTCAGCTAGTCGCCGAAGAACTCTGCGTATCTTTCAGCAGCGTGAAACTGATTCAGTGCGACACGTCGGTGACGCCGGATCAGGGAACAACCTCCGGCAGCCAATCCACCCCGACAAATTTCAATTCACGAAATCTGGCGCAGGCCGCGGCAACCGCCCGCGAGACTCTCATTGGCATGGCAGCGCAAAAGCTTGGCGTGCCCGCGGATCAGCTTACGATCGAGAATGGTGTTGTCAGCGCAAAGCGCGGAGGCCGCGTCAGCTATGGCGAACTTGTTGGCGAAAGGCACTTTGAAATTAAAGTGAACTCGTCCGCCAAGCGCAGATCGCCGAGCGATTGGAAGGTGCTGGGCAAGTCGATACCGTCAACGGATCGAGTTGCGCTCATGACCGGCACATTCGAATTCGTTCACAACATTCAGGTGCCGGGGATGGTTCACGGCCGAGTGGTGCGTCCGCCGGAGATTGGAGCAACGGTTGCGAGTGTGGATGAGAAATCGGTGCAGCACATTCCCGGCTTGATTAAGGTGGTCGTGCGGAAGAACTTCGTGGGCGTGGTTGCGGAGAAGCAGTGGCAGGCGGCACAGGCCGCTAAAGATCTGAAGGTCGACTGGAAGCGGGGCCCGGGCCTGCCCTCACAGAAGGACTTCTACGATTACGTGCGCAAGCAGCCGTCGCGCGATTCGATGCTCGTTAACTCGAAGGATGTCGATGGCAAACTGAAATCCGCTACGCAGGTGCTGAAAGCGACTTACTCCCATCCTTATCAGGCGCATGGTTCGATCGGTTCGTCTTGCGCGGTGGCTGATGTGCAAGCCGATCACGCCACGGTGTGGTCGCCCACACAGTCGGTGTATCCGACCCAGCATGGCGTCTCGGCGCTAACGGGTTTGCCGCTCGACAGTGTGCGCGTCATATTTGTTCGCGGCTCCGGTTGTTACGGACTGAACGCTGCCGACACCGTGTCATTCGATGCGGCGCTGCTCTCGCAGGCGGTCCACAAACCGGTTCGCGTGCAACTCACGCGGCACGACGAATTCATCTCCGAAAATTACGGCTCCGCGTGCGTAATCGAGCAGCAGGCCGGAATCAATGCCAGTGGCACAATTGACGTTTGGGACTGTGAGACGTGGGCGGCATCGCTCGGCGGCAGACCGGGATATGACAAACCGGGGAACGTACTTACGGGGATGCTGGCCGGTTTTGATCCGGAGACGATTACGCCGCGAGCGGCCGTCGAGCCGACCGGAGAATTGCGCAACGGCAACAATGCAGTCCCGTCCTACGTGATGGGATGCATCAGCGGTAAATGTGGCGGAACAGGTTCGGTCCAAAGCGAACGAGTACTGACGCACGCGGTGAAATCGCCTTTTTTCACTGGGCCGCTGCGCTCGCCCTTGCGCCTGCAAAATACTTTCGCGCACGAATGTTTCATGGACGAGATCAGTGCGCGCGTCAAGGCCGATCCGGTCGCCTATCGGCTGCAGCACCTGAAGGAGACGCGGATGATTGACGTGGTGAAAGCCGCGGCCAGGACAGCGAACTGGGAAGCGCGTCCCTCGCCGAAGGACGGTCTGGCGCGCACGGCAATCGCCACCGGGCGCGGAATCGCGTGCGTGGCGTACGAAGGCGACAACGGATACGCTGCGCTCGTCGCCGAAATAGAGGTCGATCAGGCAAGCGGCGGAGTGCAGGCTAAGCGTTTTGTCATCGCCCACGATTGCGGACCAATCTCGAACCCCGATGGCCTGCGCAATCAAATCGAAGGTGGAATATTGCAGGGAATGAGCCGCGCCCTGGGGGAGGAAATCACCTGGGATGATCGCAAGGTAACTTCGATCGACTGGCGCAGTTATCACTCGTTGTCGCTTGGAATTCAGTTGCCGACAATCGATATCGTTCTCATCGACAGGCCCACGACGGAAGCGACAGGCGCCGGAGAGACGGCGATCACGGTTGTAGCGGCAGCGATCGGCAATGCGATTTTTGATGCGACCGGCGCGCGCGTTCGAGAACTGCCCTTCACGCCTGATCGCGTGAAAGCGGCACTGGCTGCGCGTAGATGAGGATCAGGCGGGAGAATTAAGCGAGAACGACATCCGGCACTTCGGCCAGCGTGGTGATTTGAGCGTCGGGCGTTTCGGGAATTCGCTCAGGCGCTTGGCCGAAGCGGTTGCACCAAAGAACGCGGAAGCCAAACGCTTTTGCCGAATACGCGTCCCAGCCGTTCGAAGAGAGAAAGCAGATGCGGTCGGCCGGCAGGTTGAATCTCGAGCAGGCTAGCTGATAAACGGAAGGATGCGGCTTATAGATCTTTACTTCTTCTACCGATAGCGAGGCGTCGAGCAGATCGGCGATGCCAGCATTGGCCGCCGCCGCCTCCAGCATGGCAGGCGAACCGTTCGATAGAATCGCGAGCTTCATGCCGCCTGCCTTTAGCCTCCGCAACATGTCGGGAACTTCCGGATAAGCGCCGAGGGTTCGATACGAGTCCATGAGCCGGTCGCGTAGCGCAGTGTCGTTGATCCGCAATGTCGCGAGAGCAAAATCGAGCGCATCTCCTGTAACCTGCCAGAAATCCGCGTGGCGCGCGCCAAGGCTTCGCAGCCAGGTGTATTGCAGCTGCTTCGCGCG
Source organism: Terriglobales bacterium (assembly GCA_049511995.1). Taxonomy (GTDB): domain Bacteria; phylum Acidobacteriota; class Terriglobia; order Terriglobales; family Acidobacteriaceae; genus Acidiflorens. The sequence continues at coordinate 49,854 of JBEKXO010000004.1, forward strand.
CCACAACTCGGCCAGCGGTTGCCACTTTTCTCCCAGAGAATCTTGGGCAGCTCGCGCTGCGCTGTTGACATCGAACAGTGTGCCATAGGCGTCGAACACGCAAACCTCGATGCCGTGAAGTTTCAGCCTCATCCTCGAATCTCCCTTTCACTCCCAGTCATCGCTGCCGATGGGGTCGCCGTCCGGCGGCGCAGCGGGCGCGGGCACATGCACTTCGGCGGGATTTTTTTGGAAGTGATCGATTTGGCTCTCAGCAAAAAATAGCTGGGCGCGAATGGCGTCGTCCTTTGCCGAAGGCGCTTGTGTGGCGATCCATTTTTTCAATTCGTTGAGCTTTAACGCAGCCACGGCGCGGACTTGAGCGGACGCGTGATCGTCATTCGCCAGAGTCATAAGATGATCCAATACGACAGCGTTGACTGTCCGCTCGATTGCGCCGTGATAACCGGAAGCGGGCTGCGCTTTCCACGTCGCGGTTAGGATGTCGTCCACCAGTTCGGTAAAACCTGGGTTGCCGGCATCGAGCGCGTGATACTCGATCATGCGCTGCGCGCGTTCGGGCTGGAGGAGCACATTGGCCACGATCTCGGCGGCGGCTTCAGCAGGCGCAAGCGCATCGAATGCGGGCGAAGTGCGGCGCGAAAAATTCTCGCGGCCCGTAGGATATTCCGGCGGCCGCGGCGGAATCATTTTCATCAGAGATTCCGGTAGAGCCAGCACTTGCGGTGAAAGAGTGTCGAGCACTGCGCGAATAGCGGCTCGCTGCTGTGCGGCAGATACAATCTTCGGCGGCGGCTCGTGGTCTTTGACGTCGCGCAGATTGAATGAGTAGTCCAGTCCGCCAATCGACTTCGCCACCGCGGTCACCTGATAGCGGTGGTAGAGATACATCGGAACCAGAACATCTTCGAGCGTCGCCATCGGAGTGTGTTCGGGGATCGCGCTCTCGGAAAGATTCTTCAACGCCGCGGCGCGCACAGCCATCACGCGTTTCAAGCCATCGAGAGTATTGCTGTCTGTATCCCAAAGGTGCGCGATCGGGCTGGCGGAGCCGAGTGGCCGCGCATCCTGATCGGTGAGATACAGAAGCCCTCGACCAAAAGCATCGGCCAGAATTTTATCGAGCGCGGCCGTCTCATCTTTCTCTTGCGAAAAATCGCTGTAGCCATAAGCGATCGAAACCTTGTCCCATTCGCCGATGCCGACGGCATAGGCATCGGAAACGTCGGGCCGACCGTCGGCGCCGACAGTTACAGTTGGCGGCGGATAGTCCATGACCGAGCTGCGATTGACGATGCTTGCGGCGTAATTGTGCATGAGGCCCAGTGTATGGCCAGTTTCATGCGCGGCCAGCTGTCGAATGCGCGAAAGCGCCATCTCGTTGGCTCGCTTGAGCGCGGCTGGATCGTTTCCGAATGGATCGAGAAGGCCTTGCGCGATCAGAAATACCTGGCGAATCCTCAGCGCATCAAGATTGACATGCCCGTTGATGATCTCTCCCGTGCGCGGATCGGCGATAGCGCTGCCATAGGCCCAGCCGCGGGTTGCACGCGGAATCCATTCGATGACGTTGTAGCGCACATCCATCGCGTCAACGTCCTCGGGCAGCAGCTTCACCTGAAACGCATCCTTGTACCCGGCAGCGCTGAACGCTTGATTCCACCAGCTTGTTCCTTCAAGAACAGCGGAGCGAATTGGCTCTGGAATGGCACGGTCGATGTAATAAACAATCGGCTTCACGGGCTCGCTCGTCGCCGCCGAAGCATCTTTCTTGGCCAAACGGTAGTGCGCGATATATCGCTTTACGATCGGTTGATCGACCGGCGTGGCAAAATCCATGTAGCTGATGCCGAAGAAACTCGAGCGTGGATCATAAGCACGTTCGTGGAATCCGACTGGAGGAGCCTGGATGAATGAGAAGTGCTCGTGCACAGTGATCGCCCGAGGATCGGGCGTAACTTGCTCCACCCAACGGCCCGGATTTTCTCCTACAAGAGTCAGAGTCGACTCCACATCTGTGTTCTCAGGAAAGTTTTTGGTCCGCGGCAGGTAGATTGCCGAGCGCGACGAATCGACGTGGTACGTGCCTTGCTTGAGGGTGCCAAGCTTGGTCGCGACTTCGTGCGCGTCGCTCAGAAAAAACGGCGTGGCGTCTACGAGAACTGATTTGCCATCCTCGTCCTCAGCGGCCGATTCGAAGCCCCACAGAACCGATTGCGCGAAGGCCTGTTGTACCGCGGTTTGTTGTTCGAGATCGTCCGTGATCGCGCGGTAGCGTTCGTTTTCAGCAACCAGAAGGATTCGCGGGCCACTGCGTTCGAAGTGCACAACATTCGTCTTGCCAGGCTGGCCACGATCGAGGCCAACGTCATTCGAACCCACGCCGTTGGGGAGCGATTCGTAGTAGAGGAATGGTGTGTTCCATCTGTCGATTTGCAGCCAGAGTTTTCCATCGTGCGCGTCCCAGTAGTATGTGAAAAAGCCGGGCATTTTCTGCATGCCCGCAGTTTTCTGATCGATCGTCTTCCGCGCCGACGGCTCTGCGGCCGCCGACGTTTTGTGCGATGGATCGGGCGTGGAACTCTGAGCAGGTGCGAACGTCGCAAACGTAAGGAATGCCAGGAACGCGATCAAAACGCGTCTCATCTATGTGTCCTCCGGGAGCGCAAGGGGTTATGGTAAATGAGTTGGCCTTCTATGAGACGCGATCAGAAAGTTCCGACACGCGCCGCGGCGCGTCTCACGCAACGCTCCGAATCCGCTGATCTCCGGAAGGGACTGGCGCGGGAAGGTAGGGCAAGCGCTCGGCGGAGGCCCATCGCGAGCGCACCGGCCCCATCAACACACTTGAAAGATCCTTTTGCGCTCTTCTCCTGGAGAGGAACTTTTTCGTGGTCCGCGCCACCCAGTCGCCGCTGTAGCACATGCGGAAACCCTGTTCGAGCAGCGACTCCAATACGCCAGGCGCGCAATGCGGATGGTTCCAGACGAGATGCTTGGTGTCGAACTTGGACCAATCCTTTTCAAAAATGCCGTAGCCCGAATCGAGTTCGCGCCACATCTCCGTCTGCGGATGCGGCGTGACGATGGTGATTTGGGTTACGTCGAGCTTTAAAGACGCCAGCGTTCGCAGATCTTCCGCGATCGACTGCGGCGTTTCGGGCGGCAGACCGATGATGTAATAACCCTGAGCGTACAGGCCTGCACGATGCAACCGCTCCACCAGTTCAAACGCCGACTGCGCCTTCTCGTTCTTGTGCATCTGCTTCAGGATGTCCTGATGAAAGCTCTCGATCCCAAAGAGCGCGCCCTCCATGCCGCATCTCTGCCATTCCTCGAAGTTTCGAAGGAGCAGGTCGACGCGGGACTGCACCAGCCATCGAATTCCGTGACGCGCCAATAGCTCAATGACAGCGTCCGCATGTGAGGGAAGGTTGCCGAAATTTTCGTCCAGCAGAAGAACAAAGCGAACGCCGCGTTCGACGTAGAAACGCAGAGCGCGATCCAACGATGCAAGTGAGATTTCCTTTGGCTTCGGCGCAAACGTAGTGGTCTGGCAGAAGGTGCAACGAAAACTACAACCCCGTGAAGAAAACAAAATCCCGAGCGGAAACGACCAGCCTCCGGGCAGGCGGAAGCGCGTGATCAATGGTGGATGCTGGATCTCATCCAGAGGCGCACCCAGCTTTTCTGCCATCGCGCTCTCGCTGTAACCGTTGAACACATGATCGAAGTGAGCATGGATAGAGGGAGTCAAGGCTCCATAATTTCCCGCCCACAGTTCGCGGACGCCTGCCTGGCGCGCCTCGGCGGCCATCTTGAGGATGTCGTTGGTCTCTTCCAGATAAAAAGAAAAACCTACAGCGTCCCACCCGCGCTTGAGCTGAGCAGAAAACTCGGCATGCGAGGGGTATTCCAGAATGTTCACATCGGGAAGATTCTGCCGCAGGAATCGCAGGCCGAATGAAATGGTGCGCGGCATCCCAAAACGCCAGCGGAAATTCCGCGGCGCATTCTCGCGAAAATAGTCGTAGAGGCCGGAGTCGCGGCAGCGCGTTGTCAGCAGAATTCGAGGCAATCTTTCCTCCTCGTAACAAGGCAGAATCGGACGGAGCGCGGATAGAATCTAGCATACCTTCAGTTCCGAGCGCCAGAAAGGGCAAAGCGGCTGGAGTCCGAAATGCAGAATCCAAGCGGACGTTTTCCGCTGCTGGAAAATACTGGTGGCGGCGGTAGGACTCGAACCTACGACCTACGGATTATGAGACCGTCGCTCTAACCACCTGAGCTACACCGCCAATCCTGAAATACGCGAAAGGAAAGCAGGGACAGCCCGGAAATGGGCACAGAATCCCGCGACGCGGGTGGACGCGTCCCAAATGCATTCTAAAAGTGCATGGAATGGAGTGTCAAACGAATCGCGTGTCAAACGCCGCGCTCCATGCGAAACTGGGCGCATGAAAGTCGTTGCTGTCATTCCGGCGCGGCTCGCCTCGACGCGCCTGCCCCGCAAAATGCTGCGCGAGATCGCGGGAGTGCCATTACTGGCGTGGGTGTATCGCGGCGTGCGGCGGTGTTCGGCGGTCGACCACGTCATCGTCGCGACCGATTCCGACGAAATCAAGCGCTTCTGCGAAGAGCAAGGATTCGCCGTACGCATGACTTCCGCGGCGCATCGCTCGGGCACCGAGCGCGTGCACGAGATCTCGACAACGGTGCTTGCCGATGTTTATTTAAATGTTCAGGGTGACGAGCCGCTGACTCGTCCCGAGCATGTAGAAAGTTTGATCGCGGTAATGCAGGGCGCGGGCGTTGCAGTGGGAACTTTGAAGACGCCAGCCGCCGCCATCGACATCGCCAGTTCCAGCGCCGTGAAAGTGGTAACCGACGCTGCCGGCCGCGCGCTCTATTTCTCTCGCGCCACCATTCCGCATGACCGCGACGGCGTGCGCCCGCAATATTACAAACATCTCGGCTTCTACGGCTATCGCAAGGACGCGCTCGATAAGTTCGTCGCTTGGCCGGAGTCGTCGCTCGAGCGCAGCGAACGATTAGAGCAATTACGCTTTCTTGAGAACGGCGTCCCGATTTACGTAGGCGAAACACCTTTCGATTCCGTCGGAGTCGACACGGAAGAGGATGCGCAGCGGGTGGAGAAAATACTTCGGGATGGCCAGGCTGAACACTAGCGGCAGATCGAATGGCGAGAACGCGGGCGAGGGCGCCCGCGCCACACTTCAATGTGATTTAGCCCAGGCTTCCGCGGCGGCAACGCGCTTGACGATTGCTGGATGCGAATGCAGCAGCCACTCGACCCAACGCGCCGGCGTCTTTTCCGACAGATTCTGCTCCGCCAACTTATTCATCGACGAAATAAACGGCTCGACGCTGGCCACGGATTGGAAGCAATAGCGGTCGGCCTGGCGTTCGTTGAAGCGTGAATAGGCGTTGAGCGCGGGCATCAGCAAAAACGACAGCCCGGTCGCGACCAGAATCAGCAGCGGCAGATTGGCGAAATCGTGCATCGTCTCGAACATTTGGCGGCGGTAGACGGCATAAGTGAGAACTTGATCCGCCAGCCAGAATCCGAATAAGGTGATTCCGGCCTGCACGAAAATGCTTTTCAGAATGTGCCGATGCACGTGGTGACCGAGCTCGTGAGCGAGCACGGCTTCAATTTCGTCGTCGGAATAGTGGTCGAGCAAGGTGTCGGCGAGGATGATACGCCTGGTCGCGCCGAGTCCGGTGAGCGCGGCGTTAGCCTTTTTGCTTTTCTCGGAAAGATGCCATTTGTAGACGCCGCGGACGTGCGTACCGGCGCGTTCGCTCAGAACGATTAAGCGGCGTTTGAGTTCCTCGTTTTCGAGCGGCTCAAATTTATAAAAAATCGGAAACAGCACCACTGGCGCGATCTGCGCCAGCAGTATGACGAGTCCGAGAAAGACAATCCACGCGATGATCCACCAGTGCTGCGGGGTCTGGCGTATGAGCATGTAGAGGAGCTCTACAACAATTGTCGCCATGACCAGGCCTAGCAGCAGACTTTTGAATTCGTCCCAGAGCCAGGAGCCGAAGCGCTGGTTGGAGAGGTTGTAGCGATGCTCAAGGCGGAAACTATAGTATGCCACCGGAATTCCGATCAGTTGGCTGATCAGCATCAGCATCAGAACATAGAGAAAAACTGCAAAGACGTAATTTTGCGAAGCGCCGCGCTCCGCCACATCGCGAAGCGTGCGCGTCCATCCGGAAGCGAGTAGCACGACAAGCAATCCGAAGCCGATGGCGAAGTCGGCGATGCCGAGCCATCGCTTGACGCGATTGTAGCGGCGCGACTCCGGAGAATCGGCGAGAACGGGTATAGTTTCGCTGGTGACCATTACGCTGCTGTTATTAACATCCTATCGCGTTATGGGGCCGTTCAAAACGCGAAAGTGCTGTGTTGAGCCTAGTCCAGAGGTCATGCCTGCCGCACGAATCTTTCGCCCGCTTCGAGAATTTCTTCGACTAGCTGTGGCGAGGCCGCTTCGACATAGCAGCGGAGCAGACGCTCCGTACCCGATGCACGAAACAACACCCAGGGGTCCGCACCATTGCCATTCTTCGGAGCGTCAAGATAGAACTTTATGCCGTCGCGATTCTCTTTGCGCAAAATTGAATAACCGCCAAGTTTCGAAGTTTGCGAATCGGCAGCGCGAAGTATCGCGCCGTTCTTCATTTCATCCGAAATATGCAGGTCACGGCGGCCATAGTAATGTGCGCCGAATTCACGCTGCAGATCGGCGACGAGTTGCCCAAGCGGCTTGCCCTCTTCCGCCATCACATTCGCCAGCAACAGCGCGTTGAGAATGCCGTCGCGCTCCGGCAAAAAACGGCCGTAGCCGATGCCGCCCGATTCCTCTCCGCCAATCAGGATTTCGTGCTCCATCATTAAATCGGCAATGTACTTGAAGCCAATCGAAGTCTCGTACAGCTTGCGACCATACTTGGCGGCAATGCGGTCCATCATGCCCGTGGTATTGAAAGCGCGCACCACATCGCCCGGCCACTTTTTACGCACCAGCAACCAGTTCAGCAAAACCGACATGCACTTATGCGAATCGACGAAACTGCCATCCTCGGCCACGGCTCCGATGCGGTCGGCATCACCGTCAGTGACCAGGCCGGCGTGGCATTTTTCTTTCACCACCGTTTCTTGCAGCAGCGCAACGTGCGGCAGAATCGGCTCAGGATTAATCCCGGGAAATAGCGGGTTCACCTCTTGCCGTATGGCCACGTAGCGTATGCCGTGGGCGTCAAATATCTTCGGCAGAAGTCCGCGGCCCGAGCCGTACATCGAGTCGATCGCAAACTTGAAATCCGCGCGGCGGATCAGGTCGAGATCCGCAAACTCGCTGATCGCTGCGACGTAGGCAGGCTTGAGATCCACTTCTTCAATTTTCGCGCCACCAGGAGGTCCGGGTGCCCCATTCTTGCGCGTTGTGTGCGCAAGGGTGGGAGACGAGGCTGAGAGCAGTGTTCCGGCATCCAACTCGTCTTCAATCGACTTCATGATCGCCGGCGTGGCCGATCCACCAAACTTCGCTTTGAACTTCACGCCATTCCAGTTCCATGGATTGTGGCTGGAGGTGACCATCACTCCGCCCGCTGCGCCGAGCTTTTTCACGTTGTAGGAAACCGCGGGCGTGGGGACGTAGTCATTGGCCAGGAGCACGGGCACGCTCGCGCCAGCGATTACCTCCGCCACGATTCGTGCGGCGCGATCGGAAAGGAAACGCGTGTCATATCCGATAACCACGCCGTGTGCAGCATCTTCGTGCTTGAGAACGTAGCTGGCGATGGCTGCGGCAACGCGGCGCACGTTGTCGAACGTAAAGTCGTCGGCGATCAGGCCGCGCCAGCCATCGGTGCCGAATTTGATCTGCGTCATAGGAGTCGTCGGTCGCTAGTCGTTGGTCGTCGTTCGCCGCTCGTCGTTCGCTACTCGCGACAACTTTTAGGTTGTCATTCCGAGCAGAACCGCGTGTTTTGGATTTGCGAACCGCGAACGACGAACAGCGATGGCGGAAGTTCTCACACCAACCTCTTCAATTTCTTCTCATCCAAATGCTTTACCACCTTGCCGACATCCTGCGATTGGTCGAGCGTAGTCACAAGCAGAGCGTCTTCGGTCTCAACGATCACCAGATTGCTCACGCCCACCAGAGCTACGAATTTGCCCGGTGCGTGCACGTAATTATTAGTTGCATTCAAGGCAAAACTTCCCGCCGCTGAAACCGGGCTTCCGTCGGCCGGTTTCGTCTTGGCCACGTGGTGCTCGTGCAGCGCGGTCCAGGAGCCGAGATCGTTCCATCCAAAATCGGAAGGAATACAGAAGATCCGCGACTGGCTTTCTCCCTTGCCTGAGCGTGGCTCCAGCACCGCGTAGTCAATGCTTATGTTTTCGCATTTCGGGTAAAGCCTGCGAAGAGTATTTTCAAAATTGCGTGTTCCATAAGCAGCGGCGATTTTTTCGAGAAGCGACGCGGTGTTCGGCAGGTGCTCGCGCAGCGCACTGGCCAGCGTCTCGGCTCTCCAAAGAAACATGCCACTATTCCAGAAAAAGTTGCCCGCACTGAGAAACTGCCGCGCCGTTTCCAGATCGGGCTTTTCGGTGAAGCGGCGGACTCTGAGCGAGCCATTGTGATCTTGCGCGCCCGCCTCGATATATCCATAACCGGTTTCGGGACGCGTTGGGCGAATGCCGAGCACCACGATGTTTTCTCCCGCGGCCGCAATCTCGATTCCTCGGCTGAGCGTCTCGCGATATGCAACGGGGTCTGCGATGACATGGTCGGAAGGAAACAGTCCCAGCACCGCCTCGGGATCATGACGCAGCAAAAGAAACGCCGCCAAGCCAATCGCAGGAGCCGTATTGCGACCAACCGGCTCGGCGATGATTTGTTTCGCCGGAAGTTTTGGAAGCTGACGATGGATCGCAGAGCGTAACTCACCATTAGTGATGATCCAGAAGCGGCTAGGGGCAGCCATCGGCACCAGTCGCGCGACCGTCTGCTGGATCATGGTTTGCTTGCCGTCAAGCGCAAGCAGTTGCTTGGCGCGTCGTTTGCGACTCAGAGGCCAGAAGCGCGTGCCTCGTCCGCCGGCAAGAATGACGGGATAGAAATGTGGATTCGTCTTCACGAATAGAAAGCCTACCACGCAGGAGTGCGAGAGAGGCGTGAGAGAGATTAGATACGAGTGGCAGGTTCAGCGACCGCCCCGCCGGGAACGCTTGCCTTCAAGAACTCGACGGCCCATTGTGGCCGAACCGTGAAATTTTGTAGAGCGGCCGGCACCACAACCGCGTCACCTTTGGCCAGCGTGACCGGATCGCGGCCGTGCGCCTCGACAACTCCGCAGCCTTCCACGGCAACCATAATTTGCGCTGACGTCTTACCCGCGTCGTCGGCCGTCGAGAAATCCTGCGGCTCTTTCAACTCATACATCTCCACCGTGAAGTATGGCGCCGCAATCATCGACGAGCGCCGGTTCTTGCCGCCATTGGTCGCGATGGGCGCGGGGCGTATCACTTTGCCCGCACCCGTGCGTTCCTTAATCGAGGCGAGGCCGCGCTCGAGATGCAGCGGCCGCGGGCGCCCGTAGTCGTAAAGACGATACGTCGTGTCGGATTGCTGCTGCGTTTCGACAATCACCGCGCCCGGCCCCAGCGTATGCACCGTGCCGCCGGTAACGTAAATCATCTCGCCCTGATAGATGTTGATCCAGTTAAGCAACTCTTCCGCGCGCTTGTCATGGATGGCCTGCTCGAACTGCGCGAGCGTGACGCCGGCTTTCAGCCCGAGCGCGACTTGCGCTCCAGGCTTGGCATGGGCCACGTACCAGCATTCCGTCTTGCCCCAGGGTTCACCGAATGCCTGGGCCGTTGCATCATCGGGATGCACCTGTACGGACAATTTTTCTTCCGGAAACAGAAACTTCAGCAGCAAGGGAAAGCGCTGCGGATCGCGCGCAGCCGTGCCCACAAGTTCAATGCCAAAATCTTTGCTCAAGTCTGCTAGCGTGCGTTTCGCCAGCGGACCGTTCGCGACGACGCAGTTGTCGCCGGTGAGCCAGGCCTCTCCGATGCGTTCGCTGAATTTATGATTAGGATAAATCGCGGAAAGATCGAGCGTGCCCCAGGGGCGCGGGTCGAACGCGGGCTGCATGAGAAGCGGGTAGAGTGGGGACATGGGGAGCAAGCTTTGTCATCACGGGCGATGCTCTTGATGACACCTCTATATGCGACGCGCCTACAATCCTGCAAAGAACTTCTGCATCCGCTCCAACCCCCGGTCGAGCTCGGCAATCGTGGTCGCGTACGAGATGCGAATGTGTTCCTTCGTCCCAAAGCCCTCACCCGGGACGGTTGCAACGTGCACTTCGCGCAGAAGTTTACCGGCAAGGTCGGAAGCCGAGTTGATCCCACTGCGTCCGAAAAATTCCGCCACATTCGGATACGCGTAGAACGCGCCCTCCGGCAGCGTGCATTTCACGCCAGGAATCGAGCGCAATCCCTTCACCACGTGATCGCGCAACTTAATGTATTCCGCACGCATCTCGTCCACGCACTGCTGCGGACCCCTCAGCGCTGTGACCGCTGCTTTCTGCACAATCGATGTCGGATTCGATGTCGACTGGCTCTGCAGTTTCTGAACCGCACTGACGATGGGCACAGGCCCTAGCGTGAATCCCAGTCGCCATCCAGTCATGGCGTATGTTTTCGAAAGCGATCCGACGACCATGAAGCGATCGCGATACTCGCGCAATGAACCTACCGAAAAGCGCTTGCCTGTGTAATTCAGATAAACGTAACACTCATCCGAAATCACCCAGATGCCGCGCTGGTGGGCCAGTCGCACCACCTCGGTCATATCTTCCGGGCTGATCACTGCGCCCGAAGGATTGGACGGCGAATTCAGAATGATGAGTTTCGTCTTCGGCGTCACCAGTTCCGCGACCATATCTGCAGTGACGCGAAAGCCCTGCGACTCGTCACTCTGCAGCAGCACGCACTTG